>NZ_JBFAJY010000037.1:0-84808 GCF_040655445.1 Streptomyces sp. NPDC050423
GCGGCACACCGTGGTGGTCGTCGGCGCGGGCTGGATCGGCGCCGAGTTCGCCACCGCGGCCCGCGCCGCGGGCTGCGAGGTCACCGTCGGCCCGGACCGTCGTAGTCGTCGCCGTAGGCCCCCTTGGAGGGGCGGCGGCGGCGCGGCGGGGCCTGGACCCCGTCGGCCAGCCGGCGGGCGGTGACGAGGAAGCCGGTGTGGCCGATCATCCGGTGGTCCGGGCGGACGGCGAGACCCTCGACGTGCCAGTTGCGGATCATCGACTCCCAGGGCTGCGGTTCCGCGAAGCAGCCGATCTCCCGGATGGACTCGACCGTCCGGGAGAGCTGGGTGGTGGTCGCCACGTACGCGCAGAGGATGCCGCCCGGGACGAGCGCCTTGGAGACGGCGTCCAGGCACTCCCAGGGCGCGAGCATGTCCAGGACGACGCGGTCGACGTCGGTGTCCGTCAGGTTGTCCTGGAGGTCACCGACGGTGAGTTCCCAGGCCGGGTGCGGGCTGCCGAAGTAGCGCTCGACGTTCTGCCGGGCGATCTCGGCGAAGTCCTCGCGGCGCTCGTAGGAGTGCAGCATGCCCTGCTCGCCGATGGCGCGGAGCAGGAAGGTGGAGAGGGCGCCGGATCCCACGCCGGCCTCCACGACACGGGCGCCGGGGAAGATGTCGCCGAAGGCCAGGATCTGCCCCGCGTCCTTGGGGTAGACCACGGCGGCGCCGCGGGGCATGGACAGGACGTAGTCGGGGAGCAGGGGACGCAGCGCGAGATAGACGACGTTCCCCGTGGTACGGACAACACTGCCCTCGGGAGCACCGATCAGCTCGTCGTGCGAGAAAGAACCCTTGTGGGTGTGGAAGTTCTTTCCGGCTTCGAGCGTGAAGGTGTAGTGGCGTCCCTTGGGATCGGTGAGCTGGACCTGGTCCCCGACTTTGAAGGGCCCACGTCGGCGGGCGGCACCGGTCGGTTCAGACATGTGACCAGCGTACCGGTGTTTCCGTGCGCTCCGACCGCCTGCCGGGACAGGGCCCGGGGCTCAGGCGGCGGGCCTGGCCATGGCGGCGACGAACGCCCGCTCGACGTCGGCCGTGGACAGCACCCCGTAGATCTCGCCGGTGTCCTCGACGACGAGGTACTCGGTGGCGGGGCTGGCCTTGAGCCGGTCCAGGAGGGCTTCGCCGGCCAGCTCGGCGGGGACCTTCATGCCGTCGGTGAGGTCCTGGGCGAGGCCGCTGACGGCGACCCAGGGGCGGCGGTGTTCGGGGACGGAGACGATGGCGGCCTCGCGGACGACGGCCTTGGGGTCGCCGTTTCCGTCGACGACGACGAGGGCGCGGGCGCCCGCCTCGTTGGCCCGGCGCAGCGCCTCGGAGAGCGGGGTGGCCGCCTCGACCGGTACGGCGCGCCGAGTGAGGGCGCGGGCGCGCAGGTCGGGGAGGTGCTCACGCAGCCGGGCCATGCGCAGGCTGTTGCCGGCTCCGGTCCAGATGATGGCGGCGAGGACCGCGGCGAGCAGGGCGTCGATGACGGTGTCCATGCCGCCGAGGTGGTCGGTCTTGTTCCCGAACGACCCGGTCCGGGTGAGGAGGGGAAGGCCGACGAGGGTGATGACGGCCAGGGCGCGGCCGACCCAGGCGGCGGCGACGGTGCCGCTCATCGGGCGGCCGGTGATCTTCCAGACGACGGCGCGGAGCATCCGGCCGCCGTCGAGCGGGAGGCCGGGCAGCAGGTTGAAGACGGCGACGATGAGGTTGGAGATCATCAGCCCGCCGAGGAGGACGCCGGGGACGGTGCCGCGCTCGACGAAGTTCAGCGGGATGTAGAAGACGCCGGCCAGGACGAGGGAGAGCAGCGGGCCGACGAAGGCGAGGACGAATTCGCGGCCGGGGGTCTCGGATTCCTTCTCGATCTCGGAGACGCCGCCGAAGAACTGGAGCTGGATGCGGCGCACCGGGAGCTTGTAGTGCAGCGCGACCACGGTGTGTGCGAGTTCGTGGACGAGCACGGAGGCGTAGAAGGCGATGGCGAAGAAGAGCGCGACGAGGTAGCGTGCCGCGCCCAGGCCGGGCAGGACCCGGTCGAGCTGGCCGCCGAAGACCCAGGTGATCAGGGCCGCGACGAGGAACCAGCTCGGTGCGACGTAGACCGGCACCCCGAAGGGGCGGCCCATGAGGATGCCGCCTCCGGGCTCTTCGCGGCGCCCCGGTTTGCCCTTGCCGGGGCCGGTGCCGGGGTCAGTTCCCCCGGCGCCGGGCTGCGGCCGCCCGCTGTTGCCGCTCTCGTCCACGAGGTCCCTTCGGTCGGTGCCGTCCGGCACGATCATGCAGTGTTCGGGGGTCTGTGGTCGATGGTATGCCGGTTGTTGTCAGTGGCGGGTCGTAGGGTCTTCGTCATGACCTCAGTGCCGCGGCCGCCTCAGCCGCCCTCGTCCCTTTCCCCGTCGCGGGCGAGTGACTTCATGCAGTGTCCCCTGCTGTACCGCTTCCGGGTCATCGACAAGCTGCCGCAGAAGCCCAGTGAGGCGGCTACCCGGGGGACGCTGGTCCATGCGGTGCTGGAGCGGCTCTTCGACAATCCGGCGACGGAGCGGACCCCCGGCCGGGCCACGGCGCTGATCCCGGCGCAGTGGGACCGGCTGCTGGAGTCGAAGCCGGAGCTGTCGGAGCTGTTCGCCGAGGATCCGCAGGGCGAGCGGCTCTCGCGCTGGCTGTCGGAGGCGGAGCGGCTCGTGGAGCGCTGGTTCTCGCTGGAGGATCCGACGCGGCTGGAGCCGGCCGAGCGGGAGCTGTTCGTCGAGACGGAGCTGGAGTCGGGGCTGCGGCTGCGCGGGGTGATCGACCGGATCGACGTGACACCGACGGGCGATGTCCGGATCGTCGACTACAAGACGGGGAAGGCGCCGCGTCCGGAGTACGCGGAGGGCGCCCTGTTCCAGATGAAGTTCTACGCGCTGGTCATCTGGCGGCTGAAGGGTGTGGTGCCGCGCAGGCTCCAGCTGGTCTATCTCGGCAGCGGGGACGTGATGACGTACGACCCGGTGGTGGCGGACCTGGAGCGGGTGGAGCGCAAGCTTCTGGCCCTGTGGGAGGCGATCTCGCTGGCCACGGAGACCGGTGAGTGGCGGCCGCGGCCGACGAAGTTGTGCGGCTGGTGCGACCATCAGGCGCTCTGTCCCGAATTCGGTGGCACTCCCCCGGTCTATCCGCTGTCGGTACGCCCGGCGGAGCCGGGGCAGGACGTCCAGGGCAGAATGGACCCGGTCCGTGCTGAGGCCGGCCGGCCTGTGGCCCTTGAAGGACCTTGAGGAGATTCTGTGGCAATCCGCGTCCTGCTGGTCGATGACCAACCGCTGCTGCGCACCGGCTTCCGGATGATTCTGGAGGCGGAGGGTGATCTCGCGGTGGTGGGCGAGGCCGGTGACGGTCTCCAGGCTCTCGATCAGGTGCGGGCGCTGCAGCCCGATGTGGTGCTGATGGACATCCGGATGCCGCGGATGGACGGTGTCGAGGCGACGCGTCAGATCACCGGTCCGGGCCGGGACGGTCCGGCGAAGGTGCTGGTGCTCACCACGTTCGATCTCGACGAGTACGTGGTGGAGGCGCTGCGTGCCGGTGCGAGCGGCTTCCTGCTGAAGGACGCCCCCGCCAATGAGCTGGTGCAGGCGATCCGGGTGGTCGCGGGCGGCGAGGCGATGCTCGCTCCGAGTATCACGCGCCGGCTGCTGGACAAGTACGCGGATCATCTGCCGTCCGGCGAGGAGCCGGTGCCGGACACGCTGAACACACTGACGGACCGCGAGGTGGAGGTTCTGAAGCTGGTGGCGCGTGGTCTGTCGAATGCGGAGATCGCCGCCGATCTGTTCGTCAGCGAGACGACGGTCAAGACGCATGTGGGGCACGTCCTGACGAAGCTGGGGCTGCGCGACCGGGTGCAGGCGGCCGTCTACGCCTATGAGAGCGGACTGGTGCGCCCCGGCGCCCAGTGACCCTGCCGGGGCTCAGCTCGTACCGCGGCCCAAGGGCTGTCCCGTGGTTCCTGGCGCCTGCCAGGGACTACGGGACAGGCCCCAGCTCCCAGAGCTGGAGGTCGGCGGAGGAGTTGACCGCCCACTGCACACCGGTGAGGCCGTCGCGGGAGGCGACGTACTGCTTGCCCTGCCAGACCGGGAGGACCGGGACGTCCTCGGCGACGATGTCCTGGAGCTCCTCGAAGGTCCTGGCGGCGGCACTGCGGTCGGCCTCGCGGCGGGACTTCGGGATGAGCGTCTCCTGGGCGGCGACCGACTTGTAGGGCGAGTTGAGGAAGTTGTTCCTGCCGAGGAAGGGCGCCGTGTAGTTGTCCGGGTCCGGGAAGTCGGGAAACCAGCCCATGCCGTAGACGGCGTACTCGCCCCGCAGTTCGGCCGCACGGTACTTCGCCCAGGGGGTGCCCTGGACGGTCACGTCGAACAGTCCGGTGTCGTTGAGCTGCTTGCGCAGTGTCCGGAACTCGGTCGCGGTGGCGTCGCCGTAGTGGTCGGTCGTGTAGTGCAGCGTGAACTTCACCGGAGTGTGGATCCCGGCGTCCTTGAGGATCTTGGTGGCCTTGGCCGTGCTGGGCTCGCCGTACTTGTTGAAGAACGAGTTGGTGTGCCCGGCGATACTGGACGGGATCAGCGAGTACAGGGGTTCGGCCGTGGCGCCGTACGCCTCGCTCGCGATCCGGCCGCGGTCGATGACCTGGGCGATGGCCTGGCGGACCGCCTTGTTCCGCACGGCGGGGTCGTCGGTGTCGAATCCGAGGTAGCTGATGGCGAGGCCGGGCATCTCGGTCAGCTTGATGCCGTCCTTGGGGTGCTCCAGCATCTTCTGCAACTGCTTCGGCGACATGGTGCGGGTCATCATGTCGATCTTCTTCTCGTCGAGTGCCCTGCCCATGGCGGTGGCGTCGGGGAAGAGATCCAGTTCGACCCTGTCGTTGTGCACCTTGAGATCCCCTTTGTAACGGGGATTCTTCGTGAAGACGACTTTTACGACCTGATCGTTCTTCACTTCCGGCCTCATCGTGTACGGACCGGAGCCGTCCACCTGGAATCCTTCGCGCGGGGAGGTCGCCGGGTATCTGTCCGACTGGACTATTCCGGCGGGCGGGGTGGCGAGCTTGTAGGGGAAGGTCGCGTCCGAGGTCCGGAGGTGGAATACGACCTCACGGTCACCCTTGGTCTCGACGGTGTCGATGTTGTCGAGCAGGGCGACGGGCCCATTGATGGACTTGATACGGATGACGCGGTCGATGGAGTACTTGACGTCCTCGGCGGTGACCGCGCTGCCGTCGGCGAATTCCAGGCCGTCGCGCAGCTTGCAGCGGTAGCTCTCGTTCTTCGTGTCCGTGAAGGCGCAGCTCTCGGCGGCCTCGGGCACCGGCTGGCCGCCGCCGCGCGGGACGTGCATCAGTGTCTGCACGGTCTGCCGCAGTACGTTCCAGACGCCCGCCTCGTAGCCGATGGCGGGGTCGAGCGGTGCGGGGGCGTCCTTCGAGCCGACGAACTGGTCCGTGGTGCCGACAACGATGGCGCCGCCGCCAACGCTCCCACCGTCCGACGCGCCGCAGGCGGCGAGCACGGGCGCGAGCAGGCCGACGACGGCCGGCAGCACCAGAGTCTTGCGATTCATCCTGAACGTTCTCCCTCACCCGGTCGTGGAGAAAACGACATTAGTAGGCCCCGTCGGCAATGCCGGACCAGTGCTTCCCGGCGCGTAATCGGATGGTGACGAAAACGCATGACGAGCCAATTCCCGGGTACGAGAATGATTCGTACAGGGATTCATGAACCGGGACACATGGGTGCACCAAAAAGGGCAGCCGAGTGAATCCCCCGAACACACAGACGATCAAAAGGGTGATGAAGGTCACTCGACGAACGACTCGGCGAACACATTCGAGTATTGGCGTGAAACCGACTTGCGCACACGCCAGCACGACAGGAAAGGCACGCTCCGACGCCGAGAGTTTTTCCATTCATTCACAGAAGTACTCTCCGGTATGCGACTCAACGCATTCCGGTGACCAGCCCTCTGAGAAATGCGAGGTCGACTTCTTCGAGAGAACTCACGACGACCCGGCCGTCAGCGGGTGCGATCGGTGACACCGACGGCACGGCGACCACCCGGCACCCGGCCGCCTCCGCCGCGGCCACCCCGGTCGCGGTGTCCTCGATGACCGCGCAGAGCCTCGGGTCGGCGCCGAAGCCGCTCGCGGCGGCGAGATACGGCTCCGGGTGCGGTTTCGTCCGGGTGACCTCGTCGCCCGCGACGGTCAGCGCGAAGTGGTGGTGGCCCACGGAGTCCAGCACCCGGTCGATGATCCGCCGGTGCGAGGCCGAGACCAGGGCGGTGGGGATCTCGTGCCTGCCCAGCTCGGCGAGCAGGCGGGCCGCGCCCGGCATCAGCGGCACACCGAGGCCGATGCGCTTCTCGAAGCGGTCGTTGAGCAGCTCGGTCAGCTCGGGGAGCGTGATGTCGGCGCCGGTGGATTCGATCAGGTACCCGGCGCTGCGGGTCATCGGTCCGCCGACGACCACCTCCCGCCACGCCTCGTCCAGCCGGTGCCCGAGGTCCGCGAAGACTTCCGTCTCGACGTCCCACCAGAAGCCCTCGGTGTCGACCAGAGTGCCGTCCATGTCGAGAAACACGGCCTGCAGGGCCGCGCCCTCGGCCGTACGGGTCAAGGACGCGGGAATCGTACTGGTCATCCGGCACACCTTTCATGAGGGGCGAGAAGGCCGGCCACCCTTCCCCGGAGGGAGGGCGACCGGCCTGCACTGGACCGACCAGTGTACGACTCGTCCCGCTACCACGCGTCGAACGGCGTCTTACCGCGCGTTGAAGTACTTGGCCTCGGGGTGGTGGATGACGATGGCGTCCGTGGACTGCTCCGGGTGGAGCTGGAACTCCTCGGACAGGTGCACGCCGATCCGCTCGGGCTGGAGCAGGTCGGCGATCTTCGCCCGGTCCTCCAGGTCCGGGCAGGCGCCGTAGCCGAGGGAGAAGCGCGCGCCCCGGTACTTCAGCGCGAACATGTCCTCGACCTCGGCCGGGTCCTCGCCGGCGAAGCCCAGCTCCGAGCGGACCCGGGCGTGCCAGTACTCGGCGAGCGCCTCGGCCAGCTGGACGGAGAGCCCGTGCAGCTCCAGGTAGTCCCGGTAGGCGTTGGCCTCGAAGAGCTTGGCGGTCTCGCCGCCGATCCTGGAGCCGACGGTGACGATCTGGAGGCCGATCACGTCCGTCTCGCCGGACTCCTCCGGGCGGAAGAAGTCCGCGAGGCACAGGCGGCGGCCGCGGCGCTGGCGCGGGAAGGTGAAGCGGGTGCGCTCCGAGCCGTCCTCGTGCAGCAGGATCAGGTCGTCGCCCTTGGAGACGCAGGGGAAGTAGCCGTAGACGACGGCGGCTTCCAGCAGGTTCTCGGTGTGCAGCTTGTCGAGCCAGCCGCGCAGGTGCGGGCGGCCCTCGGTCTCGGCCAGTTCCTCGTACGTCGGTCCGCCGCCGGCGCGGGACTGCTTGAGGCCCCACTGACCCTTGAAGAGGGCGCCCTCGTCGAGCCAGGAGGCGTACTCCTTGAGCTGGATGCCCTTGACGACCCGGGTGCCCCAGAACGGCGGGGCGGGGACCGGGTTGTCGACGGCCACGTCGGAGCGGACGCCCGTCTCCGGCTCCTCGGGCTCGGGTGCGGCGGTCTCGCGCTTGGGCACGCGGCGCTGCTTGAGCTCGGGCAGGGTGGCGCCCGGGACGCCGCGCTTGACCGCGATGAGCGCGTCCATCAGGCGTAGTCCCTCGAAGGCGTCGCGGGCGTAGCGGACCTCGCCTTCGTAGATTTCGTGCAGGTCCTGCTCCACGTAGGCGCGGGTGAGGGCGGCGCCGCCGAGGATTACGGGGTAGTCGGCGGCCAGCTTGCGCTGGTTGAGTTCCTGGAGGTTCTCCTTCATGATCACGGTGGACTTGACCAGGAGGCCGGACATCCCGATGACGTCGGCCCGGTGCTCCTCGGCGGCGTCCAGGATCGCGGAGACGGGCTGCTTGATGCCGATGTTGACGACGTTGAACCCGTTGTTGGACAGGATGATGTCGACGAGGTTCTTGCCGATGTCGTGGACGTCGCCGCGGACGGTGGCCAGGACGATGGTGCCCTTGCCCTCGGCGTCCGACTTCTCCATGTGCGGTTCCAGGTGGGCCACCGCTGTCTTCATGACCTCGGCGGACTGGAGCACGAACGGCAGCTGCATCTGGCCCGAGCCGAACAGTTCACCGACGACCTTCATGCCCTCCAGCAGGGTGTCGTTGACGATGTCGAGGGCCGGGCGGCTCCGGAGCGCCTCGTCGAGGTCGGCCTCCAGGCCGTTCTTCTCGCCGTCGATGATGCGGCGCTGGAGGCGCTCGTCGAGCGGCAGCGCGAGGAGTTCCTCGGCCCTGCCCGCCTTCATCGACTTCATGTTGACGCCGTCGAAGAGCGCCATGAGCTTCTGCAGCGGGTCGTAGCCCTCGGAGCGGCGGTCGTAGATCAGATCGAGCGCGACCTTCGCCTGCTCCTCCTCCAGCCGGGCGATCGGCAGGATCTTCGACGCGTGCACGATGGCGGAGTCGAGACCCGCCTTCACGCACTCGTCGAGGAAGACGGAGTTGAGCACGACCCGGGCGGCCGGGTTGAGGCCGAAGGAGATGTTCGACAGTCCGAGCGTGGTCTGGACGTCGGGGTGGCGCTTCTTCAGCTCGCGGATCGCCCCGATCGTCGCGATGCCGTCGCCCCGCGACTCCTCCTGGCCGGTGCAGATGGTGAAGGTCAGGCAGTCGATGAGGATGTCCGACTCCTGGATGCCCCAGTTGCCGGTCATGTCCTCGATGAGACGCTCCGCGATAGCAACCTTGTGCTCGACGGTGCGGGCCTGGCCCTCCTCGTCGATGGTCAGCGCGATCAACGCGGCACCGTGCTCGGCGGCCAGCCGGGTGACCTGCACGAACCGCGACTCGGGCCCGTCACCGTCCTCGTAGTTCACCGAGTTGAGGACCGCGCGCCCGCCGAGCTTCTCCAGCCCGGCCCGCAGCACGGGCAGCTCGGTGGAGTCCAGCACGATCGGCAGGGTCGAGGCGGTGGCGAAGCGGCCGGCCAGCTCCTCCATGTCGGCGACCCCGTCGCGGCCCACGTAGTCGACGCAGAGGTCGAGCATGTGCGCGCCCTCACGGATCTGGTCACGCGCCATCTCCACGCAGTCGTCCCAGCGGGCTTCCAGCATGGCCTCGCGGAACTTCCTGGACCCGTTGGCATTGGTCCGCTCACCGATCGCGAGGTACGAGGTGTCCTGGCGGAACGGCACCGTCTGGTAAAGCGACGCGGCGCCCGGCTCGGGGCGTGGGTCTCGGGTCGTGAGGGCGGAGCCCCGGACCCGGTCGACGACCTGGCGCAGATGCTCCGGAGTCGTACCGCAGCAGCCGCCCACCAGCGACAGCCCGTACTCCCGGACGAACGTCTCCTGGGCGTCCGCCAACCCCTCGGGACCGAGCGGGAAGTGCGCGCCGTCCTTGGTCAGGACCGGCAGGCCCGCATTGGGCATACAGAGCAGCGGGATGCGGGAATGCCGTGCGAGATAGCGCAGGTGCTCGCTCATCTCGGCCGGTCCGGTCGAGCAGTTCAGGCCGATCATGTCGACGCCGAGCGGCTCCAGGGCCGTCAGCGCGGCGCCGATCTCCGAGCCGAGGAGCATCGTCCCGGTCGTCTCGAACGCCAGCGAGACCAGCAGCGGCAGGTCGCTGCCCAGGGCCTCCAGCGCACGCCGCGCGCCCAGGATGCCGGCCTTCGTCTGCAGGAGGTCCTGCGTCGTCTCCACGATCAGCGCGTCCGCGCCACCCGCGATCAGCCCCTCGGCGTTCTGCTGGAATCCGTCGCGAAGCTTCACATACGGGGCGTGACCGAGCGTCGGCAGCTTCGTCCCGGGCCCCATGGAACCCAGCACCCAACGCTGCTGCCCGGTCGACACCGTGAACTCGTCCGCCACCTCACGGGCGATCCGCGCACCGGACTCCGACAGCTCGTGGACCCGCTCAGGAATGTCGTACTCACCGAGCGCCGCCGAGTTGGCACCGAAAGTGTTCGTCTCCACGCAGTCCACACCGACCGCGAAGTACTCCTCATGCACGCGACGCACGATGTCCGGGCGGGTCAGGTTCAAGACCTCATTGCAGCCCTCAAGGTTCTCGAAATCCTCAAGAGTCGGGTCCTGCGCCTGAAGCATGGTGCCCATCGCACCATCAGCCACCACCACACGAGTGGCGAGCGCTTCACGGAGGGCTGCGGATCGGGTCCGGCTGTCAGCGGAAGGGGTAGGCGACGAGGCCATGGATGTACTCCCTGGGATGCGACGGCTGTCGGCTTTGCGGCTTCGGCGGAAGGCGCACCCGGCCAGGGTAGCCGGGCGGCGCCCCTGACCGTCACTCTGTCCCACGAATCGGACTGCATGTTTTTCAGGGGGCTGTCCGGGCCGGGCGGGGTGCCGCAGAATTCCCCTGCGATGGAGCATGGGTCGGCATGGACCGATACTGTTCAGCATTGTCGAACCACAGTGGAGGAGTACGGCGCGATGGCCAAGAACATCCAGTCGCTGGAGCGGGCGGCCGCGATGCTGCGGCTGCTGGCGGGCGGCGAGCGGCGACTGGGACTCTCCGACATCGCCTCCTCGCTGGGTCTGGCCAAGGGCACCGCGCACGGCATCCTGCGCACGCTCCAGCACGAGGGCTTCGTCGAGCAGGACGCCGCCTCCGGCCGCTATCAGGTCGGCGCCGAGCTGCTGCGCCTGGGCAACAGCTATCTGGACGTCCACGAGCTGCGGGCCCGCGCGCTGGTCTGGACGGACGACCTGGCCCGTTCCAGCGGTGAGAGCGCCCATCTGGGCGTCCTGCACCAGCAGGGCGTCCTCATCGTCCATCACGTCTTCCGGCCCGACGACAGCCGGCAGGTCCTGGAGGTCGGGGCCATGCAGCCGCTGCACTCCACGGCCCTGGGCAAGGTGCTGGCGGCCCACGACCCGGTGGCGCACACGGAGGCCATGGAGTCCGAGCGGCAGTCCTTCACGCCCCGCACCGTCACCGATCCGGAGGAGTTCGAGTCGATGCTCGACCTGATCCGCGCGCGCGGCTGGGCGGACGACATGGAGGAGACCTGGGAGGGCGTCGCCGCGGTGGCCGCCCCGATCCACGACCGGCGCCGGATGCCGGTCGGCGCCGTGGCCGTGACCGGTGCGGTGGAGCGGGTCTGCGCGGGCGGCGAGCTGCGGCCCGACCTCGTCGCGGCGGTACGGGACTGCGCCCGCGCGGTCTCCCGGGATCTGGGCGCCAGGCGCTTCTGAGAGCCGGCCGGGTGCCCGCCGGGCAGACGGTCCGGGCCCCGGACGGAATCAACGCAGTCATCGGCGATGAGCGGCTCAATCGAGTTGTAGGCCACAGACCCCTTGACGCCCCATTCACCTGAGCGAAACACTGCCGTTCACCGGTCGGCATTGTCGAACACCTGACGGAAACAAGCGTTAGGGTGTGACAGTGCGAAGGGCCGGTAACGCCCTCACCTGAGGGCGCGGACCACCGGAGGGACCCGGGGTTCGGCTTCCTGGACGAAGGACAAAGGAGTCGCGGGTGTCCAGCTCCGACATCTTCATCGGCGAGACCATAGGTACCGCCGTGCTCATCCTGCTCGGCGCCGGTGTCTGTGCCGCCGTCACTCTCAAGCACTCGAAGGCACAGAACGCCGGCTGGCTCGCGATCACCTTCGGGTGGGGTTTCGCGGTCCTGACCGGCGCTTACCTGGCGGGCGGTGTGTCCGGCGCGCATCTCAACCCGGCCGTCACCATCGGTCTGGCGATCGAGGGCGGCACCAAGTGGAGCGACGTACCGCTCTACCTCGCCTCCGAGCTCCTCGGCGCGATGATCGGCGCGGTGCTGGTCTGGCTGACCTATTACGGGCAGTTCCGGGCGCATCTGACGGATCCGGAGATCCTGAAGGCCCATACGGGTGAAGAGGGCATGGTCGACCGGGCGGCGGCCCCCAAGGCCGGACCGGTGCTCGGCATCTTCTCGACGGGCCCGGAGATCCGCAACGTCGTGCAGAACGTCGTCACCGAGGTCATCGCCACGGTCGTACTCGTCCTGGCGATCCTCACCCAGGGCCTCAACGACAACGGCAACGGCCTCGGCACGCTCGGCGCGCTGATCACCGCCCTGGTCGTCGTCGCCATCGGCCTCTCGCTCGGCGGCCCGACGGGATACGCGATCAACCCGGTTCGCGACCTCGGCCCGCGTATCGTGCACGCGCTGCTTCCGCTGCCGAACAAGGGCGGCTCCGACTGGGGCTACGCCTGGATCCCGGTCGTCGGCCCCCTCATCGGCGGCGCGCTCGCGGGCGGGCTCTACAACCTCGCGTTCGCCTGAGCCGCAGAGCCCCGCGCCGTAACCCCAAGACCTCACAGACCTTCCGGGAGAGCACACCGTGACCGACACACCCACCACCGGCACCCACGGCACCGGGCCGTTCATCGCGGCCATCGACCAGGGCACCACCTCCAGCCGTTGCATCGTCTTCGACAAGGACGGCCGGATCGTCTCCGTCGACCAGAAGGAGCACGAGCAGATCTTCCCGAAACCGGGCTGGGTCGAGCACAACGCGACCGAGATCTGGGAGAACGTCCAGGAGGTCGTGGCGGGCGCCATCGTCAAGGCCGGCATCACCGCCGCCGACGTGAAGGCGATCGGCATCACCAACCAGCGCGAGACCACGCTGATGTGGGACAAGCACACCGGTGAGCCCGTCCACAACGCCCTCGTCTGGCAGGACACCCGCACCGACGCGCTCTGCAAGGAGCTCGGCCGCAACGTGGGCCAGGACCGCTTCCGCCGCGAGACCGGGCTGCCGCTCGCCTCGTACTTCGCCGGGCCCAAGGTCCGCTGGCTGCTCGACAACGTCGAGGGTCTGCGCGAGCGCGCCGAGCGCGGCGACATCCTCTTCGGCACCATGGACTCCTGGATCATCTGGAACCTGACCGGCGGCACCGAGGGCGGCGTGCACGTCACCGACGTCACCAACGCCTCGCGCACGCTCCTGATGAACCTGCACAACATGGCGTGGGACGACAAGATCCTCGCGTCCATCGGCATCCCGGCCGCGGTGCTCCCCGAGATCCGGTCCTCGGCCGAGGTCTACGGCCATGCCAAGGGCGGCGTGCTCGACGGGGTCCCGGTCGCCTCCGCGCTCGGTGACCAGCAGGCCGCGCTGTTCGGCCAGACGTGTTTCGCCGAGGGCGAGGCCAAGTCCACGTACGGCACCGGCACCTTCATGCTGCTGAACACCGGCGAGACGCCCGTCAACTCCTACAACGGGCTGCTGACCACGGTCGGCTACCAGATCGGCGAGCAGAAGCCGGTCTACGCCCTGGAGGGGTCGATCGCCGTCACCGGTTCGCTGGTGCAGTGGATGCGCGACCAGATGGGCCTGATCCAGTCCGCGGCCGAGATCGAGACCCTGGCCTCGTCGGTCGAGGACAACGGCGGCGCGTACTTCGTGCCCGCCTTCTCCGGCCTGTTCGCCCCGTACTGGCGCCCCGACGCCCGCGGCGTCATCGCCGGTCTCACCCGCTACGTCACCAAGGCGCACATCGCCCGTGCCGTGCTGGAGGCCACCGCCTGGCAGACCCGCGAGATCAGCGACGCCATGACCAAGGACTCCGGCGTCGAGCTGACCGCGCTCAAGGTCGACGGCGGCATGACCTCCAACAACCTGCTGATGCAGACGCTCGCCGACTTCCTGGACGCACCCGTGGTGCGGCCCATGGTCGCCGAGACCACCTGCCTCGGCGCCGCCTACGCCGCCGGCCTGGCCGTCGGCTTCTGGCCGGACACCGACGCGCTGCGCGCCAACTGGCGCCGGGCCGCCGAGTGGACCCCCCGCATGGACGCGGACACCCGCGACCGCGAGTACAAGAGCTGGCTCAAGGCTGTGGAACGCTCCATGGGCTGGCTCGACGACAGCACTGCCGAGGAGTAGAGAACATGACCACCCTGCAGAGCGTCCCCGCCCTCGGGACGCATCCGGCCTCCGGCTCCCTTCCGAGCCGCGCCGAGACCCGGGAGCAGCTTTCCAAGGCGACGTACGACCTCCTGGTGATCGGCGGCGGCATCCTGGGCATCTCCACCGCCTGGCACGCCGCGCAGTCCGGGCTGCGGGTGGCCCTGGTGGACGCCGGCGACTTCGCCGGCGCCACCTCCTCCGCCTCCTCCAAGCTGCTCCACGGCGGTCTGCGCTACCTGCAGACCGGCGCGGTGAAGCTGGTGGCGGAGAACCACTTCGAGCGGCGTGCGGTGTCCCGTCAGGTCGCACCGCACCTCGCCAACCCGCTCACCTTCTACCTGCCGGTCTACAAGGGCGGGCCGCACGGCGCGGCCAAGCTCGGCGCGGGCGTGTTCGCGTACTCGGCGCTCTCCGCCTTCGGTGACGGCGTGGGCCACGTGATCAGCCCGGCGAAGGCGCAGCGCGATGTGCCGGAGCTGCGTACCGACAACCTGAAGGCCGTCGCGGTCTACGGCGACGACCAGATGAACGACGCGCGGATGGCGCTGATGACGGTCCGTGCGGCCGTCGAGGCGGGCGCCGCCGTGCTCAACCACGCCGCCGTGACCGGGCTCCGCTTCACCAGGGGCCGGGTGACCGGTGCCGAGCTGCGGGATTCCGTGGACGGCACGGAGTTCGGGATCAACGCCCGGCTGGTGCTCAACGCCACCGGGCCGTGGGTCGACCACCTGCGGAAGATGGAGAACCCGGACGCGGCGCCCTCGATACGTCTCTCCAAGGGCGCGCACCTCGTGCTCAAGCGCACCAGCCCGTGGAAGGCGGCGCTCGCCACCCCGATCGACAAGTACCGGATCACGTTCGCCCTGCCGTGGGAGGACATGCTGCTGCTCGGCACGACGGACGAGGAGTACGAGGGCGATCCGGCGGATGTCGCGGTCACCGAGAAGGACACCGCGCAGATCCTGGACGAGGCGGCGTTCTCGGTCCGGGACCAGCAGCTGTCGCGCGATCTGATCACGTACTCCTTCGCAGGTCTGCGGGTGCTGCCCGGCGGTCCCGGCGGCACCTCCAAGGCGAAGCGCGAGACGGTCGTGACGGAGGGCCGCGGCGGGATGCTGTCGGTGGCGGGCGGCAAGTGGACGACGTTCCGCCACATCGGCCGCACGGTGATGAACAAGCTGGCCGCGCTCCCCGGTCACCCACTGGCCGAGGACATGGAGCCGATGGCCCGGCTGCCGAAGAAGCTCCCGCTGCCGGGTATCGCCAACCCGAACGCGGTCGCACACCGGCTGCTGGTCGACGGGGGCACTCCCGGACCGCGGATGTCCGCCGACACGGCACGGCACCTGGCCACGCACTACGGCTCGCTGTCCTTCGACATCGCCCGGCTGGCCAACGAGAACCCGGCGCTCGCCGAGCGCATCCACCCGGACGCGCCGGAGATCTGGGCACAGGTCGCCTACGCCCGCGACCACGAGTGGGCCGAGACGGCGGACGACGTGCTGCGGCGCCGGACGACGCTGACGATCCGGGGTCTGGCCACGGACGAGATCCGGGCCGGCGTCGAGTCGGTGCTCGGCGACCGCAGGAGCTGACGCGCCGGGAGGGGGCGGTGTCCATCCATGGACGCCGCCCCCTCCCGTACGTACCGGCGACCGCGGACGCTTTCGGACTCCGCCGTACGGAACCGGTCGAAACGCCCCGACTCGTGGGACCGTCGTCGCACAGGTTGCCCCGAAGGGCGCACCGGCCGCCTCCAGGGACGCATAATGGGGCGATACATCGGATGTCTGGAGGTCGCCCATGGCTGTCACTGACGAGGCCATCGAGAAGATCAAGGGAATGATCGTCTCGGGTGCGCTACGGCCCGGCGATCGTCTCCCCAAGGAGAGCGAACTCGCCGCGGAGCTCGGCCTGTCCCGCAACTCGCTGCGGGAGGCGGTGCGCGCCCTGTCGCTGATGCGGATTCTCGACGTGCGGCAGGGCGACGGCACGTATGTCACCAGTCTGGATCCGCAGTTGCTGCTGGAGGCGCTGAGCTTCGTGGTGGACTTCCACCGCGACGACACGGTGCTGGAGTTCCTGGCGGTCCGCCGGATCCTGGAGCCGGCCGCGACCGCGATGGCGGCGAGCCGGATCACCGAGGAGCAGCTGGATCTGCTGAGCTCCCAGCTGGACGCCCTGGGCAGCCGCCCCTCGGTCGAGGAGCTGGTGGCCTGCGATCTGGAGTTCCACCGCGGCATCGTCCAGTCGTCCGGCAACTCGGTGCTCTGCTCGCTGCTCGACGGTCTTTCGGGGCCGACGACGCGGGCCCGGGTCTGGCGCGGTCTCACCCAGGAGGACGCGGTGAGCCGCACGCTGCACGAGCACCGGGCGATCGTGTCGGCGCTGCGGGACCGCGACGCGGAGGCCGCGCGGTCCTGGGCGACGGTGCATGTGGCCAGCGTGGAGCAGTGGCTGCGGTCGACGCTGTAGCCACGGGCGCGGGGTGAACCGGGGCTCCGTCCCGCACCCCAAACGCCGGCGGGGCTGAAGAGAATTCAGCCCCGCCGGCGTTCTTTTGAGCCTGTACCGCTCAGTCCTGCTTCTCACCGCTCGCGAAGCGGGAGATGACCAGTGCGACGATGATGATCGCGCCGTTGAGGAACTGGTTCCAGAGGGCCGGGACGCCGCCGAGGGTCATCACGTTGACCACCAGCTGAAGCGTCAGTACGCCGGTCAGCGCACCGAACAGGGTGCCGCGCCCGCCCTTGAGGCTGATGCCGCCGATCACCGCCGCGGCGAACACCTGGAAGATCCAGCCGTTGCCCTGCGTCGCGGCGACCGCGCCGTAGTGGCCGGTGTAGAGGATGCCCGCGAAGGCCGCCAGCAGACCGCCGATGGCGAGCACGATCCAGGTGACCCGGTCGACCCGGATACCCGCGGCGCGCGCCGCTTCCGGGTTGCCGCCGATCGCGTACAGCGAGCGTCCGTGCCGGAGCCAGGCCAGCGCCGCGCCGCCGATCGCGAAGAGCACCAGGCAGATCCAGACCGCGGCCGGAACGCCGAACCACTGGCTCTTGCCCAGGTAGCGGAAGGACTCCGGGACATCGGTGATGGACTTGCCCTCGGTGATGCCGATGTGGAGTCCACGCAGCATGGTCAGCATGCCGAGCGTGGCGATGAAGCCGTTGACCCGCAGCTTCAGCATCAGGAAGCCGTTGATCGCGCCGATGACGAGGCCCACCAGCAGGCAGAGCGGAATCGCCATCCAGGTGGGGAGCACTCCCAGGCCGGCGAAGCGGCCGTCGTCGCCGGGCAGCACCAGCCACATGGCGACGACGGGCGCGATACCGATCGTCGACTCCAGCGACAGGTCCATCCGCCCGCAGATCAGGATCAGCGCCTGGCCCAGGACCAGCAGGCTGAGCTCGGAGGACTGCTGGACGACGCTGATCAGGTTGTCCGAGGTGAGGAAGACCGGCGAGACGATGAAGCCGATCACCATCAGCACCAGGATCACCGGCACCAGGGAGAAGTCGCTCCACCGGATCAGCTTGAGCCGGCTCAGCGGGCTGTTGTCGCCGAGTCCGCCCTTCGGTCCCCCGTTGATGTCGTCGGCCGTGGACGGCCGTATCGTGCCGGTCATTCCCTTTCCCCCACACCTTCCATGGCGGCGACGAGTTCCCCGTCGGTCCACCCGCTTGCGAACGTGGCGACCACTCGCCCGTGGAACAGAGCGAGCACCCGGTCGCAGACCCGCAGGTCGTCCAGCTCGTCCGAGACGACGACCGCGGCATTGCCCTCGTCGGCGACCCGCCGGACGACCCCGAGGAGCGAGTCCTTGGACTTGACGTCCACCCCCGCGGTGGGCCGCACCGCCACCAGCACGCTGGGCTTGCGGGCCAGCGCGCGGGCGACCACCACCTTCTGCTGGTTGCCGCCGGAGAGCCCGGAGACGGGCTGTTCGGAGCCCTGGGTCTTGATGTCCAGCGAGTCGATCATGCCCCGGGCGAACTCCCGCGTACGGGAGGGCAGTACGGTCCCCCACGGTCCGAGCTGGTCGGTGACCGTGAGGGTGGCGTTCTCGGCGACGCTGCGCTGCAGGACGAGGCCCTGGTCGTGCCGGTCCTCCGGGATGTAGCCGATCCCGGCGGCCAGCGCGTGCGGCACGCTCCCCGGGCGCACGGCCTCGCCGTGCACCCGGACCGTGCCGCTGCCCGCCTTGCGCATGCCCGCCAGGACCTCGCCCAGCGCGGTGTTGCCGCTGGCCGCGGAGCCGGCCAGGCCGAGCACCTCGCCGGGCCGCACCTGGAGGTCCAGCGGCTCGAACCTGCCCTCCAGGGTGAGCCCCTCGGTGCGCAGGACGGGCTCCGCCGACGCGTCGGGCGGCGTGGCGGTGCCGGCCGCGTGCCAGGCGACGGCGCCGCCGGA
The DNA here is from genome assembly GCF_040655445.1 of Streptomyces sp. NPDC050423. Lineage (NCBI taxonomy): Bacteria > Bacillati > Actinomycetota > Actinomycetes > Kitasatosporales > Streptomycetaceae > Streptomyces > Streptomyces sp. NPDC050423. Next base: position 18,482 of record NZ_JBFAJY010000037.1, read on the forward strand.
CTTCTCGCCCGTCATGGCCGCCACCAGATCCGTCTTCGCCACGTCCGCCACCGGGGCGGTCAGGACGTGGCGGGCGTCGCGGTAGACGGTGACCGCCGTGCAGAGCTCGTACACCTCCTGAAGGTGGTGGGAGATGAAGAGGAATGCCACTCCCTGGCTCTGCAGTTCCCGGAGCTTGTCGAAGAGCCGCCCGATGCCCCGGGCGTCGAGCTGGGCGGTCGGCTCGTCGAGGATGATCAGCCGGGCGCCGAAGGACAGCGCGCGGGCGATCTCGACGAACTGCCGCTGCTCGACGGCGAGATCGCGCGCCCGGGTGTTCGGGTCGACCTGCACGCCGTAGTCGGCGAGGAGCTGCTCCGCGCGCTTGCGCAGCCTCCCCCAGCTGATCCAGCGCGCGTTGTCGTCGAACCGGTTGAGGAAGAGGTTCTCGGCGACGGTCAGATCGGGGACGACCATGGACTTCTGGTAGACGCAGGCGACCTTCGACTGCCATGCCGTGGTGTCCCCGAAGGCGGGCGCGGGCTCCCCGCCGAAGGTGACCGTGCCCGCGTCCGCCCTGTGGAGTCCGGTCAGCACACTGACCAGGGTCGACTTGCCCGCGCCGTTGCGGCCGACGAGGGCGTGCGACTCACCGGGTTGCACGGTGAGCTGCACCCCGTCGAGCGCGACGGTCGGTCCGAAGCGTTTGACGACGCCTTCCGCCTGTACGGCAGGTGGTGGTGCCTGGTCCATAGCTAGCTCTTCTTCTCCAGCTGATTGGCCCACAGCTTCGGGTCGTCGACGTTGTCCTTGGTCACCAGCGGCGCGGGGAGCTGGTCCTCGAAGCCGTTGGGGATCTTGATGATGTTGGAGTCGTGGTCGGTCGGGCCCTCCTTGAAGGTCTTCCCGTCCAGCGCCGCCTTCGCGTAGTACAGCGCGTACTTCGCGTACAGGTCGGCGGGCTGGGAGATCGTCGCGTCGATCTTCCCGGCCTTGATGGCGTCGAACTCCTCCGGGATGCCGTCGTTGGAGATGATGGTGATGTGGCCCGGCGAACCGGCCGGCTTCAGCAGCTTCTTCTGCTCCAGGAGCGCGAGGGTCGGCTGCAGGAAGACACCGCCGGCCTGCATGTAGATGCCGTTGATGTCGGGGTGGGCGGCCAGCGTCGACTGGAGCTTCGCGGAGGCGACGTCGCCCTTCCATTCGGTGGCGAGCTCGAACACCTTGATGTCCGGGAAGTCCTTGTCCATGCAGGCCTTGAAGGCCTGGGACCGGTCGCGGCCGTTGATCGAGGACAGGTCGCCCTGGAACTCGACGACCTTGCCCTTGCCCTTCAGCTGCTCGCCGAGGTACTTGCAGGCGTTGGTGCCGTACGCCTTGTTGTCGGCGCGCACCACCATGTAGATGTTGCCCTTGTCCGGGCGGGTGTCCACGCTGATGACCGGGATCTTCTTCTCGTTCAGGGTGTTGAGCGACTCGGCCACCGCGCCGGTGTCCTGAGGAGCCATCACCACGGCCTTGGCACCCTGGTCGGTGAAGGTCTGGACGTTGGCGACCAGCTTGCCGATGTCGTTCTGCGAGTTGGTCAGCGGCAACGCCTTGACCTCGCCGCCCTTGATCCCCTTCTGAACGTAGTTCTGGTAGGAGTTCCAGAAGTCGCTGTCGCTGCGCGGCAGGTCGATACCGACCTTCCCGCCACCCGCACCGTCGTCCGATGATTCGCGGTTGCAGCCCGCGAGGGCAGTGACGGCCAGCAGTACGGCGCAGGCCGCCGCACTCGTCGTACGCACTCTCATTGGTGTCCCGTTCCTTTGTGGAGTACCGGCTCGGAGATCTGATGGCATTGCTGGGGTGCGTGGTGCAGGTGGTACGAGGTGTGCGGCCCAGGTGTTCGGCTCGGGCCGCACACCCGGTCAGCTCTCGGCGGGGCGCAGGCGCAGGCCCTGCATTCCGCCGTCGACGGCCAGTGCGGTGCCCGTCACGGAGGCCGCGGCGGGGCTGGCGAGGTAGACGATCGCGGCGGCCACCTCGTCGGCGGAGACCAGCCGGCCCAGCGGCTGCCGGGCCTTGAGCGCCTCGCGTTCGGCGGCCGGGTCGCCGGCCCGGCCGAGCAGCCGGCCGATCCACGGGGTGTCCGCGGTGCCGGGGTTGACGCAGTTGACGCGGACGCCCTCGCGGACGTGGTCGGCGGCCATCGCGAGGGTCAGCGAGAGGACCGCGCCCTTGCTCGCGCTGTACAGGGCGCGCTGCGGCAGCCCGGCGGTCGCGGCGATCGAACAGGTCTGGGTGATCGAAACGGCGCCGGGGCGCTCGGCGGCGGCGCGGCGCAGGTGCGGCAGGGCGTGCCGGGCGGTGCGGACCATGCCGAGGACGTTGATGTCCAGGACCCGGGTCCACTCGTCGTCGTCGTTGTCCTCGACGGAGCCGATGGAACCGATGCCCGCGTTCGACACGAGCGTGTGCAGGGAGCCCAGTTCGGCTGCCGCCCGGTCGACGGCCTCGCGCACGGCCGCGTCGTCGGTGACGTCCGCCTCGACGGCGAGGGTGCCCTCGGGGGCGCCCGCGGTGTCCCGGTCGAGGACCGCCACCCGGGCCCCGCGCTCCAGGAGCATGGTCGCGACGGCGGCCCCGATCCCGGACGCACCGCCCGTCACCAGGGCGTTCATACCCTCGAAGTCGCGTGTGCCGGTCATCGGCCGTCCTCCTCAGTGGTGCGGCGGGCCTGCCATACGGGGCCCTGCGGATAGCGGTGTGCGGCGATCGACTCGGGAAGCATCCGGGCGGAGAAGCCCGGGGACGAAGGCGTCCGGTAGCGGCCGGAGTCGATCACGGTGGGGTCGACGAAGTGTTCGTGCAGGTGATCGACGTATTCGATCACCCGGTCCTCCCAGGTGCCGGAGACCGCCACATAGTCGAACATCGAGAGGTGCTGCACCAGCTCGCACAGGCCGACGCCGCCCGCGTGCGGGCAGACCGGAACGCCGTACTTGGCGGCGAGCAGCAGGATCGCCAGGTTCTCGTTGACACCCGCGACCCGCGCGGCGTCGATCTGGACGAAGTCGACCGCACCGGCCTGGAGCAGCTGCTTGAAGACGACCCGGTTGGCGACGTGTTCGCCGGTGGCGACCTTGACCGGCTGCCCGGCGCGCACGGCGGCGTGGCCGAGGATGTCGTCGGGGCTGGTCGGCTCCTCGATCCAGTGCGGGTCGTACGGCGCGAGCGCGGTCATCCACTCCACCGCGTCGGCGACGTCCCACCGCTGGTTTGCGTCGACCGCGATGCGTACGCCGGTGCCGACGGCCTCACGGGCGAGCCCGAGCCTGCGGACGTCGTCCTGAAGGTCGCCGCCGACCTTCAGCTTGATCTGGGTGAAGCCGTCGGCGACGGCCTCCTTCGCCAGTCTGACCAGCTTGTCGTCGGAGTAGCCGAGCCAGCCGGGCGAGGTGGTGTAGGCGGGGTATCCCTCGGCGCGCAGCCGCTCGGCCCGCTCGGCCCGGCCCGGTTCGGCGGCGCGCAGGATCGCGAGCGCCTCCTCGGGGGTGAGGGCGTCGCTGAGGTAGCGGAAGTCGACGAGGGAGACGAGCTCCTCGGGCGTCATCTCGGCCAGGAACTGCCAGACGGGTCTGTCCGCCCGCTTCGCCGCCAGGTCCCAGGCGGCGTTGACGACCGCGCCGGCCGCCATGTGCATCACGCCCTTCTCGGGCCCCAGCCAGCGCAGTTGGGAATCGTGGGTGAGGTCCCGGTACAGCGCACCGAGATCGGCCGCGGTGCGCGGCACGGGACGCCCCACCACATAGGGCCGCAGCGCCTGGATGGCGGCCGCCATCACCTCGTTGCCGCGCCCGATGGTGAAACAGAAGCCATGTCCCTCGATACCGCCACCATCGTTGTCCGCGGCGTCGGTACGCAGTACGACATAGGCAGCCGAGTAGTCGGGATCGGGGTTCATGGCGTCCGAGCCGTCCAGTTGTTCCGAGGTCGGAAAACGGATGTCGTGAACCTCGAAGTCCGTGACGGTCTGACTCATGCGCGCCCCCAGGGGAAATAACATCGGACCTCTGCTCTGGTCATCCGATGTATAGCGCCCCGAAGGCCCCAACGTCCAGGGTTGAGGCGAAATTGCCCCCACACAGCTCGGATGTATGACAGGCCTGATGCCCTGATTCGGCCGGTGATGCACCTTCGTGGCCCGGGTTCACCCGGCCGTGCGCAGGGGCTGCGGCGAGGGCGGCCGGAAGCCGTAAGGTTGTTCCGTACGCAAGGGAACTTCGGAAGGAGGCCTGGGTGATCGAGCTCGAGGGCGTTCCCGAGCTGATCGACCCGGTCATGGTGGCCGCGTTCGAGGGGTGGAACGACGCAGGTGACGCCGCTTCCACGGCGGTCGCACACCTGGACCGGGAGTGGAAGGGCGAGGTGTTCGCGGCGCTGGACGCCGAGGACTACTACGACTTCCAGGTCAACCGCCCGACGGTGTGGCTGGACGGCGGGGTACGCAAGATCACCTGGCCGACGACCCGGCTCTCCGTGGTCCGCATCGGCGGGGACAAGCCCCGCGATCTCGTCCTGGTCCGGGGCATCGAGCCGTCGATGCGCTGGCGCTCGTTCTGCAACGAGATCCTGGGCTTCGCCCATGAGCTGGGCGTCGAGATGGTGGTGGTGCTCGGCGCGCTGCTCGGCGACACCCCGCACACCCGTCCGGTACCGGTCAGCGGCGTCACGTCCGATCCGGACCTGGCGCGGACCATGGACCTGGAGGAGACCAGGTACGAGGGGCCGACCGGCATCGTCGGCATCCTCCAGGAGGCGTGCACCCACGCGGGTGTGCCCGCCGTGAGCCTGTGGGCGGCGGTGCCGCACTACGTGTCGCAGCCGCCCAACCCGAAGGCCACCCTGGCACTGCTGAACCGCCTGGAGGATCTCATCGGGCTGCGCATCCCGCTGGGCGAACTGGCCGAGGACGCGCGGGCCTGGCAGCTCGGGGTCGACCAACTGGCCGCCGAGGACAGCGAGGTGGCTGAGTACGTGCAGACGCTGGAGGAGGCCCGGGACACGGCGGAGCTCCCCGAGGCGAGCGGCGAGGCCATCGCCCGGGAGTTCGAGCGCTATCTGCGGCGCCGGGACCCCGGCCCGGTCTCCGGTCCGGGCGGACACGCCACCGAGAGCGGCGACGGCTCGTATCTGCGGGACACGTCGAGCGGCCGGACCAGGCCGCCGAAGCCGACCCGGCCGGAGACCGGACCGGGGCCGGTGAGCGGATCCGGGAGCGGGTCCGCGACCGGACCCGCGCCGGGCCCCGCCACGGGCCCCACGCAGGGCTCCACGCCGGGCGAACGGCCGGAGGGCGTCCCGGAAAGTACCCCGGAGGATGCCCCGCAGGATCCACCGGAGGACTCGCCGGGAAGTCCGTCGGGGAATTCGTCGGAGGACTGAGCCGGACAGCCGGGAGCCGGGCGGGTGGACACCCGTCCGGCTCCCTCGCTTCGCGGACACTCAGGAGCAGGTGAAGCGCGCGGCGCCCCAGTCGCCGTGGTCGCCGGTCTTGGACCCGTTGGTGTCCGTGACCTTCAGACGCACGTGGCGCGCGCCGTCGAGCGGCACGTCGACCGGTACGGCCGCCGACGCCCCGGTCACCTTCGGCGAGGTCCAGAGCACCTTGCCGTCGGCCTCGACGGAGAACGCCACCTCGCCGTATCCGTCGATCTCGTCGTCGATCCCCGCGTCCGCGGTGAACTTCGAGCACTGTCCGCCGAGATAGACCTCGATGTCGGAGTCGGCATGGGTGCCGATCCCCTTCTCGTACACCTTCCCGGCCAGCGTGAGCGGGCCGCCGTCGGCCGCGCCCGATTCACCGTTGCTGCGGTCGCGTTCCGCCGGACCGTAGCCGTTGACCGAACTCAGCCACTCCAGATCGCTCGCCCACACCTCACCGGTGGGCGGCGCCGGCATCACCCCGGTGGCGATCCGCCGGACCGCCGTACGGGATTCTCCCGCCGAGCGGTAGCGGGCGCGCGCGGTGATCCGCGCCTCCCCCACGGTCGCGTCCTTCGCCGGGGTGACCGACACCTCGACCCGCCGGGTGGTGCCCGCCGGGATCCGGTGCACGACGGGGGCCGGGGTGGTCTTCCAGCCCTTGGGGACGTCCAGGGCGACGGCCGCGTCCGTGACGTCGGCCTTGCCCGCGGTGACGTCGACGGCGACGGTGGCCGGGGCGCCCGCGCCGATCTCCTGGCCCTGCGGCGCGGAGACGGTAGCCGTCGCGACGGCGTTCCGTCCGCCGACGGCGCTGGTGTTCTCCAGCTTCACGGAGAACTTCCTTCCCGTGGACAGCGGTGCCGTCTTGATCTTCACCACACCACCGCGGTCGTCGCGGTCGTACCACCAGCCCTGCTTCGCCGAGGCGTACGCGGCGGCCGAGCCGAGCCGGGGCAGCTTGCCGGTGAGCTTCACCGCGCTCGGCTCCGAGCCGGTGTGCACACTGAACTCGTACGGGCGGCTGCTCTGCTTCCCGGTGAACTTCCCCTTGCTCTCACCGATGTTGACGGTGACGTCACCCGCGCCCTTCGCCGGTGCGCGGACATCGGCGGTCTGGGTGGCGTAGGCGCCGTCGCGGTGCTCCCGGGTCACGCCGTCGTCCTCGTACAGGGTGAACGAGGACTTGCCCTGCGGGTAGACGTCCCAGGCCAGCGGGGAGCCGGCGGTGCGGTCCTTGTACGAGCGGATGCCGGGCCACATCGGCACACTGGCGCCGCCCCTGACGAACAGCGGCAGGGTGTCGAGCGGGGCACTGTAGTCGTTGACGGTGGTCGGGCCCCGGTAGGTCCGCCCGGTCCAGTAGTCGGTCCAGGTGCCCTTCGGCAGATAGATGCCGTCGCGCTCGGTGCTGTCCTGGTAGACGGGGGCGACGAGGAAGTCCTCGCCGGACATGAACTCGTACTTCGCCGCGTCCGTCGCGGCCTTCGGGTCGTCCGGGTACTCCAGCACCAGCGGGCGGACCATGCCGACGCCGGTCTTCGTCGCCTCGTGCGCGTAGGAGTACTGGTAGGGCAGCAGCGACTCCTTGAGCTTCAGGTAGTCGCGGTTGACGGAGGTGTACGGCTCCCCGTAACGGAAGGGCTGCTTGTCGCTGGCCGCCCAGCCGTCCATGGTCATGGTGGTCCCCAGGAACATCTTCCACTGGAGGTCACGGGTGTACGTCTTGGCGCTGCCGCCGAAGATGCCGTCGACGTCGCCCGTGGTGTAGGCGAGGCCGGACATCGTGGCACCCGCGTAGGTCGGGATCTGCCAGCGGATGTAGTCCCAGGTGCCGTACTGGTCGCCGGACCACTGGACACCGCAGCGCTGCGCGCCCGACCAGCTCTCGGGGGCGTAGGTGAAGCCGCGGGCGTCGCTGTTGTCCTCGATGCCCCGGTACGCGTCCTTGCAGCCGTCCAGGGCGAACTTGTAGCCGTCCCCGACCCAGGCCACGTCCAGCTTGGCGACGCGCTGGCCGGCCTTGACCTGGTCACCGAGCTTGTCGATGCCGTCCTCGGTCCACAGTCCGAGCTGCATGTCGCGGTCCTGGAGGCCCTTGGCGGTCTCCGCGAGGTCCTCGTAGCCGCAGCCGTAGCCGTCGTTGACGAGCATCCAGCCGTTCGGCATGTCGTTCTCGACGTATCCGTCGGCGACCTTCAGCGAGTCCTTGGTGCGGCGCTCGCCGCGGTTGGCGTTGTGGAGGTAGCAGTCGGAGTCGCCTGTCTCCATGCCGTACACCGGCGGCAGGAACGGCTTGCCGGTGAGCTTCGTGTACTGGCCTATGACGTCCTTGGCGTCACCCGCGAAGTAGTAGGCGTCGAAGCGCTGTTCCTGCGCGCTGGTGGTCACCGGGTCCGTGAAGGCGTAGGTGTTGGGCGCGAAGGTGTTGCGGAACACGCCGTAGCCGGCCGACGAGAGGTAGAAGGGCACCGAATTGGGGTGCCCGCCGTCGTCCCAGTTGTAGTCGACGCCGACCTCGACGGTCCGGCCCCGGTGCGAGGTGTTGCCGCTGCCGTTCTGCATACCGGCGCCGTAGAACTGCTCGTCGCCGCCGCGTGCGAGGGTCTGGGTGGTCTTCTCGCCGTCCCAGCCGATCCCCTTGGCCTCGGACCAGACCCGGCTGCCGTCGGCCCGGTACAGGGCGAATCGCAGGGGCGCCTTGTAGACACGCAGCGTGATGTCCCCGGTGGAGAGGTCGTAGCGGTCGCTCCGCTCCTTCCACCGGGTGCGGGGCGGGGCTCCCTGGGGCAGGACGATGGCGTCGCCGGCCGGGTCGGAGAACGTGCCGTCCGGGGTGAGCTCGATACGGAAGGTCTCCTCGGACACGAAGCTGACGCGGGCCTCGGCGGCGCCCGCCCGCAGGTGGTAGACGGATCCGTCGGCCGAGAAGCCGGTGAGATCGCCGACCGTCGACCCGGCGGGGGCGGCCGGATCCGCCTGTGCGCCGCCCGGTCCCGAGAGGACGGCGAACAGCCCCAGCAGCGCTGCAACTACTGCCGCTCTGATGCGCGTTGATGATTGCATAGAGCGCTTTTAGCGCAGCATCGAGCATTTGACCATGGACAAAACGGAACCGGCCCCGAACTTCATCAAGAAGTTCGGGGCCGGTGAACGGATGTAATACCGCGGGCAGTTACAGCGCGACACCGAGCAGCGCGTCGACGGTGCGCGAGACGAGTCCCGGCGCCCCCTCGTCCGTGCCGCCCCCGGCGGTCTGCCGCTCGGCCCAGCGGTCCACCGCGGCCAGGGCCGTCGGGGTGTCCAGGTCGTCGGCGAGGGCCTCGCGGACCTCCTCGACCAGGGCGTCGGCGCTGAGCCCGTCGGGCCGCGAGACGGCGGCGCGCCAGCGCGCGAGACGGTCCACCGCGTCGGCGAGCACCTGGTCGGTCCACTCCCAGTCGGACCGGTAGTGGTGCGAGAGCAGGGCGAGACGGATCGCCGCCGGGTCCACGCCTTCGCGGCGGAGCACCGAGACGAAGACCAGGTTCCCCTTGGACTTCGACATCTTCTCGCCGTCCAGGCCGACCATTCCGGCGTGCACGTACGCCTGGGCGAACGGGTGCTCGCCGGTCAGCACCTGGGCGTGCGAGGCGCCCATCTCGTGGTGCGGGAAGGCGAGGTCGGAGCCGCCTCCCTGGACGTCGAAGCCCATGCCGAGATGGTCCAGGGCGATGGCCACGCACTCGATGTGCCAGCCGGGCCGGCCGGCACCGAGCGAGGCGCCGTCCCAGCTCGGCTCGCCCTCGCGGGCGGCCATCCAGAGCATCGGGTCGAGGGGGTTCTTCTTGCCGGGGCGATCCGGGTCGCCGCCGCGCTCGGCCGAGAGCAGCCGCATCGCCTCGGCGTCCAGGTTGGAGACCTGGCCGAAGCGCGGGTCGGTGTCGACGGAGAAGTACACATCGCCGTCGAGGTCGTAGGCGGCGCCCGCGTCCCGGAGTCGTTCGACGAGCGGCACGATGCCGGGTATCGCCTCGACGGCTCCGATGTAGTGCTGCGGCGGGAGCATGCGCAGGGCAGTCATGTCCTCACGGAACAGGGCCGTCTCGCGCTCGGCGAGCTCGGTCCAGTCCTCACCGTCGCGCACGGCCCGCTCCAGCAGCGGATCGTCCACGTCGGTCACGTTCTGGACATAGTGAACCTGCCGCTTGGTGTCGAGCCACACGCGCTGAACGAGGTCGAACGCGTTGTAGGTCGCCGCATGACCCATATGGGTCGCGTCGTACGGCGTGATGCCGCAGACATAGATGCGGGCGACGGGACCGGGGTCAAGGGTGATCCGTCCGCCGGTCGCGGTGTCGTGGATCCGAAGGTCGCGGCCCTTGCCAGGCAGGGCGGGGACCTCAGAAGCGGGCCAGGCATGCATGCAATGAGCGTAACCGGACGCGGCTTCCGGATACGAACCGGAGGGGGCAACCTGTCCGAAGAGGCACTCTTGCGCCCCGCCCCGAAAGGTGCGTCGCTCCCCGGCCGCGTACCCGGGACGGTCCGGGAGGGACGGTCGCCCAAGGGGCCGCCCGCCGGGCTCCGGCCTATACCGGCGGCCACGGAATGGCCGGCCACCCACCGCTCGGCTCCCGGTGGAGCCCTGTGGCCCGCAGCCGCGCCACGCGGGCCCGCAGTGCCTCGATCTCGGCCGCGGTGATCAGTTCGCCCAGCCGGGTGACCAGTGCGGCCCCCGCCTCCAGCTCCCCGGCCAGCCGGTCCAGCACCTCCACGGCCTCCGCCGGCAGCGGCTCGCCGGCCCAGCCCCACAGGAGGGTGCGCAGCTTGTCCTCGGCGTTGAAGGTGACGCCGTGATCGATGCCGTACAGCCGGCCGTCGGGCGCGGGCAGCAGGTGTCCGCCCTTCCGGTCGCCGTTGTTGATCACCGCGTCGAGCACGGCGAGCCGGCGCAGCCGTGGATCGTCCGCGTGGACCAGCAGCGCCGTCCTCCCCTCGCCGACCTCGGCGAGGGCCACGGCCTTCCAGCCCTCGCCCGGCTCCTCGTCCTCGATGAGCGCGAGCAGCCCCGGTTCGCCCTCGTCCTGCGGCGCGGCCTCGATCCACAGCTGGCACATGCCCTCGCCGTAGGGCCCGTCCCGCAGCACGGTCGGCGGCACCAGACCCCAGCCGGTCGCCTCGGAGACCTCGTAGGCGGCCACCTCGCGCTGGGCGAGCGTGCCGTCGGGGAAGTCCCACAGGGGCTGTTCGCCGGCCACCGGCTTGTAGACGCAGTGCGCCTGCTCGCCCTCGTACGCGACCGAGCAGTACAGCACCGCGTTGGAGGCCCCCCGGACCTGTCCGAGAACGGTGAGCTCGCCCTTGCCGAGCAGGGTCACCCGCTCGGCGTCGGTCAGGCCCCGCGGCGGTATCCGTTCTGGCGGGGGCATACGTGTCCTTCCGGATCGAGCGGGAGACTGCACAGCGGGCACGGCGGGCGGCCGGCGTTCACGACGTCCAGGGCTCGTTTGGCGAAGGCGCGGGCCTGCGCTCCGCTGAGCCGGACCCGGAGCATCGGCGGGCCGTTCTCCTCGTCCTGGAGCAGCCGCTCCTCGGCCTCCGCGAGATCCTCGACGGATTCCGCGTCCAGCTCGACGAGGGCCTGTGCCTCGACGATCATGCGCTGTTCCTCGCCGTCCCAGGCGAGTGCCATCGTGCCGACCCGGAACTCCTCCTCGACGGGGACGTCGAGCGGAGCGGTGTCGGTGACGTCCATCGGGGCCACCGCGGGCACCGGGGAATTCCCCCCGGTGCGGCGGACCACCTCGTCGAGCAGTTCGTCCACCCGCTCGGCGAGCGCGGCGACTTGGGTCTTCTCCAGGGCAACGCTGGTGACACGTCCACCTGAGGATGCCTGCAGGAAGAACGTACGACGTCCAGGCAGCCCGACCGTACCGGCCACGAAACGGTCCGGGGGGTCGTAGAGGAACACCTGACGGGACACGTCCTGTCTCCCTTGTGATTTGACGCGGATGAGGGCTCGGCCGGGGCGCGGGAGAGTCCTCCCGGAGAGGCGCCTACGGCGCGTCCACCCTACTGCGCGGAGCGATCACGGCGCCCCAGCGCCGCCCCCGACCGCGGCATCCGCCTCTCCGCCCGCCGCCCCGCCCTCGTCGGGGGCCGGTTCGCGCGGGGCCAGCGGGGCGAGATCGCCCGTGTCACCGAGCCTCAGCAGGAAGGGCCGCAGCCTGGTGTAACGGATCGCGGTGACCGAGCACGGGTCGGCGTGGACCCGCTGGAAGAGGTCCAGATGCATGCCGAGCGCGTCGGCGACAAGGGACTTGATGATGTCGCCGTGCGAGCACATCACGTAGACGGCGTTCTCGCCGTGCTCCGCCTCGATCCTCGCGTTCCACTCCCGGACCGCGTCGACGGCGCGAGCCTGCATCGCCCTCATGGACTCGCCGCCGGGGAACGCCGCCGCCGACGGGTGCTGCTGCACGACCGTCATCAGCGGCTCGTCGGCGAGCTCCGCGAGCTTGCGGCCGGCCCAGTCGCCGTAGTCGCACTCGCTGATCCGCTCCTCGGTGTGCAGCGGCAGGTCCGGCCGGGCGGCGAGCAGCGGCCGCAGCGTCTCGCGGCAGCGCTGCAGGGGGCTGCTGACGGCCGCGGCGAGGGGCACGGCGGCCAGCCGGCCGGGGAGCGCCGCGGCCTGCTCGGCGCCGCGCTCGTCGAGCGCGACGCCGGGGGTCCGGCCCGCGAGCACCCCGGCCGTGTTGGCGGTGGAGCGTCCGTGGCGTACGAGGATCAGGGTGGGCATACCGGCCAGCGTAGGCCGACGCTCCGGCAAAGGTGCGCCGGGGACCGGAGCAGGGCAGAATGCGCGCCGTGATCGTGGACTGCGCCATCTACCGGGACGGACGCCGCACCGACGGCCCGGCCGACTTCTCCGATGCTCTCGAAGAGGCTCGGGCCACCGGTGACGCCTTCTTGTGGATCGGCCTGCACGAGCCGACGGAGAAGGAGTTCAAACTGGTCAGCAGCGAGTTCGGGCTGCATCCACTGGCGGTGGAGGACGCCCTGGCCGCGCACCAGCGGCCGAAGCTGGAGGTGTACGACGACTCGCTGTTCGCGGTGATAAAGCCGGTCGTGTACGACCACGAGAGCGACACGGTCAGCACGGACGAACTGATGGTGTTCATAGGCGACTCGTTCGTGGTGACGGTCCGGCACGGCGAGGCTGCGCCGCTGGCCGCCGTGCGCCGCCGGCTGGAGTCCGAGGCCGATGTGCTGAAGCACGGGCCCACCGCCGTGCTGTACGCGATCAGCGACGCGATCGTGGACCACTACATCGATGTCGCGGGCGAGCTCCAGGTCGACCTGGAGGAGCTGGAGACGGAGGTCTTCGCCCCGACCTCCACCGGTGACTCCAAGAACACCGCGGCCCGCATCTACACGTTCAAGCGCCAGGTGCTGGAGTTCCGCAGGGCGACGGGCCCGCTGGCCGCCCCGATGGCCCGGCTGGCGGGCGCGGGGGTGCCCTTCGTCCACGACCGGTCGCAGCCCTTCTTCCGCGACGTCCAGGACCATCTGACGCGCGCCAACGAGCAGGTGGAGGGTCTCGACCGGCTGCTTTCCGACATCCTGTCCGCGCATCTCGCCCAGATGGGAGTGCGGCAGAACGACGACATGCGCAAGATCTCGGCCTGGGCGGCGATGGCGGCGGTGCCGACCATGGTCGCGGGGATCTACGGCATGAACTTCACGCACATGCCGGAGCTGAAGTGGGCGTGGGCCTATCCGGCGGTGATCCTGCTGATGGCGGGCGTGGTCCTGGGCCTGTACCGGCAGTTCAAGCGGCGCGGCTGGCTCTGACGGGGCCCGGCGGGCCCGGAGCCGCTCCGACAGCCTCTCAGCCGTACTCGGGTGCCGGCGCGGCCGGACCGCCCAGCGCGTCCCGCCGCTCGGGCGGCGCCAGGCTCACCATGCGCCGCCAGCCCACGAGGCGCTCGTACGCGTAGACGGCGTGGATCCCCGCCGCCAGCAGCGCGGCCTTGGCCCTCGGCCAGCCCAGGATGCGGCCCATGTGGTCCATCACCGCGAGGCTGACGTCGCGGTAGACCCGGATCTCGGCGAGTGCGCACTCGCGCAGGATGCTCTGGATCGTACGGCCGTGTCCCGACCGGGCGAAGCGCAGCAGTTCCTCGTGGCAGTACGCCAGGTGGTTGTCCTCGTCGTCCGAGATCATCCGCACCGCGCGGCCCAGGTCGGGGTGGTCGGCGAAGTACCTCCGCAGCAGCCGCATCTGCTCGGAGGCGCGCTGTTCGGTCACCCGGCTGTGCGCGAGGTAGGTGATGATGTCGCGCTCGGCGAGCGGCTCCTCCCGCACCAGCTGCTCATGGGCGAGGCCGATGCCGTACTTCTCCAGCAGCATCGTGTAGTCGGTCTCGTGCGGGACCTCGACGGGCGCCAGGCCGCGCTTCCTCAGCAGGGCGTTGAAGATCCGGCCGTGCTTGTCCTCGTCGGCGCCGTGCCGGGCGATCTTGGGGGCCAGTGCGCGCTGGCTGACGGGTGCGAGGGCCGCGATGCGGCCGTTCTCCCAGCCTCCCTGGGACTCGCCACCGGCGGCGATGGAGCAGAACAGCCGGAACGACTCGTCGTCGTCGAGGATCTCCTGGAACAGGTTCTTTGCCGAGAGCATCACTGCCACCTCCGTGCCGGCATCCGCCGAGCGACAGTCAAATGCTCCCGGCCCCGACGGGCAACAGGAAGGCCCCCGGACTGGGCCGAACGTGCACGCGGTGCGGATACACCGCTGGTGAACCGTTTCCGCACATGCCCCGTAACCCAACCGCCCCGGTCGCGTTGTTCCGCGTGACGGCCGTGGCGGGGAGGCCCCCGAGCCCCCACCACGGCCGTAGTGCAGCCCGGCTTCCGGAACGGGGCCCCAGCGTGTTCGGAACAGGCCTCAGGCGAGCCCGGACCGCTCCAGCGCGTCCGTACCGGCGCGCAGCGCGGCGATCCGCTCGTCGAGCGTGAAGCCGGCCGGGGCCAGGGTCAGGGTCGTGACCCCCGCGGCCGCGTAGGCCTGCATCCGGTCGGAGATCCGCTCCACCGGTCCCAGCAGCGTGGTCTGGTCGATCAGCTGGCGCGGTACGGCGGCGGCCGCACCGCTCTTGTCGCCGGAGAGGTACTTGTCCTGGACCTCGGCGGCTTCCTTCTCGTACCCCATGCGCTGGGCGAGCTGGTTGTAGAAGTTCTGCTTGCGGCTGCCCATACCGCCGACGTACAGCGCGGTGTACGGCCGGAACATGTCGGCGAGGCCGTTGACGTCGTCGCCGACGGCGAGCGGCAGGGTCGGGCAGACGTCGAAGCCCTCCATGGTCTTGCCGGCCTTCTCCCGGCCCGCCCGCAGATGCTTCAGCGCGGTGTCCTCCAGGTGGTCCGCGGAGGGGAAGATCAGCAGCGCCCCGTCCGCGATCTCGCCGGTCTGCTCCATGTTCTTCGGGCCGATCGCGGCGATGTACAGCGGGATGTGCTCGCGCTGCGGGTGCACGGTCAGCTTGATCGGCTTGCCCGGCCCGTCCGGCAGCGGGAGCGTCCAGTGCTGCCCCTCGTACGACAGCCGCTCGCGGGTCATCGCCTTGCGGACGATCTCGACGTACTCCCGGGTGCGGGCCAGCGGCTTGTCGAACTTGACGCCGTACCAGCCCTCGGAGACCTGCGGTCCGGACACCCCGAGGCCGAGCCGGAACCGGCCGCCGGAGAGCGAGTCGAGGGTGGCAGCGGTCATCGCCGCCATGGCGGGCTGACGGGCCGGGATCTGCATGATCGCGGAGCCGACGTCGATGGACTCGGTCTGCGCGGCCACCCAGGTCAGCACGGTCGGGGCGTCCGAGCCGTACGCCTCGGCCGCCCAGCAGACGTCGTAGCCGAGCCGGTCGGCCTCCTGCGCGACGGCGAGGTTGTCCCCGTCCATACCCGCGCCCCAGTAACCGAGATTGATGCCGAGCCTCATAGCCGCTCTCCTTACTGATCAGTAACGTCCCTGTGATCCGGACTCTAGCGCGCGGGAACACGTTCCGGCAGGGGGTGACCCGGGCCCCGGTTGTCCACAGCCCTGCGACGAGTGGACCCCTGGCCAGTAATCTCAGCGCCCATGGAGCAGAGGCATCTCGGCCGCACCGGCCTTCGAGTGTCCCGGATCGGGCTCGGCACCCTCACCTGGGGCCGGGACACCGACGAGCACGACGCTGCCGAGCAGCTGAAGGCCTTCTGGGAGGTGGGCGGCACCCTGGTCGACACCGCGGACGTGTACGGCGACGGCGAGTCCGAGTACCTGCTCGGGCACCTCGTCGACAGCCTGGTGCCGCGGCGCGATCTGGTCATCGCCACCAAGGCCGGCAGCGTGCCCGACCCCCACCGCAGGTTCAACGGTTCGCGCGGGCATCTGCTGGCCGCCCTCGACGCCTCGCTGTCCCGGCTCGGCACCGACTACGTGGACCTGTGGCAGGTGCACGCCTTCGACCCGGTGACGCCGCTGGACGAGACGCTCCAGGCACTCGACCTGGCGGTGTCCAGCGGGCGCGCCCGGTACGCGGGGGTGTCCAACTTCTGCGGCTGGCAACTGGCCAAGGCCGCCACCTGGCAGCTGGCCTCGCCCGGCGTGCGGACCCGGCTGGCCAGTACGCAGATGGAGTACTCGCTGCTGCAACGGGGCGTGGAGCGCGAGGTGTTGCCGGCGGCGCTCGACCTCGGTGTCGGGCTGCTGCCGTCGTCGCCGCTGGGCCGGGGCGTGCTGACCGCCAAGTACCGCACCGGCACCCCGGCGGACTCGCGCGGCGCCTCCGAACTGCTGGCCCCGTTCGTCGAGCCGTACCTCGACGACCCGGCGAGCCGCATCGTGGACGCCGTGGCGACCGCGGCCGACGGGCTGGCCACGACGCCGCTAAAGGTGGCGCTCGCCTGGGTGCGGGACCGGCCTGGAGTGGTGGCCCCGATCGTCGGCGCGCGCAACGCGCGGCAGCTCGCGGAGGCATTGTCAGTGGAGGCGCTTAGTCTTCCTGACGAGATCTGCCGCGCGCTCGACGATGTGTCGGCGCCCGTGCACCGCTATCCCGACCAGGACTGGAGCACGCTGTGACTGCGCTTCCCCGGGGGGAATCCCCCGGCCCCTCGGCCACCGACGACGACAGCGTTGTCGCGGACGCCTCCACGGACTCCCCGGCCGAGGAGTCGGCCGCCGGGACCGACGAGGCGACCGCCGAAGCGAGCGACGACGCGACCGATGACGAGGCGGAGGCCGGCACGGACCCCGCCGCGGGGACCGGCGGGAGCGCCGGCGGCGACACGGCCGCTGCCCCGGCCGTCTCCGAGGCCGAGGCGGAGCTGGCCGCCCAGCGCGAGCTGCTGGAGCGGATCGAGAAGCGCAAGGCCGAGAAGGACGGCCCCATCCCCGCCGGTACGAAACTGAGCGGGCCGGCCGCCGATCTGCTGGCCGCCGTACGCGCCGTGGAGAGCGGCGAGAAGCCGGGAGCCGCGTTCTTCGACTCCCCCGCTCCCACCGCACCCCGCCGGACCGTCCCCGCCCCGCCCCCGGTCCGGGAACGGGCTCCCGAGTCCGTCCGCGCCCCCCTGGGCGCCGCTCCCGAGGCGGTCGCCGCCGTGGCGGCCGTGCTGGCCGCCGGCGGGGCTCCCGAGAGCCTGGCCGCCCCCGCCGCCGGAACGCTCGGCGCACAGGCGGCCGACGCCCTGCGCGAGGACCCCTGGCAGTTGCTCTCCCTCCCCGGCGTCGGTCCCGAGCAGGCGGACGGCTTCGCACGGGCGCTCCTGGGCGACGCGTGCGGCCCCGACGACGAGCGGCGTACCGCGGCCCTGGTCGGCTGGCTGCTGGAGCGCGCCGCGCTGCAGGGCCACACCGCGCTGGACGCCACGGAGGTAAGGGCCGCGCTCGCCGGGCGGGCGGTGGCCGACCCCGAAGGGGCCGTGCTGCACGCGGTCGCCGAGGGCGTCGTCCTGGTCTTCCAGGACGGCCCGGAGGACGAGGAGACCGAGGAGTCCGAGGAACCGGCGGAGGCCAAGGACACCGGCGAGGGCTCGGAGGCCGGGGACGGGCGGGAGCCGGTGCAGGTGCTCCTCGGACTCGACCGGTACGCGCTCGCCGAGGAGAGCCTCGCGGATGGGCTGGCCCGGCTGGTGAACGCCTGCGAGAAGGACGCCGACTGGTCGGACGCCGCCTCGTCGGCGCCCTCCCCATCGGCCGCCGAGCTGATCCGTACGGCCGCGGCCCACGGGCTCGTCGCGCACACCGGCGGCGAGGCGGCCAAGGCCGAGCCCGCCGCACTGATCGCGGCGGCGAGCGGCCTCGGTCTGCGGGCGCTGGGCGCCACCCACAGCGTGGACGGCCGGCAGCGGCTGGCCGAGGCGGTCGGTGACCCGTCGGCGGCCGTCACACTGGCCGGGCTGCTCTCCGGATCCGAGGGCCCCGGACGGGACGAGGAAGGCGCCGTGGCCGTCGACCTGCTCGTCGTGCTGGACGCCCCGCAGCTCGACGTCGAGACCGGCGCGATGCTGGTGGAGGCCCTCGCCGACGGGACCCGTCTGGTGCTCAGCGGCGATCCGGGCGTGCTGGGGTCGGCGGGTGCGGGGCGGGTGTTCGCCGATGTGCTGGCCGCCCGCGCGTGCCCGCAGATCGTCTCCCGTACGCCGGACCCCGGTCCGATCGGTGAGCTGGTCTCCGGCATCGGCGTCGGGGAGCTGAACCAGGTGGCGGCGCCGGGCCGGGAAGTGGTGATCGTGCCCGTGCGTGACGCGGGCGAGGCGGTGCACCGCACGGTGCAGCTGGTCGCCGACTCGGTGCCGCGCGCCATCGGCGTGCCGTCGTCCGACACCCAGGTGATCACCGTCGGCCACGGCGGATCCGCCGGCACCCGGGCGCTGAACGAGGCGCTCAAGCAGCGGCTCAACCCCGGCCCCGGACAGTTCGGCGGATTCGACCCGGGCGACCGGATCGCCCATGTCCCCGCTCCCGGCAGGACCGTGCCGGGCGTAGTCGTCTCGGCCGATGCCGAGGGCCTGCACCTGGACTGTGCGGGGAGCGCGGTCGTCGTGCCGCAGGAGCGGGTGGAGGCGTCCGTGCGCCACGCCTGGGCACTCAGCGCCCATCAGGCGGCCGGGATGCGGTGGCCCGCGGTGGTCGTCGTGCTGCCCGGTGACGCGGCGCAGGGGCTCAGCCGCCCCTGGGTCTACACCGCCTTCAGCCGGGGTGAGCGGCATCTGTCGGTGGTGCACGGGGTGGATCAGGCCCTGCCGCGCGCGGTCGCCCAGTCCCCCGCGCAGGACCGCACCACCCGGCTGCGCACGCTGCTGGAGGCGTCGGACGGGTGAGACCGCAGGGCCGGGCGAATGCGTCGCGCATCCGCCCGGCCCTGCGGCACGGCACCGGTCACCGCGGGACGGTCACGGCCGGACGGGCACGGCCGGACCGGTCAGGAGCTGTCCCTCGCCGGACCGTCCGGCTCCCCGTCCAGCTCGTCCTCGTCGAAGACGGCACTGACGTCGAACCGGCAGATCACCAGCTGCGGGTCCGCGTCGTCGAAGGGTGCGCCCAGCCACTCCCCCGGCTCCGGCAGTTCGTCCGCCGCCGCGACCCAGAGGGTGGAGTCGCCCTCCTCAAGGCCGAATTCCGTGTGCCGGGACGCGATCTCGTCCGCCTCGTACTCCCCGAACAGCACCCCCAGCGCCGCGTGGACGCTGCTGCCGACCACGGCCGCGCTCTCGCTGCCGCGGTCGTCCGGGTCCAGGTCCGCGAGTCGCTGCGCCTGGGCGAGCAGCCGCTGCGGCTCCGCCACCGCGTAGTCGCGGCGGATCAGCACACTGAGTGCGTTCGGCTCCTCGGGACCGCTGTAGGGCGGCAGGGAGTCCTCCGCGCCCGGAATCTCGAAGGGGGTGACCTCGTCATGGCGGTCGTAGAGGAGTTCGTCATAGACCTCCGCCGCAGCGGCCAGTGCGTTGAACGCGTCGTAGACAGCGGGGTCGTCGTCCCCGGAACGGCGTTCGACCGCGTCGAGGTGACGGTCGAGCGCGGCCTTGACCGCATCGGCGGCGGCGCGTACCTCGGCAGCGGATGGCTTCGCAGCATCAGACATAGGGCAGACGCTATCCGTACAGGGGCTCTGCCCGCACAATAGATGCGATGCCGGAATACGAATTTGTCGACGTGTACGTGCCGCGCGGGGTGTCCCGGAAGGAGACGACCCGCCTGCTGACCGACCATGCGGAGTACGGGCACTGGGAGTTGGACCGGCTGTCGCTGCGTCGCGACGGCAGCCGCCGGGTTCGGCTGCGTCGCCGGATCATCCGCCAGCTGCGGGCCACCTGGTGAAACGGAGCGGGCCCCGCTGCCGCGGGGCCCGCTCCCTTCGCCGTTACTGTGCCTGGTGCCCGTTCTCCTAGGCGGCCTTGCCGCGGCGGTAGAGCACCGTGCCCGCGCCTGCCAGCAGCAGACCCGCGCTCGCCGGGATCAGCAGGTCGAGCCCGCCCGATCCGGTGTGTGCGAGCTGCGGGGTGCCCGGGGGCATGCTCTGCGGCTCCGGCACGTTCGGGACGGTGCGCGGTCCGGGTGCCGGGGGCGCCTCATGGGTGACCGGGGTGACCGGAGGGGCCGGAACGTCGACCTGCGGCGTGCTCTCGTTCTCGCACGTGTTGCCGAAGCTGGGGTTCAGCAGCCCGACGATGTCGATGCTGTTCCCACAGGCGTTCACGGGGATGTCGATGGGGACCTGGACCTGGTTGCCCGAGAGCAGACCGGGTGAGCCCTGTGCGTACCCCTCCGCCGTCGCCCCGCCCCCGTTGTCGCTGCGGACGGCCCGGTGCTTGCCGGTGCCCGTCCGGGCCCCCTGGCCGCGGTCGTCCGACGCGCGGCTGCCGGAGGTCCGGCTGTCCGGCGCGTGGGCGCCCGACGTACCCGCGGTCGATCCGGTCCGGCCCGCGGCCGCACCCCCCGAACCGTTTTTGCACGTGTTTCCCATGGCCGGGTTGAGCAGTCCGACGACGCTCACGGAGTTACCACAGACGTTCACCGGTACGTCGACCGGGATCTGTACCGAATTCCCTGAAAGCACCCCCGGGGAATTCGATGCGACGCCGGACGCTCCCGCGTCGGCGTGCGCGTAACCGCCACTGAGCGCGAGTACGCCGCCCGCAGCCGCCATGGTGATCAGGCCTTTACGCGTGACCTGTCGCATAGGTTGTTTCCTGCCTTCTGCCTTCCGGAATACCCCCGGACTTGACCGTGCGGAGGCAAAGGACCCGACGGCCCCGGAGCACATGGCGCGCGCTACGGGGCCGACCGGGCTCAAACCCTTGCGGGTTGACGCACAACGTCAGGCGTTGACGCAGGTGTTGCCGAAGGTGGGGTTCAGCAGCCCGATCACGGAGATGGTGTTGCCACACACGTTCACGGGGACGTGAACCGGAACCTGGACGACGTTGCCCGAGAGCACGCCGGGGCTGCCGATAGCGGCACCCTGGGCGCCGGAGTCGGCGACGGCCATGCCGGCACCCGCGAGCACCAGACCACCGGTGACAGCCGCAGCGGCGACGATCTTCTTGATCATTATTCCTCCTAGTTGGCAAATGCGGTCCCAGCCGCGGACCGCATCACCTGTAACGAGGAGAAAGCAATCGGGCTACGAGCAGGAAGCCCCTTTCACTCATTCCGGTCTGTACGCACACGCTGTCGATTAACTCGGTGCGAGGTCAGCTGTTGTCGATGAAACGGTCGAGAACCCGGACGCCGAACTTCAGGCCTTCGACCGGCACCCGCTCGTCCACGCCGTGGAACATGCCCGCGAAATCGAGCTCCGGGGGGAGCTTCAGCGGGGCGAATCCGAAGCAGCGGATGCCCAGGTCGTCGAAGGACTTGGCATCCGTACCGCCCGAGAGCATGTACGGGACCGCGCGGGCGATCGGGTCCTCCGCCTTGAGCGCGATCTGCATCGCGTCCACCAGTGAACCGTCGAAATCGGTCTCCAGTGCCTTGTCGCCGTGCACGTCCTCGCGCTTGACGCGCGGGCCGAGGATCCGGTCGAGGTCCGCCAGGAACTCCTGCTCGTACCCCGGCAGGAAGCGGCCGTCGACATGCGCGGTGGCCTGCCCGGGGATCACGTTCACCTTGTAACCCGCGCCCAGCATGGTGGGGGCGGCGGAGTTGCGCAGGGTGGCGCCGACCATCTTGGCGATGCCGCCCAGCTTGGCCAGCGTGGCGTCCATGTCCTCGGGGTCCAGCGGCGTGCCCAGCGCGTCGGACAGCTCGTCCAGGAAGGACCGCACCGTCTTGGTCACCCGCACCGGCCAGTTGTGCCGCCCGAGCCGCCCGACCGCCTCGCACAGCTCGGTGATCGCGTTGTCGTCGTTGGTCATGGAACCGTGGCCGGCCGTGCCGTCCACGGTCAGCCGCATCCAGTGCATGCCCTTCTGGGCAGTCTCCACGAGGTAGAGCCGCAGGTTCTCGTTGACGGTGAACGAGAAGCCGCCGACCTCACCGATCGCCTCGGTGACGCCCTCGAAGAGGTCGGGGTGCTTGTCGACGAGATAGCGGGCCCCGTAGGTGCCGCCCGCCTCCTCGTCCGCGAGGAAGGCCAGCACGATGTCCCGCGGGGGCTTGCGGCCGCTGCGCATCCGCTCGCGCACGACCGCGAGGGTCATCGCGTCCATGTCCTTCATGTCGACCGCGCCGCGGCCCCACACGCAGCCGTCCGCGATCTCGCCCGAGAAGGGGTGGTGCGTCCAGTCGTCGGCGTTCGCCGGGACGACGTCGGTGTGGCCGTGGATCAGCAGGGCCGGCTTGGAGGAGTCCTCGCCCTCGATCCGCGCCACCGTGGAGGCGCGGCCCTTGTGGGACTCGAAGATCTGCGGCTCCAGCCCGACCTCGGCGAGCTTCTCGGCCACGTACTCGGCGGCCAGCCGCTCGCCGGGCCCCGAATGGTCCCCGTAGTTACTGGTGTCGATCCGGATCAGATCACGACAGAGGTCCACGACCTCGTTCTCGGCGCTCTCGCCCGAGCCGGTCCGGGCCGCTCTGGTCTCGCTCACGCTGGTTCCTTCCACTGTCGCTGTGGTGCTCCCCCTCATCCTCCCGCGCCCGGCCCGCACACCCAAGGCCCCCCACCTCTCGTCATGCGCCCTTCACACAGACCCGGGCGTGATCGAGCACCTCTCAATGTTTGCTATGGTTTTCCACGTCGGAACGGGCAGCGCCCGCGAGACAGACACCTGGTCCGGGTGGCGGAATGGCAGACGCGCTAGCTTGAGGTGCTAGTGCCCTTTATCGGGCGTGGGGGTTCAAGTCCCCCCTCGGACACCAGCAGAGACCCCACTCCGTGTGGGGCTTTTCTGTTTCTCGGGCGGCGGCGTGCTCTCGCGCCCGGCGGTCAGGACGGCTGGACCTGGTCGAAGAGGGCCAGGGCTTCGGCGGGGTCCGGGCTCACGAGGCGTTCCAGACCGGCCGCCGTCATCCTCGCCCACCTGCCGGCCCGTGCCCACATCTGTTCCTCGAAGGCGCGGACCGCCTCGTCCAGGTCTCTGGTGCCGGTGGCGATGGACTCGGCGAGTTCGGCGCCTTCCAGCATCGCGAGGTTCGCACCCGCCCCCAGAGGGGGCATCAGGTGGGCGGCGTCGCCCAGCAGCGTCACCCCGCGGACGTGGGTCCAGGTGTGGGACACGGGCAGGACGTGGAGGGGGCGGTGGGCGAAGGCGGCGCCGTGGCGGATGAGGTCGAGGACGGGATCGGCCCAGCCGTCGAACAGGGCCAGCAGACTCGACCGCACGGCCTCGGCGTCGGCCAGGTCCACGTCCCGGTTCGCGTGCCAGTCCAGCGGCGCGCGGAACTGGGCGTACACCTTGACGTGGCCGCCGCTGTTGCGCTGGGCGACGAGGGCCCGGTTCACGCCGTACACGGCCACGGAACCGTCGCCGACCAGCCGGGCGAGATCGGGGTGGCAGGTGTCGATGTCGTCCAGGGAGGTCTCGACCAGGGTGACGCCGGTGTAGTGCGGCGTCACAGGCGAGACGGCCGGGCGGATCCGGGACCAGGCGCCGTCCGCGCCGACCACGAGGTCGAACGCCTCCTGCCGCCCGTCCGCGAAGTGGACGAGTGCGCCGTCCCGGGTCCCCGGCACCACCCGCGTCACGCCCCGCCCCCACCGGACGTCGAGGGGGCCGAGCAGCAGGTCACGGAGTTGGCCGCGGTCGATCTCGGGATTGGCCCGGTCCTCCGGACGGGGTCGCCAGTCCCGCAGGACGGTCCCGTCCGTGTCCAGGATGCGCATGGCCTGCCCCTCGGGGCGGGACAGCTCCTGGAACTCCGTCAGCAGCCCCGCCTTGTCCAGCGCGAGCTGCCCCAGCCCTTCCTGCAGGTCCAGCGTGCCGCCCGGGGGGCGGGCGTCGGGGGCGGGATCACGTTCGAGGAGGGCGACGGGGTGACCATGGCGGTGCAGGACACGGGCGAAGGTAAGGCCGGCGGGACCGCTCCCGACCACGGCGATGCGATGTCTCATGTCGATACACTGTATTTTCTCGATACGGTGCATCGCAAGCGTACGATGTGACGCATGACTGTGTGGGACCGGCCGGAACCGCCGATTCGCCCCGTGCCGCTCGACCGGGAGCGGATCGTCGCCGCCGCCGTCGCGCTGGCCGACGAGGGCGGACTGGAGGCTGTGTCGGTGCGCAAGGTCGCCGCCCGGCTGAACGCCGGCCCGATGCGGCTGTACGGCTACATCTCCACCAAGGAGGAGCTGTTCGACCTCATGATGGACGAGGTCCAGGCGGAGATCCTCCCCGAGGAGCGGCCCGATGACTGGCGGGAGGCGCTGCGCGTCCTCGCCCACCGCACCAGGCAGGCCGCTCTCCGTCACGAATGGCTGGCCGACCTCCTCGGCGGCCGCCCGGCCCTGGGGCCGAACGGCCTCGCCGTGGGCGAGGCCACGCTGTCCGCCCTCGACGGCCTCGCCGACATCGACACCGTCATGCGCGCCGTGGAGACCGTCAGCGCCTACTTCACCGGCGCGATCAGGCGAGAGATCGCGAACCTGCGGGCCGAGCGCGCCACGGGCCTGACCAAGCACGACTGGCAGCGCGCCCGAGGCCCGCATCTGACGGCAATGCTGGCCACGGGCCGCTTCCCGGCGCTGTCCAGGGCCGTGTACGACGGCACCGACGTGGACGCCGAGGCATCCTTCACGACCGGCCTGGACTGGGTCCTCGACGCCGTGGCCGCCAGACTCACCCGGCCGCCGGCATGACGCTCAGCTCACGGCAGCGGCCGGATCCCGGCCGCCACCTCAGCCTCCGGCCAGAGTGCGGTCCAGGAGGGGCAGCAGGCTGTCCCAGTGCCGCTTCAGCCCGGAGGCGCTGAACGCGTCGGTGTCGGACATGGTGAAGCCGTGGACGGTGCCGGGGTAGATCTCGGAGGTGTGGCTGACACCCGCGGCGTCCAGGGACCGGTTGAGGTCGAGGAGCGCCTCGGGCGTCATGTCGCCCTCGGCGTGACCGAGGTACACCTCGGCGGTGAGCCCGGAGAAGAGGCCGGGCCCGTCGGCGCCCACGGGGGCGTGGAATCCGGCGACGGCGGCCACCCGGCCCGGGTGGGCGGCAGCGGTGCGCATCGCCAGGAGACCGCCGATGCAGTATCCGGTCACCGCGACCGGACCGGCAGCGACCTCGGGCCGGGTGGTGAGGAACCGGAGGTAGGCGTCGGCGTCGCTCAGGACGCGTTCAGCGGTGTGCGCCTGGATCAGGGGCATCACCTGGGCCATGACCCGGTGCCGGGCCTCTTCTCCGATGTGCTCGGGAAGTTCGATCACCGGCGCCGGGCCGTGCCGGTGGAAGAGATGGGGGACGAGTACGTAGTACCCGTGTCCGGCCAGTTCGCGAGCCATCTCCCGCAGCGCGGGCCGGATGCCGAAGCCGTCCGCGTACATCAGCACCCCTGGGTGCCGCTCGCCGCGGTCGGGGAAGGCGGCGAAGGCGTCGGCCTGACCGTCCGCGGTGGGAATCCGCAGCATCTTGGTGGGCATGGGTCTCTCCTGTCGTGGTTGACGTATCGATCTGTGGTCAACACGACGGGAGGCGGTGCCCGCGCGGCAGCGCCGGATCCTCGATCGGACAGCGGGCCGATACCGGCCCGTACAGCGCTCAGTGGAGCGCCGGGTCGCCAATCCGTGTGTGGCGCAAGGCCGTCCCGGTAGTCATCGCCGCGCAGCGTAGCCCACCGGTCCGGGGCGACACCAGCACGCAACTCCACCCTTGTGGACGCGTCGTACCCGCCGCCGGGGTTGGACGCCTCGGGGTGGCGAACGGCCGAGGTGTCGGGACCCTGGGGTGCTGAATCCCTTTCGGTCCGGTTGGCTCCAACCCTCTTTCCTGCCACGGCAGGTGACGCCGTAGCATCGGCGCTCTGCTGTGTCCGTCGCGGTTCACTAGGGGTAAATGTCATGGTCAGCGGGGGTAAACGGCGGGCGGCGGTCCTTGCCGGAGTGGTCGCCGGGGCGGTGCTCGTGTCCGGCATCGGCCTGTGGGCGACCGATAGTCGGCCGTTCCTCGACACCTACTGCTGGGGCGCGTGGGAGCAGAACAGCGGCGCGTCGTTCCTCGGTGACGAGGCGCTCGGCAAGTCCGGCTCGGCGCGGCGGGCCACCGAGTCCGCGCCGCCCTCGGCCGGCCGGCCGCACGGCACCTGCACACTGGCGGTGACCTCCGAGGTCGAGGACGACGACTCGGACCAGCCGCTCACCTTCAAGGAGCGGATCACGCTGGAGTACGGGCCTGTCCCCGCCGGCGCCAAGGAGCGCCGGGCCTGGATAGCCCAGTACTTCCACGGCTCGGCCTCGCCGCTCCCGGACGGACTCGACGGACTGGTCGCCGTTGACCGGGCCATGCTCGTGCTGCCCCGGGAGTGCGACGCGGACGGCAGGCCGTCGGCCGTGACGATCCGGAGCGAGAGCTCGGGCGACGGCCATCTCGGCAAGGTGGCCATGCCGTTCGCGATCGGCAACACCGCCGCTGTCGGCCGGATGCTGCTCGACGCCGCCAACACCACGATGAAGAAGGCGGGTTGCGCACCGGGCAAGCCGCTGCACGCGACGTCGCCCCTGGTGACGGTGGCCGAGGACGACGAGCGGGCGGAGAGTCCGCTGTGCCGGATACCCGGCATGACCTTCGACTTCGGCGAGGGTTCGCGCTACCAGCAGCAGGTGGGCACGGTCACCGACCGGCTCCAGACGTGTTCGGTGGTGTGGCAGACCGCGCGAGCGCCCGACGAGCCGTCGGCGCAGTACGTGATGGCGCGCCGACCGCGCATGGTCGCGCTGTTCGACGGCCTTCCCGCCGGCGCCGACCACGGCCTGCTGCGCAGGACCTGCGGGGGTCGTCCGACGGTGTTCTACGGAAACGTGGAGACCGGCCTGAAGGGCCGGGGCAGACCCGACGACCGGCGGGTGTTCGACCGCTTCGCGGAGTCCGTGGGCCAGCGCATCGGGTGCGGGGACGGTGAGGACGCGTGAGCGAGGACAAGCACCCCGAAGGCACCGGACCCGAGGGAACCGGACCCACCGTTCCCGAGGGCACGGGCCCCGACGGAACCGGAACCAGCGCCCCCGAGGGCGGCGGCACGGACCGGGAGGAGCCCGCCGTCCCGGCGGACGGCCGCCCCTCCTTCGTGCGCCGTCTGCTGCGGAGCCGTACGGCCCGTGCCGCCACCGCCGCCGGTCTGGTCGGCGCGCTGCTCGGCGCCGGTGCGGTCGCCTGGCGCACCGACACCCTCCCGCTGCTCGGGCCCGCTCCCTGCTGGGACTCGCTCGGCGGCGGCACCGTGTCGGAGCTCTTCGGCGACCGCAGGATCGAGGTCGACGAGCAGTCGCTGCAGAAGAGCCGTCAGGGTGACGGGCTGTCGTACGGGCAGTGCCGCATCACCAGTTTCAAGAATGACCGGGCCATCCGTCAGCTGACCGTCAACGTGCACCAGCTGGACGGCCTGAGAGGGAGCGACGGAAGGCAGTGGCCCGAGGAGTTCCTCGCGGCCGGCATGGTGTCGCTGGGCGAGGGGCTCCCCGGCATGGTGTCCTCGACGCGCGGCTGGCTGGCGCTGCCGCAGGGCTGCACGGGGCGCGGCGAGTTCTCCGGACCCACCGTGGTGGACGTCGGCATGGGCCGGGCGGGCCTGGAGATCTCGACGGAACTCGCGCGGGAGGACCGTGTCGCTCTCACCGACACCCTGGTGGAGGCGGCCAACGGGGTCATCCGGTCCTTCGGCTGCTCGGGCAGCTACCGGTCACCGCGGTCCCTGCCGGCCGTCGTGACCTGGCAGGACGCCGACGCGTCGGCCCTCTGCGGCACCAAGGGGCTCGCCCTGCCGGCGGCGTACCGCAAGGAACTGTCGCGCACCCGTGTCGGCGGCGGCGACGGTCCGGCCCGGGTCTGCGAGGTCGGTGGCAGCTACCGCGACCCCGTGCTGCGGATGACGACGGTGGTGGACCCGGCGCTGGCCGAGATCTACTCCTGGGACGCGCTGCGGTCCGGCGCTCCCGTCAAGGGCACCACGGGCTACGGGAAGCTGGCCGGGAACCGGGCGGTGTACCGGGCGTCCTGTCAGACCGGTCCCGTGGTGTTCGTGGTGGAGCAGCTGAGGCAGACGGGCAAGGGCGACTTCGCGCTCACCGGTGATCTGCTGCCCGGCTATGTCACGGCGGAGGCCGGGCGCATCGGCTGCGGCGCCGAGAAGGTGACGCTCCCGCGCGCCTGACGGGTCCGGCGCTCCGGGCGCCGTTCCTGTGGAAGGATTCCCGCACCATGAGAACCAGCACCCCGGGGCCGGGCGGAACAGCGGGCGGGCCCCGGTGAGGGGCCGCGCGAAGCCTCCCCCGTCGCCCCTGCCGCAGCGTGACGGGATCGATCCGGTCCGGGTGCGGCTCCCGGAGGACCCCGACGGGCAGTGGCCCACGGTCCGTGATCACCTGCTGGCGCGGTTCGGCGAGGCGATCGGGGCGGACCGGGTCGACGCCATGCTCGCGGGTGGCCTGTTCGTCTCGGTCCGGGGCGCGGTCACGGGCCGGGAGCCGTACGGGGCGGGCCGGTACCTCTGGTTCCACCGGGACTTCGCGCCGGAGGAGCCGGTGCCGTTCCCGGTCGGTGTCGTGTACCGCGACGAGCACCTGGTCGTCGCGGACAAGCCGCACTTCCTGGCGACGACGCCGCGCGGCCGGCACATCACGCAGACGGCGGTGGCCCGGCTCCGCCGCGAGCTCGGCGCTCCCCTGCTGCAACCGGCGCACCGGCTGGACCGGCTGACGGCGGGACTGGTGCTGTTCGTCGTCCGGCCCGAGGAGCGGGGCGCGTACCAGACGCTGTTCCGGGACCGCCTGGTGCGCAAGGAGTACGAGGCGGTGGCGCCGTACGACCCCCGGCTGGTCCTCCCGCGCACCGTGCGCAGCCGTATCGTGAAGGAGCGCGGGGTGATCGCCGCCCGTGAGGAGCCGGGCGAGCCGAACAGCGAGAGCCGGATCGAGCTGCCGGAGCACCGGGAGGGGCTCGGGCGGTACCGGCTGCTGCCCGCCACCGGGCGGACGCATCAGCTGCGGGTCCATATGAACAGCCTGGGGCTGCCGCTCGTCCATGACCCGGTCTACCCGGTGGTCGAGGCGGAGGGTGCGCCCGACGACTGGTCGCACCCGCTCCAGCTGCTGGCACGGGTGCTGGAGTTCACCGATCCGGTCACGGGAGGGCCGCGCCGCTTCGAGAGCGGGCTGCGGCTCTCCGCGTGGCCGGAGGGGTGAACTCCGCCGCCCGTGCCGGCATCAGTGGCCGCGGGCGATCCATTCGTCCAGATGCGGGGCCTCCGCGCCGATGGTCGTGGAGTCGCCGTGCCCGGTGCGGACGTCGGTGGCCGGGTCCAGGGCGAGCAGCCGGTCCCTGATCGAGGCGACGATCGTCGGGAAGTGGGAGAACGACCGGCCGGTGGCGCCGGGCCCGCCCTGGAAGAGCGTGTCACCGGTGAAGACGGTGGACAGCTCGGGGGCGTACAGGCAGACGGCGCCTGGCGCGTGGCCGGGGGTGTGCAGGACGGTGAGGCTGGTCCCGGCGATGCTCAGCTCCTGGCCGTCGGCCAGTTCGCCGTCGGGGGCCCGGTCCGGGTGGGTCTGCTCCCACAGCGGCAGGTCGTCGGGGTGCAGCAGGATCGGTGCGCCGGTGGCGTCGGCGAGCGCGGGTGCCGCGTCGATGTGGTCGTTGTGCGCGTGGGTGCAGATGATGGCGCGCAGCGTGCGGCCGCCGAGCGCCGCCTCGATGGCGGCGGCGTCGTGGGCGGCGTCGATGACGACCGCCTCGGTGTCGTCCCCGACGATCCAGACGTTGTTGTCGACGTCCCATTCGCCGCCGTCGAGGGCGAAGGTGCCGGAGGTGACGAGGTGGTCGATGCGGGCGGTCATCAGAAGACCACCACCGAGCGCAGGACGTCGCCGTCGTGCATCCGGGCGAAGGCCTGCTCGACGTCTCCGATTCCGATGGTCTCGGTGACGAACGCGCCGAGGTCGATCCGGCCCTGCTGGTGCAGGTCGATGAGCATCGGGAAGTCGCGCGAGGGCAGGCAGTCGCCGTACCAGGAGGACTTGAGCGAGCCGCCGCGGCCGAAGACGTCCAGGAGCGGGAGTTCGATCTGCATCTCCGGGCTGGGGACGCCGACCAGGACGACGGTGCCGGCGAGGTCGCGGGCGTAGAAGGCCTGCTTGTACGTCTCCGGGCGGCCCACTGCCTCGATGACGACATCGGCGCCGTTGCCGCCGGTGAGCGAGCGGATGGCCTCGACCGGGTCCTGGGTGCGGGAGTTGACGGTGTGCGTGGCACCCATCTTCTTCGCCGTCTCCAGCTTGCGGTCGTCGATGTCCACGGCGATGATCCTCGCCGCTCCGGCCAGCCGGGCGCCGGCGATCGCCGCGTCACCGACACCACCGCAGCCGATGACGGCGACCGAGTCGCCGCGGCCGACCTGGCCGGTGTTGATGGCGGCACCGATGCCCGCCATCACGCCGCAGCCGAGGAGTCCGGCGACGGCCGGGGCGACCTCGGGGTCGACCTTGGTGCACTGGCCGGAGGCGACCAGGGTCTTCTCGGCGAAGGCGCCGATGCCGAGCGCGGGCGACAGCTCCGTGCCGTCCAGCAGGGTCATCTTCTGCTTGGCGTTGTGGGTGTCGAAGCAGTACCAGGGGCGTCCGCGCAGACAGGCGCGGCACTGTCCGCACACCGCACGCCAGTTGAGGACGACGAAGTCGCCCGGCGCCACGTCGGTGACGCCCTCGCCGACGGACTCCACGACACCCGCGGCCTCGTGGCCGAGGAGGAAGGGGAACTCGTCGTTGATGGCGCCCTGCTTGTAGTGCAGATCGGTGTGGCACACACCGCACGCCTGGATCTTCACCACGGCCTCACCGGGGCCGGGGTCCGGGATCACAATCGTCTCGACCCGTACCGGCTCGTTCTTTCCCGGTGCGATGACCCCTTGTACCTGCTGCGCCATTCCCGTGGTCTCCCTTTATCGACTTTCACTGAGATCGATCACGGTCAACCGTACGCGGTGCGAGCGTGTCACGGCGGCGCGCCGCGTTGGCGCGAACCGGGCGCCCTTCCCCGGCGCGAACGCACCGGTTTCGGACAGATGGTACGAAGCGCTGAACTGTGCCCCGGTTCCGGGACGTCCTTCCGGTGCAGAGGCAACCCGGAGCCGGTACCTGCGGGGGCAGGGGCCCGGGTTCCGAGAGCTGACGGATCACGGGGGAAGTACCTTGACCGAGACTGCCGTACGCACTGGCGTACACACGGAGAAGATCAGCGGGGAACACGAGGACATCGGGGCGCGGGTCGGCGGACTCGTCCCCTACACGGACGCGTTGACCGTACCGCCGGTGCTGCGTCCGCACAGCGGGAACGTGCTCACGGAGACGGAGATCGCGCTCACCCCGGCCTGGGTGCGGCTGCACGCACAGCTGCCGCCGACCCTGATGTGGGGCTACAACGGCACGGTGCCGGGCCCGACGATCGAGGTGCGGCGCGGGCAGCGGATCAGGATCGCCTGGACCAACCGCATCCCGAAGGGGAGCGAGTACCCGGTCACCGCCGTGGAGGTGGGCCCGGTGAAGCCGGGTGAGCCGGCGCCGCACAACCGGCCCGGACGTGACGGCGTCGAGCCGGACGCGGACGTCGCGGCACTGCCCGCCTGGACGGTGACACATCTGCACGGCGCGCAGACCGGCGGCGGTAACGACGGCTGGGCGGACAACGCGGTCGGCCACGGCGACGCGCAGCTTTCGGAGTACCCGAACGATCATCAGGCGGCGCAGTGGTGGTACCACGACCACGCCATGAACATCACCCGGTGGAACGTGTACGCCGGGCTCGTCGGCACCTACCTGATCCGGGACGACGAGGAGGACGCGCTCGGCCTGCCGTCGGGTGACCGGGAACTGCCGCTGGTCCTCACGGACCGCAATCTGGACACCGACGAGGACGGCCGGCTCAACGGGCGGCTGCTGCACAAGACGACCACGGTCGTCGAGGCCGACCCGGAGACCGGGAAGCCCGTCTCGCTGCCGTTCCTGGGTCCGTACACCACGGTCAACGGCCGCATCTGGCCGTACCTGGACGTGGACGACGCCTGGTACCGCTTCCGGCTCGTCAACGCCTCCAACGCCCGGATCTACGATCTCGTGCTGGTCGACGACGAGAACAACCCGGTCCCGGGCGTCATCCGGCAGATCGGCAGCGACGGCGGGCTGCTGCCGCGGCCGGTGCCGGTCGACTTCGACGAGGCGCTGCCGACGCTGAGGATCGGCCCGGCCGAGCGGATGGACCTGCTGATCGACTTCTCGTCGCTGGCGGGCCGCCGGGTCCGCCTGGTCAACAAGGGGAAGCTCGCCCCCGGGGTGCCGGACCCGGCGGCGGACGTGCCGTTCCCGCAGGTGATGGAGTTCCGGGTACGGGAGACGGGGCGCCGGGACGGCTTCGAACTGCCCGAGGTGCTGTCCGGTTCCTTCCGGCGGTACGAGCACGGCCAGGTGGAGCACGGGCACCGGCTCGTCGTACTGACCGCGCCCGGCACGGTCGGGGGCGGCGGCCACCCGGAGATCTGGGAGATGACGGAGGTCGAGGACACCGCCGGGGTGACGGTGCCGTCGGACGGGGTGATCCAGGTGCGGGGCGAGGACGGCGCCGTGCGCACGTACCGCAGGACCGCGCGCACCTTCAACGACGGCCTCGGCTTCACCGTCGGCGAGAGCACGTACGAGCAGTGGTCCTTCCTCAACCTGGGGGTGCCGACGCATCCGATGCACATCCATCTGACGGACTTCCAGGTGATGGGCCGGGAGGCGTACATCCTGGACGGATTCGACCCGGCGGTCGGCGGGACCCGCTCCCCAGTGGAGTTCGACCACGGCACCGCGGTCCCGACGCCGCCGAACGAGCGGGGATGGAAGGACGTCTTCCTGGTCCCTCAGGGGCAGCTGGTGAAGGTGCTCGGCCTGTTCGACGGGGCGTACGGACGGTTCATGTACCACTGTCATCTGCTGGAGCACGAGGACATGGGCATGATGCGGCCGTTCGTCGTGATGCCGCCGCAGGCCATGAAGTTCGACCACGGCGGCGGTCACGGCGGCCATGAGGGGCACACCGGCTGATCCTGCCGGACCGTCCGTGTCCCCCGCGGGGCGACCTCGCGGGGGACACGGATCAGGGGGCGAGCACGTCGAGTTCGTGCAGGGCGCCCACCGCGATCTCCTTCGTCAGCCGCTCCGCCTCCGCCGCGTCGCCCTCGCGCACGGCTTCGGCGAGCCGGACATGGAGCGTGACGGCCGCCGGGTCGGGGTCCTCGAACATCACCTGGTGGTGGGTGCGTCCCGCCAGGACTTCGGCGACCACGTCACCGAGGCGCGCGAACATCTCGTTGCCGGAGGCGTTGAGCACGATCCGGTGGAAGGCGATGTCGTGTTCGAGGTACCCCTCCAGCTGCTGGCCGCGCGAGGTGGCGACCATGCCGAGGGCCCGTTCGGTGAGCTGAGCGCACTGGTCCGGGGTGGCGTGGCGGGCGGCGAGCGAGGCGGCGACGGGCTCGATCGCCGAGCGCAGGACCGTCAGTGAGCGCAGTTGGCGCGGGCGGTCGGTGCCGGCCAGCCGCCACCGGATGACCTGCGGATCGTAGACGTTCCACTCCTCGGCCGGCCGCACGGTCACGCCGACCCGGCGCCGGGACTCGACCAGGTGCATGGACTCCAGGACGCGGATCACTTCCCGCACGACCGTGCGCGAGACGTCGAACCGCTGGGCCAGCTCATCGGTACGCAGCACCTGGCCGGGCAGGTGCTCACCCGCTGCGATCTCCAGACCCAGGGTGTCCAGCACATGTGTATGCAGCCCCTGGCTCTGTGTGGTCATGAGCCAAGAGTACGGGGAGCCCCACGGGAAAATTAAGTACGACGTTTACATCACAGCATCTTGAATAAGTCGTACGTATAGGTTTCAGTAGCGCGACGGACCGATGTCGAGGAAGACATCGAAGAGAACAGCGAGGCACCGTAATGAGCACCCCCCACGTCGTCGTGGTGATGGGCGTAGCAGGGACCGGCAAGACCACGATCGGTCCCCTGCTCGCCGCCGCACTGGGCGTTCCGTACGCCGAGGGCGACGACTTCCATCCCCCCGCGAACATCGCCAAGATGTCGGCGGGCACCCCGCTGGAGGATGCCGACCGGTGGCCCTGGCTCGACGCGATCGGGCAGTGGGCGCACGGCCGGGCGGGGCTCGGCGGCGTGGTCAGCAGCTCCGCACTGAAGCGGATCTACCGCGACCGGCTGCGCGGCGAGGCCCCCGGTGCCCTGTTCCTCCATCTGACCGGCGAGCGGTCCCTGATCGAGGAACGGATGGCGGACCGCAAGGGCCACTTCATGCCGACCGCGCTCCTCGACTCCCAGTTCGCCACCCTCCAGCCCCTTGAGGGCGACGAGGCCGGCGTCGCCGTGGATGTGTCCGGCACCCCCGAAGAGATCACCCAGCGAGCCGTCGCG
The DNA here is from genome assembly GCF_040655445.1 of Streptomyces sp. NPDC050423. Taxonomy (NCBI): domain Bacteria; kingdom Bacillati; phylum Actinomycetota; class Actinomycetes; order Kitasatosporales; family Streptomycetaceae; genus Streptomyces; species Streptomyces sp. NPDC050423. The sequence goes on from NZ_JBFAJY010000037.1 coordinate 52,996, forward strand.
GCACTGCGCCGGCTGGACAGTTAAGGATCATCACCGTGACCAGTCTCAGCGTCGAGACGCTGGCAGCGGACGCCGTCGAACCGATCACCTCGGCCGGCAACGCGCAGTTGGGCATCGCCGTGCTTGCGGGCATCGCCGTCATCGTTCTGCTCATCACCAGGTTCAAGATGCACGCGTTCCTCGCGCTGACCATCGGTTCGCTGGCGCTCGGTTCGTTCGCCGGCGCGGCGCCGGCGAAGACGATCGCGAGCTTCACCGCGGGCCTCGGCTCGACCGTCGCGGGCGTCGGTGTCCTGATCGCGCTCGGCGCGATCCTGGGCAAGCTCCTCGCGGACTCCGGCGGCGCGGACCAGATCGTCGACACCATCCTCGCGCGGGCGAGCGGACGGGTCATGCCCTGGGCGATGGTCCTGATCGCCTCGATCATCGGCCTGCCGCTGTTCTTCGAGGTCGGGATCGTGCTGATGATCCCGGTGGTGCTGCTGGTCGCCAAGCGCGGCAACTACTCCCTGATGCGGATCGGTATCCCGGCGCTGGCCGGTCTCTCCGTGATGCACGGGCTCATTCCGCCGCACCCCGGCCCGCTGGTCGCGATCGACGCGCTCAACGCCAACCTGGGCGTCACGCTGGCCCTCGGAGTGCTGGTCGCGATCCCGACGGTGATCATCGCCGGTCCGGTCTTCTCCCGCTACGCCGCCCGCTGGGTGGACATCGAGGCGCCGGAGAAGATGATCCCGCAGCGCCCGTCCGAGGACCTGGACCGCCGGCCCGGCTTCGGCGCGACGCTGGCCACCATTCTGCTGCCCGTGGTCCTCATGCTGATCAAGGCACTTGTCGACATCGTGGTGGACGACCCCGAGCAGGGTGTCCAGCGGGTCACCGATGTGATCGGCTCCCCGCTGATCGCGCTCCTCGCCGCCGTCGTCGTCGGCATGTTCACGCTGGGCCGGGCGGCCGGATTCACCAAGGGCCGGCTCTCCACCACCGTCGAGAAGTCCCTCGCCCCCATCGCGGGCGTGCTGCTGATCGTGGGCGCGGGCGGCGGTTTCAAGCAGACCCTCATCGACGCCGGTGTCGGCCGGATGATCCTGGAGTTCTCCGAGAACTGGTCGATACCCGCCCTGCTGCTCGGCTGGCTGATCGCCGTGGCGATCCGGCTCGCGACCGGCTCGGCGACCGTGGCCACCATCTCCGCCGCCGGACTGGTCGCCCCGCTGGCGGCCGGCATGTCGACCTCGCACGCCGCGCTGCTGGTCCTCGCCGTCGGCGCGGGCTCGCTCTTCTTCAGCCATGTCAACGACGCCGGGTTCTGGCTGGTGAAGGAGTACTTCGGGATGGACGTCGGCCAGACGTTGAAGACCTGGTCGGTGATGGAGACCATCATCTCGGTGGTCTCGCTGGCCTTCGTCCTGCTGCTGTCGCTGATCCTCTAGGTGTATTCACCGGTCCTCCGGCGGCTCCTCCGGGTCCGCGGGGATCCGCCACAGCGAGTGCTCGCGACGGGCCCACCGTCGCTCGACCGACCCGGTGCGCATGCCTCGGCGTGCCTCCGGGTCGGCGTACGCCATCGCGATGTGACCGCCCAGGACGATACCGATCGCCAGCGCCAGCCAGTCGTGGACGAACGTGGCGCCGGTTCGCCACATCAGCGGGGCCAGCCCGGTGAACCACATCAGCAGCCCGGTGCCGGCCATCACCAGCACCGCACCGGCGATCCAGGCCGCGTAGAGCTTCTGCCCGGCGTTGAACTTCCCGGCCGGCCGGGAGCCGGGGTGGTGGTCGCGGTGGCGCACGGCCCGCAGCCACGTCCGGTCGTGCGGTCCGAAACGGTTGAGCCGCGAGACGTCGCCCCGCACGGCCCGCGAGAACAGCCCCGCCAGCAGCGGTACGGGGATCAGCAGCCCGGACCACTCGTGCACGGTAACCACCAGATGGCGGCGCCCGACGAGTTCGGCGAACTGCGGCACGTACAGGCAGGCGGCCGTGGCCACGCAGAGCAGCATCAGTGCCGCCGTGCCGCGGTGCACCCATCGCACCGGCCGGCCGAACCGCCGTACCCGGCCGGCCGCCTCAGGTCGTGGGGGCGTCGTCACGGCCGTTGGACCGGCCGACCCAGGCGTCGACGTCATATCCGAGCTCCTCCCAGTAACCGGGGCGTACGGAGTCCGTGACGGTGATCCCGGAGAGCCATTTCGCCGACTTGTAGAAGTACATCGGGGCCACGTAGAGCCGGACCGGGCCGCCGTGGGAGTGGGGCACCGGTCGGTCCTGCATCCGCAGCGCGACCAGCACGTCGGCGCGGCGGGCCTGGGCGAGGGTGAGGCTCTCGCTGTAGGTGCCGTCGAAGCAGGTGAAGCGGACCGCCTTCGCCCCCGGCCGGACACCCGCCGCGTCCAGCAGCGCCGAGAGCCGTACGCCCTCGAAGGGGGTCTCGGGCACCCGCCATCCGGTCACGCACTGCACGTCGCGGACCATCCGGGTCTGCGGCAGCGCCTTCAGCGCGTCCAGGGTGTACGTGGCCGGGCGGTCGACCAGCCCGTCGACGGTCAGCCGGTAGTCGGCCGCGCCCTTCGGCGGTACGGACGAGGCCACGGAGTAGTACCGGAAGCCGCCGCCGTTGGGCAGCAGCCCGGTCAGCCCGGTGGGGTCCTTGTCGGCGAGCGCGCCCAGACCCGATTCCATGGTCCGTTGCAGGACCGGGGCGGCGAGGAGCCCGGCGGCGCCGAGGCCGAGCATCGTCAGGACCAGGCGGCGGCCGACGGGGGCGCCGACCGCGTCCGGATCGGGGCCGGGTACCGCCGGTTCGGGGCCGGCGCCGGGAGGGGGACTGTTCACTCCTCGATTCGAGCACTCCGGGGCGCCGGAAGCCAGGGGCGGCGGCGGTCCGTCACCGGCCCGTCAGATTCTCCCGGTCACCGGCGGACCGCGGATGCCACACTTGCGCCATGCCGAACCGTGAAGCGCTCAAGCCCTTCCTCCTGGTCTTCCCGGGACCGCTGCGCGACCAGCTGGTCGCCGCGGTGCTCGACGGGCGGAAGGTGTCGACGACCGGACTGCTCGTGGAGTACGAGGCGGAGAAGGAGGAGCCGCCGCCGGTGGGCGAGCGGTCCGCGCTGATCGACTCGGACGGCCGGGAGATCGCGGTCCTGGAGGTGACGGAGGTCCGGATCCTGCGCCTCGGGGACGTCGATCTCCAGCATGTGCTCGACGAGGGCGAGGGCGACACGTCGGTGGCGCGGTGGCGGGCCGGCCACGAGCGGTTCTGGCACAGCGACGAGATGCGGGAGGCGCTCGGCGACCCGGAGTTCACGGTCGACGACGACACCCTGGTCGTCGCCGAACGCTTCCGGGTCGTGGAGCTGATCGACCCGGCCTGAGCGGGAGGACGGGGCGGCAGGCGGACAGCGCGGCGGGGCCGGCGGTCCTCACCTTCCGCCCGCAGCGGCCTGCGCCTGGTTCGCGCGCCTGACGAGGTCCAGCCGCCGCCTGAGCGCGAGCAGGCGGGGATGGCGCTCGTGCATCTCTCCCGAGCGGCGGTCGAGCTCCTTGCCGAGGCGCTCCGTGCGTTTCTCGATGTCGAGCTCGTCCAGAACGCGGTCGACCTCGGCGAGCAGAGCTCCGTGCAGCTGCCACTTCCTGGGGTGGTCCTGGACCGCCGCCAGCAGCACGTCCGCCACCCGGTCCCGGGTGGCGCGGCTGACCGTGAGCGCTTCGGCCAACCGCGCCTCGGCACCTTCCGCGCTCGCGGCGACCGGAGTGGTGATCAGCATCGAGAAGCTCTCGACGGCGTCCGCCAGCTGCCCGAACAGGTCCGTGAGCCCGAAGGCCACATCGGCGGGGAAGAGGGGTTCGTCGACCCGGTCCTTGGCCAGGTCGGTCAGCGTCCTGGCCAGCACCCGGAGAACCACGGCGCAGATCTCCAGGGTGTCCAGACCGGTGCGCAGCACGACGCGGTAGAGCAGTCCCTGCCGGACCCGGGGATTGAGCATGAGGCTCTCCTCGGCCTGCCGCAGCGAGGCGTCCACGGCCACGATGTCGTGGTCGATGCGGCGGGCCCGGTGCAGCCGCTCGGCCGCCTGCTCGACGGTGACCCGGCCGCCCAGGTCACCGCCCAGGTCACGGAGCATCTCCCCCATCTCGCGGGCAAGGCCGTCGATGGACGCCCCCGCCGACTGCACCCACACGGGCGGGGCGAACAGCAGGTTGAACAGCAGCCCCACACCCGCACCGATCAACGTTTCGAACACGCGCTCCCAGGCGGTGTCGGCGACCTGCGCGACGCCGAGCACCAGCATGGCGCTGATCGCCACCTCGGGGACGAACTCGTTCACCCGGACCAGCCGGCCGATGATCAGTGAGGTGAAGATCGTCAGCCCGAGGCTCCACCAGGTCAGCCCGACCAGGGAACTGAACCCGCTCGCGATGAGCACCCCGACGACCACGGCGTTCACCCGCCGGATCCCCGTGGTGAGCGTGGCGTACAGAGTGACCTGGACGACGAGCAGCGCGGTGAGCGGAGCGGTCAGGGGGGCGGGCTGGGACAGCGTCGAGGTCGCCACGACATAGGCGATCACCGCGGCACCCGTGGAACGCAGGGTCTGGACCCGCACGGATTCGGTGGTGCGCCGGACGAGGTTGATCACGGGCTCGGCTACTCCTGGCATCTCCTTCCTCTGCCCGCATCCGGTGCTCCCGTACGGTTTCGGGTGCCGAACCCCACCGGACGGACGCGCGATCACCGCCGATGATCCATACAGCTACGCGACCGCCTCTGCCGCGGCCCGGCCCGCCGCCCGGCCGGAGAAGATGCAGCCGCCGAGGAACGTGCCCTCCAGCGAGCGGTAGCCGTGCACCCCGCCGCCGCCGAAACCGGCTGCCTCGCCGGCCGCGTACACCCCGGCCAGCGGAGTGCCGTCCGCGGTGAGCACCCGGGAGGACAGATCCGTCTCCAGGCCGCCGAGCGACTTGCGGGTCAGGATGTTCAGCCGTACGGCGATCAGCGGCCCGGCCTTGGGGTCGAGGATGCGGTGCGGAGCGGCCGTACGGATCAGCTTGTCGCCCAGGTAGGTGCGGGCGCCCCGGATCGCGGTGATCTGGAGGTCCTTGGTGAAGGGGTTGGCGATCTCGCGGTCGCGGGCGGTGATCTCGCGGCGCAGTTCGGCCTCGTCGATGAGTGAGTCACCGGTGAGCGCGTTCATGCCGCGGACCAGCGCGCCGAGGTCGTTCTCGACGACGAAGTCCGCCCCGTTGTCCATGAACGCCTTCACGGGAGCCGGTACGTCCGCGCGTGCCCGGCCGATCACGCCGCGGACGGACTTGCCGGTCAGGTCGGGGTTCTGCTCGGAGCCGGAGAGCGCGAACTCCTTGCCGATGATCTTCTGGTCCAGCACGAACCAGGTGTAGCCGTGGCCGCTGCGCATGATGTGTTCGAGGGTGCCGAGCGTGTCGAAGCCGGGGAAGAGCGGGACGGGCAGCCGCTTGCCGCGGGCGTCCAGCCAGAGCGAGGACGGTCCTGGCAGGATGCGGATGCCGTGCTTGGCCCAGATCGGGTTCCAGTTCTCGATGCCCTCGGTGTAGTGCCACATCCGGTCCCGGTTGATGTGGTGGGCGCCCGCCTCCTCGGTGATGCCGAGCATCAGCCCGTCCACGTGGGCCGGGACGCCGGAGAGCATCTTGGCGGGCGGGGTGCCGAGCCGCTCCGGCCACTGCTCGCGCACGAGGTCGTGGTTGCCGCCGATGCCGCCGGAGGTGACGATCACCGCCTGGGCCCTCAGCTCGAAGGTGCCGGCCGTCTCGCGGCTGCTCGCGGTCCCGCGGGCCGCGCCGCTCGGCTCCAGGATCTCGCCGCTCACGGTGTCGACGGCGCCCCCGGTGCGGCCGAGACCGGTGACCCGGTGGCGGAAGCGGAAGGTGACGAGGCCCTTGGCGACGCCCTCGCGCACCCGGCGCTCGAACGGGGCGACGACACCGGGTCCGGTGCCCCAGGTGATGTGGAAGCGGGGGACGGAGTTGCCGTGGCCGTTCGCGTCGTACCCGCCGCGCTCGGCCCAGCCGACGACGGGGAAGAACCGCACGCCCCGCGCGTGCAGCCAGGAGCGCTTCTCACCGGCGGCGAAGTCGACGTACGCCTCGGCCCACTTCGCCGGCCAGTGGTCCTCCTCGCGGTCGAAGCCCGCCGTGCCCAGCCAGTCCTGGAGGGCCAGCTCGTGGCTGTCCTTGATCCGCATCCGGCGCTGTTCGGGCGAGTCGACCAGGAAGAGGCCGCCGAAGGACCAGTGCGCCTGGCCGCCGAGCGACTGCTCGGGCTCCTGGTCGAGCAGGATCACCGAGCGGCCCGCGTCGACCAGCTCGGCTGTGGCGACCAGCCCGGCGAGTCCTGCCCCGATCACGATCACATCAGCGTCGTACGCCATGGGTTCCATCCTTGTCGCGGCGGTCCGGACCCGGTCCGGCGGAAGGACCGCACACATCACCCGTGCGGTACCTCGCGAAGTTACTGGTGCGTCAGATCTTCGGTACCGGCCGCCCCGGCGTCAACCGCCCGGTCGGCGGCACTCCGGCCGCACCGGTGGCGTCCAGGCGCTATCGTCGAAACAATTCACTCTCTTCCGGCCTGACTTGGGGTAGAGAAGCGTGTCGGTGCTGGTTCTCGTACTCGCCGTGAGCGCGGCCTGCTGTCTGGGGTTCGGCTTCGTGCTGCAACAGGCCGCCGCCAGCCACGCCCCGAAGAGCGACTATCTGTCGTTCCGGCTGCTGCTGGACCTGATGCGGGTACGCAGCTGGCTGGCCGGTATCGGCCTGATGGTCTGCGGCATGGTGCTGGGCGCGCTGGCCCTGGGCAAGGGCGAGGTCTCCGTCGTCGAGCCGCTCCTCGCCACCAATCTGCTCTTCGCGATGACCCTGTCCCGCCACCGCACCGGCCAGCGGCTGGGCCGGCAGGGCTGGGCCGGGCTCTGGCTGCTGGCGTGCGGGGTCGCGGCGTTCCTGCTGGCGGGCGAGCCCGAGGGCGGCACGGCGGTGTCGAGCCCGCTGCGGCACTGGCTGGTCATCGGCGTGGTGGCGGGCATCGCCCTGGCGCTCACCATGTACGCCGCGCGCTCGCGGGCGACGGCGGCCCCGGCGCTCCTGGCGGTGGCCGCCGGGCTGCTGTACGGACTACAGGACGCCCTGACCCGGGTCAGCGGCCAGCGGATCGGGGACGACGGCTGGGCGGCCCTGGTGACGAGCTGGCAGCCGTACGGGGTGCTGGTGCTGGGGGTGACGGGGCTGCTCCTGGTGCAGAGCGCGTTCGAGACGGGCCCGCTGCGGATGTCGCTGCCCGCACTGACCGCGGCCCAGCCGCTGGCCGGGATCGCCTGCGGCATCGGGTTCCTCGGCGACCAGGTGCGCACCGACACCGGCGCGCTGGCCTGGCAGGCGGCCGGGCTCGCGGCGATCGTGGTCGGGATCGTGCTGCTGGGGCTGCATCCGGCGATGCCGGAGGGTCCGGTGGGCGGACGGCGCGCCAAGACCCTTCAGCCGCGCTGAGGCGCCCGTACGGGCGCCTGTCCCTTTTCTCACAGGCGGCCGACCGCTCCCGGCCTGGCAATTAATAATGGTCAGCATTACAGTGGCGCCATGGCGAGAACGTCAGGACAAGAGACCAGGGACAAGCTGATCCGCGCGGCCGAGGAGATCTTCGCCTCGCAGGGTACGGAGGGCGCCCAGCTGCGGGACATCGTCCGGCTGGCGGGGCAGAGCAATCCGTCGGCGGTCCAGTACCACTTCGGCTCCCGCGCCGGCCTGCTCGACGCCGTGATGGCCGGCCGCCAGGCCCGTACCGAACAGGTGGTGGCGCCGCTGCTCGACGCGCTCGCCGCGGACTGCGGTGTACGGGAGCTGCTCACCGCGCTGGTGGCGGCGGAGGCGAGCCTGCTCGCCGACGACCGGGGCCGGCGCTGTCTGCGGATCTCGGCGCAGCTGAGCCACGAGACGGGTCTGCGGACCGGTCCGCTGCACCCCGCCCTGGACGGCACCGCCTACGGCCGGCTGATCGGCCGGATCGGGGACCGCCTGGACGCAACTCCGGAGCCCGTCCGTCTGGAGCGCCTCGATCTGGCGCTCACCCTGATCGGCGCGGCGCTCGCCGACCGCGCCCGTCAGGGGCTCGACGGCACGGAGCCGCTGACCGGCCAGGAGCTCTTCCTCGCCGATCTCGTCGGGACCACCACCGCGTTCCTGCACGCCCCCGCGCCGCACGGCGCGTGAACCACCCGCACCACATGAAGGACATGTCATGACCGACAAGAACAACCTCAGTGACCGGACCGTCGTCATCACCGGCGCCGCCCGCGGCCTCGGTGCAGAGGCCGCGCGCCTCGCCGTGGCCGGCGGGGCGAACGTCGTGATCACCGACGTCCTGGACGAGGAGGGCGCGGCCACCGCCGCAGGGCTCGGCCCGAAGGCCCGCTTCCACCACCACGACGTGACCTCCGAGAGCGACTGGCAGCGCGTCGCCGAATTCGCCGTCGCCGAGTTCGGACGGATCGACGGCCTGGTCAACAACGCCGGCGTCTCCACCGGACAGCCGTTGGAGACCGAGACGGTCGAGCACTTCCGCAAGGTCATCGACATCAATCTGACGGCCGTCTTCATCGGCATGAAGACGGTGATCCCGCTGATGAAGGAGAACGGCGGCGGCTCGATCGTCAACATCTCCTCGGCCGCCGGGCTGATGGGCCTGGCCCTGACCTCCAGCTACGGCGCGTCGAAGTGGGGCGTGCGGGGGCTGACGAAGGTCGGGGCCGTGGAGCTCGGCACGGCGAAGGTGCGGGTGAACTCGGTGCACCCCGGCATGGTCTACACGCCGATGACCGCCTCGGTCGGCATCCAGCAGGGTGACGGCAACTACCCCAACACCCCGATGGGCCGGGTCGGGGAGGCCGGCGAGATCGCCGAGGCCGTCGTCTTCCTGCTCTCGGACGCCTCCTCCTACATCACCGGCGCCGAACTCGCCGTGGACGGCGGCTGGACCACGGGACCGACCGTCAAGTACGTCATGGGGCAGTGATCCTCCGCGCCGGTCTGCTGTTGGATGAGGTGCATGACACCCTCTGACGAGATCCTGGACATCGTCGACGAGAACGACGAGGTGGTCGGGCAGGCCACCCGCGGCGAGGCGACCGCGCGCGGCCTGCGCCACCGCTGTGCGTTCATCGAGGCCAGGGACGCCGACGGCCGGATCTTCGTGCACCGCAGGACCGCCACCAAGCTGGTCTTCCCCTCCCACTACGACATGTTCGTCGGCGGGGTGGTCGGCGCGGGCGAGACGTACGACGAGGCGGCCCTGCGGGAGGCCGAGGAGGAGCTCGGTGTCACGGGGCTCCCCCGCCCCGAGCCGCTCTTCAAGTTCCTCTACGAGAGCGACGGGCACAGCTGGTGGTCGTACGTGTACCAGGTGCGGTGCGAGCTGCCGGTGAAGCCACAGGTGGAGGAGGTCGCCTGGCACACCTTCCTCACCGACGAGGAGCTGATCCGGCGGCTCGGCGACTGGCCGTGGGTGCCGGACGGCCTTGAGGGCTACCGGCGGCTGCGGGCGTTCCGCGAAGCATCCTGAACCGGCCCGCACCGTGCACCGAAGTGGCGGATAAGGTCCGGACGTGAACGAATTCGTACAGAGCCTGCGGCTGTGGTTCGCGCCGCAGCGGATCCGCGACGAGGGCGACACCCCCGACTACCGCTTCTCGCTCGCCAACGAGCGGACCTTTCTCGCCTGGATCCGGACGGCTCTCGCGCTGATCGGCGGCGGATTCGCGGTCGATCAGTTCCTGCCGGGGCTCTCCTGGGGGGTCCGGGCCGGTCTCGCGCTGGCCCTGCTCGCGGCCGGTGTGCTGTGTGCCCTGCGGGCGGTCAATCACTGGGTGCGCTGCGAGCGGGCCATGCGGCGGGGCGAGGATCTGCCGGTCTCCCGGTTCCCGACGCTGCTGAGTCTCGCGGTCGCCGTCGTCGCCGTCGCGATGGTGGTGGTGGTCCTCTTCCGCTGGGAGGGGCGGTGAGCGCCTCGGAGCGCGATCCCGGCCTGCAGCCGGAGCGGACCAGGCTGGCCTGGCGCCGCACCACACTCTCCTGCACGGTGGTGGCGCTGCTGGCGGGCAAGCAGGCGCTGCACGGCGGTACGGGCCCGGCCGGGCCCGTCGCCCTGTCGCTGAGCGTGCTCGCCTGGCTGGGCTTCCTGCGGGTGGCGAACCGCCGGGTGCAGGGCATGGGCACCGCCCGTCCGCGGCAGCTCGGGGCGCGCGAGGCCCTGACGGCGACGGCGTGCACGGTCGCGCTGGCCGTGTTCGCGGTGGCCATGCTCTTCTGAGGGTTTGCCCGAGGCTTCTCCGGGGCCGTTCGGGGCCCGGCGGCCGGTCCCGTCAGCCGTCCCAGTCCACGGTGACGACGATCTTGCCGCGGGTGCGCCCCTGCTCGTTGAGCCGGTGGGCCTCGGCGGCCTGTGCCAGCGGGAAGACCCGGTCGACGTGGACCGTGACGATGCCCCGCTCGGCCAGCTCCGCCAGGTGCGCCAGATCCTTGGCGTCGGGCCGTACGAAGGCGTACTTGCCGCCGTACGAGAAGACCTCGGCGTCCGTGATCGAGGTCAGCCGCCCGTCCGGTGCGAGCGTCTCGGCGGACACCCGCAGGGCCTCCCCTCCCACGGTGTCGAAAGCCGCGTCGATCCCGTCCGGGGCCAGGGCCCGCAGCCGGTCGGCGAGCCCGTCCCCGTACTCCACCGGTTCCGCGCCGAGCTGGCGCAGATGGTCGTGGTTGTGCGCGCTCGCGGTCCCGATGACCCGGCAGCCCGCGTGGCGGGCGAGCTGGACGGCCAGCGAGCCGACACCGCCCGCCGCCGCGTGGACGAGGACGGTGTCACCGCTGCGGATCCGCAGCGACCGGTGGAGCACCTGGTACGCGGTGAGGCCGGCGAGCGGCAGTCCCGCGGCCTCTTCGAAGCTCAGGCTCAGCGGCTTGCGGGCGAGGGTGCGCACCGGGGCGGCGACGTACTCCGCGAACGTGCCGCGGCTGAGGAAGTCCTCCCGCACGTACCCGATGACCTCGTCGCCGACCGCGAACTCCTCGACCGCGACTCCGGGCTGCACCACCACCCCGGACACGTCCCAGCCGGGGATCACCGGGAACACGGCCTCCAGGGACCCGTCGAGCAGGCCCTCGCGGGCCTTGCGGTCGACCGGGTTGACCGCCGCGGCCCGCACCTTCACCAGGACGGTGTCGGGGCCCACCTTGGGATCGGGCCGCTCGCCGTACTCCATGACCTCGGCCCCGCCGTACGCGCTGTAGCTGATCGCCTTCATCCTTCGACCATCAGCGCGGGACGGGAGGGGCGCAAGTCATGCCGCGGCGGCCCCGCCCGTCCGGCGCCGGGCTCTCACCAGCGCGGGATCGACGGCGTCCGCCACTCCGGCTCGGCCTTGCGCATCGCGGCGGCGTCGTCGCGCTCGCGCATCGTGCCGTCGTCGTCGAGCCAGCGGCGGTGCAGTTCGGCCAGGCGCTCCCGGTCGAGCTCGACTCCGAGGCCCGGCGCGTCGGAGACGGTCAGCCGGCCGTCCGCGAAGACATGGCGGGTGGTGATCACGTCCTCGGTCTGCCAGGGGTAGTGGCTGTCGCAGGCGTAGTCGAGGTTGGGGACGGTGGCCGCGACATGCGTCATGGCGGCGAGGCTGATGCCGAGGTGGGTGTTGGAGTGCATGGAGAGCCCGACGCCGAAGGTGCGGCAGATCCCGGCCAGTTCGCGGGTGCGGTGCAGTCCGCCCCAGTAGTGGTGGTCGGAGAGGATGACCTGGACGGCGTCCCGGGCGAAGGCCTCCGGGACCTCGGCGAGCGTGGTGACGCACATGTTGGTGGCCAGCGGTACGCCGGTGCCGGCGGCGACGGCGGCCATCAGCTCCGTGCCGCTCGCCGGGTCCTCCAGGTATTCGAGTACGTCCTTGAGCTGCTCGGCGACGTACAGCGAGGTCTCGACGGACCAGGCGCCGTTGGGGTCGAGGCGCAGCGGCCGGCCCGGGAACGCCTCGGCCAGCGCGCGGACCGCGGCGATCTCCTCGTCGGGCGGGAAGACGCCGCCCTTCAGCTTGAAGGAGGAGAAGCCGTAGTCGCGGGCGAACCGCCGCGCCTGGGCGACGACCCCGGCCGGGTCGACCGCCGCTCCCCAGTCGTCCCGCTCGCCGCCCTCGGGGTGCTCCGCCCAGCGGTAGAAGAGGTAGGCGCTGTACTCGACGGTGTCGCGCACCTTGCCGCCGAGCAGTGCGTGCACGGGCAGGCCGAGGGACTTGCCCAGCGCGTCCAGGCAGGCGACCTCGAAGCCGGACACCACCGAGAGCCGCAGTTTGTCCGCGGTCTGGACGCCGCGCAGCCCGCCCGCGTCGACCCGCTCGTCGGCGGCGCGTGAGTCCGCGCACACCTCGTCGGCGAGGGCGAAGAGGCCGTTCAGATCGCTGACCGGGCGTCCGGCCAGGGCGGTGGCGAGCGGCTCCGCCAGTTCGAGGTACTTGCCGTCGCCGTACGTCTCCCCGACGCCGGTCACTCCGCCGCGTGTGACGACCTCCACGACGAGGCGGGGGGTGTAGGGCTGGTGGACGCCCTGGGTGTTGAGGAGCGGCGGGTCGGCAATGAGGATCGGGGTCAGCCGGACTTCGTCGATCAACAATGCTGTATTCATACGTGAACTCTATTCAGAGATACGACTGAACGCCAGAGGTTCGGCCGCCGTTCGGACCGGACTGGACCCATACGGTTCCGGGAGCGCACTGGACGACATACCGACTGGTCGGCATCATGAACACCGACCGTTCATTCACCCCGGAGGTGCGCACGATGAGCCCAGTCCACCCGCCAGGTCTCGACCTCGACCGGTTGCGCGGACATCTCGACCGCGAACGGCCGGGTCTGGTGAACGGACCGCTCGACGCCAGGCTCATCGAGGGCGGCCGTTCGAACCTGACCTACGTCGTCACGGACACGGACGGCACCGGCCGCTGGGTCGTCCGCCGACCGCCGCTGGGTCATGTGCTGGCCACCGCACACGACATGAAGCGCGAGCACCGGGTGATCAGCGCACTGCACCCGACGGCCGTCCCGGTCCCCGAACCGCTGCTGCTCTGCGAGGACGACTCCGTCGTCGGCTCGCCGTTCTACGTCATGGAGTACGTCGAGGGCACCCCGTACCGCACGGCCGAGCAGCTCGCCCCGCTCGGCGCCGAGCGCACCCGCAGGGCCGTGCTCGGCCTGGTGGACACCCTCGTCGAGCTGCACGCCGTGGACCCGGCGGCCGTCGGGCTCGGCGACTTCGGACGCCCCGACGGCTTCCTCGACCGGCAGCTGCGCCGCTGGGGCAAGCAGCTGGACGCCTCCCGCAACCGCGAACTGCCCGGCATCGACGAGCTGCACGCGGCGCTCGGCCGCGAACGGCCCGCCTCCCCGGCCGCGACGGTGGTGCACGGCGACTACCGCCTGGACAACGTCCTGCTCGGATCCGACGACCGGATCAAGGCCGTGCTCGACTGGGAGATGTCGACGCTCGGTGACCCGCTGACCGACCTCGGCCTGCTGGTGATGTACAGCTCCGACCTCGGCCTGCCCGAGTCACCGGTCTCCACCACCAGCGGCGCGGCCGGCCACCCCTCCCCCGCCGAACTCATCGGGCGCTACGCCGAACGCTCCGGCCGGGACACCTCCGCCATCTCCTGGTACACGGCGTTCGCCTGGTTCAAGCTCGCCGTGATCCTGGAGGGCATCCACTACCGCTACACGCTGGGCCAGACCGTCGGCGGCGGCTTCGACCGCATCGGCGATCTCGTCCCCGTCTTCATCGCGCACGGCCTCACCACCCTCCAGGAAGGCTGATCACCCCATGGACTTCGCATTCGACGCCCGTACCGAAGAGCTGCGCGCCAGGCTGCTCGCCTTCATGGACGAGCACGTCCACCCGGCCGAGCAGACCGCACAGGAGCAGCGGGAGCAACTCGCGTCGCCGTGGGACACCCCGCGGATCGTGGAGGACCTGAAGGCCGAGGCGCGCGGGCAGGGGCTGTGGAACCTCTTCCTGCCGGACGCCGAGTACGGCGCCGGGCTGACCAATCTCCAGTACGCCCCGCTGGCCGAGATCCTGGGCCGCTCCCCGCAGTTGGCGCCGACCGCGCTGAACTGCGCGGCGCCGGACACCGGGAACATGGAGGTGCTCGCCCAGTTCGGCACCGACGAGCAGAAGAAGCAGTGGCTGGAGCCGCTGCTCGCCGGTGAGATCCGGTCCGCGTTCGCGATGACGGAGCCGGAGGTCGCCTCGTCGGACGCGACCAACATCGAGACCCGGATCACCCGGGACGGCGATGACTACGTCATCAACGGCCGCAAGTGGTACATCTCCGGGGCGATGAACCCGGCCTGCAGGATCTTCATCGTGATGGGCAAGACCGACCCGGACGGCGACGACATCCGCCGCCAGCAGTCGCAGATCCTCGTCCCGCGCGACACCCCGGGCCTGACCGTGAAGCGCGCCATGAAGGTGTACGGCTACGACGACCACTCCCACGGCGGTCACGCCGAGGTGGTCTTCGACGACGTGCGGGTGCCCGCGACGAACCTGGTCGGCGAGGAGGGCGGCGGTTTCGCCATCGCCCAGGCGCGGCTGGGACCGGGCCGCATCCACCACTGCATGCGGCTGATCGGCATGGCCGAGCGCGCCATCGAGCTGATGTGCCGGCGCGCGGTGTCCCGCGACGCCTTCGGCAAGCCGCTCGCCCAGCAGGGCGTGGTGCAGAACTGGATCGCGGACGCCCGGGTCACGGTGGAGCAGCTGCGGCTGCTGGTGCTGAAGACGGCCTGGCTGATGGACACGGTGGGCAACCGCGGTGCGCACACCGAGATCCAGTCCATCAAGATCGCCACCCCGCGTGCGGTGGTCTCCATCCTCGACCAGGCGGTCCAGCTGCACGGTGCGGGCGGCGTCAGCCAGGACTTCCCGCTGGCCGAACTGTGGGCCGCGGCACGGACGCTGCGCCTGGCGGACGGCCCGGACGAGGTGCACCAGCGGTCGCTGGCGCGGCGCGAGATCAAGAAGTACCTGTAGGGACCGTACGGGCGGGCCCGACCCCGGTACGGGCCCGCCCGGTATCCCTCAGTAGCCGCCGTACGGTACGTGGTCGGCGAGCGCCAGGTCGCGGGCGAAGGCCCGCACCCGCAGCAGGCACCGCGCGAGGAGACGGACGCCGCGCGGCCGGTGCGGCCCGTAGGCCACGGTCCACAGGGCGGGGACACGGGACGAAGCCTGGATGTGCGCCATGTATCCAGCTTCACCCCGTTCCCACGGTCGGTCCAACAGATGGATCGGCTGGCTGCGATCGATACGGTAGATGGATGGAGATACGTCAGCTCCGCCACTTCATGGCGGTGATCACGCACGGCAGCTTCACCGCGGCCGCCCGCGCCGAACTGATCGTGCAGTCCGCGCTGAGCACGTCCGTCCGCAATCTCGAACGGGAGCTGGGCGCCGCGCTGTTCGACCGGACGGGCCGCCGGGTGGTGCTGACCGAGGCGGGGCGGGCGCTGCTGCCGTCGGCCCGGACGGTGCTCGCGGGGACGGACGCCGCCCGCGACGCGGTGGCCGCCGTTTCGGGCCTGGCCACGGGGCGGGTGCGGATCGGCACGATCCAGACGCTGACCTGTGTGGACCTCGCCGCCGAGCTGACCGCCTTCCACCGGCTCCGGCCCGGGGTGCAGATCTCCTTGCGTGAGGCGACGACCCCGGAGCTGCTGGCGGGGGTGCTCGCCGGTGAGCTGGACCTCGCCTATCTGGCGCCGGACGCCGCCGAACTCCCGGCCGGCGTCGTGGCGTTCGCCTCCTGGCAGGAGGACCTGGTGCTGATCACCGCTCCCGGCCACCGGCTGGCGACGGCCGGGCGCACCCTGGTCAAGGACCTCGCCGACGAGCCGTTCGTGGACTTCCGGGCCGGGACCGGTCTGGAGACGGCGGTGCGGCGGCTCGCCGCGCACTGCGGTCTGGAGCGCCGGATCACCTGCGACGTCACGCAGATCCGGCTGCTCGTCGACCTCGTACGGGCGGGCATCGGCGTGGCGATCGTGCCGCGCCGGATCGGTGAGGACGCCGGACTGCCGTGCGTGAGTATCCGGCAGCCCGAGCCGGGCCGGACGGTGGTGCTGGTGGGCCGGGCACCCCGGCCGCGCAACCCGGCGGCGCGGGCGCTGCTGGACCGGCTGGCCGGCGACGAGGCCTGAAGGGGAACAGCGGCCGGGGCGCGCCTGCTGTGCAGGGCCCCCTCAGCGGCGCGCGTCCCGGCCGCTTCCCGGCCCGGCCTACGGGCGCAGGGCGCGCAGCAGCAGGTCGGCGAGGTGGTCGGCGACCTGCTGCTGGGTGAGCGGGCCGTCCGGCCGGTACCAGGTGGACAGGTGGTGGACCGAGCCGAAGTGGTAGTCGACGATCAGGTCCGCCGGGGTGGCCGTGGAGAACACCCCGCTGCGCTGTCCCTCTTCCACCAGGGCCCGGAAGCGCTCGTGGTAGCGGCGCCGCTCCATCCGTACCTGCTTGTTCTTCTCGGGGCTCAGATGGTGCATCGAGCGGAAGAAGATCGAGGCGTCGTCGAGGTTCTCGATGGTGGTGACGACCACGTCGGCGGCGGCGTCACGCAGCCGCTGCTCGACGGGCGCGTCGGCGTCCGCGAAGGCGTCGAGGCGCTCCTGCTGGAGCCGCAGGACCCGGGCGTAGACCTCCTGGAGGAGGTCCTCCTTGGAGCCGAAGTAGTGGTAGAGCGCGCCCTTGGTGACACCGGCCGCCTCGACGATCTCCTGGACCGAGGTGCGGTCGTACCCCTGCTCGGCGAAGAGCCGGGTGGCGGCGGCGAGCAGCCGCTGGGGAACGGGGATACCGCTCCCGTCCGTCGCCTTGGCCATAGCCGCCACCTTCCTTCCGTGCGGTGCGTGAACCGGTTCTGGTTCTAGCGGGGTGAACGCAGTTCCCGCCTCAGGATCTTCCCACTCGCCGTCTTGGGGAGTTCGGCCAGGATCTCGACTTCGCGCGGGTACTTGTACGCGGCGAGCCGTTCCTTGCAGTACGCACCCAATTCGCCGGGTTCCGCCGAGGAGCCGGGCCGCAGGCTGACGTAGGCCCGGACCGTTTCGCCCCGGTAGGCGTCGGGGACGCCCACGACGGCCGCCTCGCGGACGGCGGGATGGGTGTACAGGACGTCCTCGACCTCGCGCGGCCAGACCTTGAAGCCGGAGGCGTTGATCATGTCCTTCTTGCGGTCGACGACGTAGAGCCAGCCCTCGCGGTCCATGAAGCCGACGTCGCCGGTGCGCAGTTCGCCGTCCGGGAAGGCGGCGGCGGTGGCCTCGGGCAGCCGCCAGTAGCCGGAGACCACCTGGGGGCCGCGCACCGCGATCTCGCCCTGCTCGCCGAAGGGGACGTCCGCGCCGTTCTCGTCGATGATCCGCACGACCGTGTCCGGGCCGGGCACGCCGACCGAGAGGGTGCCGGAGACCGGGTCCACCGGCGCCTCGCGCTCGGGCGGTACGGAGGCGCAGGGCGCGGTGCACTCGGTGAGGCCGTAGCCGTTGCGGATGTACGGGCCGAAGCCGGTCCGGAACCTCTCGACGAGTGCGGGCGGCAGCGGTGCGCCGCCGGAGGAGATGACCCGGAACGAGGCGAAGTGCTCGGGCGTGACACCGGGGGTGGCGGCGAGCGCCATGAAGGCGGTCGAGGGGCCGACGGTGTAGGCGGGGCGGTGCTCGGTGAAGGCGTCGAGGACCACGCCCGGGTGGAAGCGGTACGCGAGGACGAGGGTGCCGGCGTTGGTGAGGCAGGCGGCCAGCTGGCACACCATGCCGGTGATGTGGAAGAGCGGGGCGAGGGCGAAGTAGGCGGAGCCCTCCGCGACGGGGTGGCCGGTGCGCTGGCGCTCGGCGTTGACCATGATGTTGCCGTGGGAGTTCATGGCGCCCTTGGGGGTGCCGCTGGTCCCGGAGGTGTAGCTGATCAGCGCCACGTCGGCGGCGGTGAGCTCGCGGCCTGCGGGGGCGGCGAGGCCCTGCCGGGCGACGGCCACCAGATCGTCGGCGTCGTCGGCGGCGGGCAGCCGGCCGAAGTTCAGCACCCGCTCGTCGTTCTCCGTCTGGAAGTCCAGCTCGCAGGCCGTGACGGCGATCCGGACGGCCGGGGCGGCTGCCGCGGTGTCCCGCAGGTAGGCCTCCCAGGCCCGGTCCGAGCAGATCAGCGCGGTGACCTCGGCGTCCTTCAGCACATGGCCGACCTCGCCGGCCTTGTACATCGGGTTGAGGGGGACGACGGTCGCCCCGGCCTTCCAGGCGCCCAGCAGCGCGAGCACGAACTGCGGCGAGTTCTGCAGCATGATCGCGACCCGGTCGCCCCGCTCCAGCCCCCGGGCGGCGAGGTGGCCGGCCACGGAGTCGGAGAGCTCGTCGGTCTCGCGGTAGGTGAGGCGCCCGTCGAAGTAGGCGAGCGCGGGGTGTCCGGGGGCGCGGCCCGCGGAGTCCCGGAAGGCGTGCACCAGGGTCTCGGCCGGGTGGACGGGGGCCCGCTGGGCCTCGCTGAGCAGCGGGAGCCAGGGCTTCGCCGCGTAGATCGACTCGGTCATGCGCCGGTCGCCTCCCACTTGCGCTGGAGGTGGTTCATGCTGCCGAGCCACTGGTCGGTGTCCTTGGCACGGGCCCGGTAGTACCCGGCGACCTCCGGGTGCGGCAGGACGAGGAAGCGGTCATCGGCCATGGCCGCGAAGAGCGCGTCGGCGACGTCCTCCGGCTCGATGGCGCTGGGGGCGAGCACGAGCTCCCCGGCGGATCCGGCGGCGGTCAGCATGTCCGTACGGACGCCCTGCGGACAGATCGCGTGGACCTTGACACCGCGGTGGCCGTAGGTGAGGGCGAGCCATTCCGCGAAGGCGACCACGCCGTGCTTGGTGACGCTGTACGGCGCCGCGCCGATCATCGTGAGCAGTCCGGCGGCCGAGGCGGTGGAGACGAACCTGCCGCTGCCGCGCTCCAGCCAGTCCGGGAGCAGCGCCCTGGCCGCGCGGACGTGGGCCATCACGTTGACGTCCCAGGCGGCGGCCCAGACCTCCTCGTCGGCGAAGACGTCGCCGGGCGAGGCCAGGCCCGCGTTGGCGCAGTAGACGTCCACCGTGCCGTCCAGGGCGTCCCGGGCGGCGTCGACGATCCGTGAGGCGTCACCGGCCACGGCGACGGCGCCGATCTCCTCGGCGAGCGCCGTGATCCTGGCCTCGTCGAGGTCGTTGACCACGACCCGTGCGCCCTCGGCGGCGAATCTGCGGGCCAGCGCGGCGCCGATGCCGCCCCCGGCTCCCGTGACCACTACGCCCGCGCCCTGCACCGTACTCATCGGTCCCGCCTCTCTCAGCCGACTGCCTCAGCAGACTAACCAGTCGGTATGTCGTCGGGGAAGGGTCTGACGCGACTCATGCGTCACTCCCGTCACATCCGTCCCGTCCTGCTCGTTCCCTGCGGCCCGTGTGCGCGCTAGCGTGCGTGACCATGACAGATGTCGCGATCATGGAGGTAGCCGAATGAGCCTGACCAGACGTGGTTTGCTGGCCGCCGGCGGTGCCGTCGGAGCCCTCGCGGCGACGGCCGCGTCGGCCGGACCCGCGGCCGCCGGTACGCCGCACGGAAACGGACACGGGCACGGGGGCGGCGGGCACCGCGGGCTCCTCACGGGCTTCGACCGGCTCGCGGCGGACGGCTACGCGCTGCTGAAGGGCCGACGGGTCGGCGTCGTCACCAACCCGACCGGCGTCACCTCCGACGTCCGCCACATCGTCGATGTGATGCACGCGGACCGACGGGTGAACCTGACCGCCGTCTTCGGCCCGGAGCACGGCTTCCGCGGCACCGCGCAGGCGGGCGGCTCCGAGGGCCGGTACGACGACCCGGCGACCGGCCTCCCGGTCTACGGCACGTACCTCAAGAGCGGGCAGCCGCTGGCCGACGTCTTCACGGCGTCCGGCGTCGACACGATCGTGTTCGACATCCAGGACGCGGGCGCCCGCTTCTACACGTACATCTGGACGCTCTACGACTGCATGGAGGCGGCGGCCCTCGCGGGCAAGAGGTTCGTCGTCCTGGACCGGCCGAACCCGGTGTCCGGGCGGGCGGCTCTCGGGCCGGTCCTCGATCCGGCCTTCGGTACCTTCGTGGGCCGCCGGGAGATCGCCCAGGCCCACGGCATGACGGTCACCGAACTCGCCCTGCTGTTCAACGGGGAGTTCCTGGCGGACCGTCCGGCCGAGCTGGAGATCGTGAAGATGTCGGGGTGGTCGCGCTCGGACTTCTTCGACGCCAGCGGGCTGCCGTGGGTGCCGCCGAGCCCCAACATGCCGACGCCCGACACCGCGCTGGTCTACTCGGGCACCTGCCTGTTCGAGGGCACCAACCTCTCCGAGGGGCGCGGCACGACGCGGCCGTTCGAGCTGCTCGGCGCGGAGGGGATCGACCACACGTGGGCGGCCGCCGCGAACGCGCTCGGCCTGCCCGGGGTGGCCTTCCGTGAGGCGTACTTCGCGCCGACGTTCTCGAAGTTCGAGGGCAGGACGGTGGGCGGGGTGCAGGTGCACGTCCAGGACCGGGATGCCTTCGACCCGGTGCGCACCGGGATCGCGCTCCTGGTCACGGCGAAGCAGACCTGGAGCGGGTTCGCCTGGCGGCCGGACAACTGGATCGACAAGCTCACCGGCAACACCCGGGTCCGCACGATGATCGACGCGGGTGCGGACACGGATGAGGTCGTGGGGGCGTGGGCGAAGGATCTCGCGGCGTTCCGTGCGGTGCGGAAGCGGTATCTGCAGTACCGGTGAGGTGGTGCCGGGCGGGCCCGCGGAGTGCGGGCCCGCCCGACGGGCGGTTTTGTCCTCAATCGCCGGACGGGCTGGAATTGCCCGCCGGACGGGCCCTGGAAGGCTCGAGGGCGTGTTTCGAAAGTCCCGCCTGCCCGGCGGTGTCCGGCACGCACGCTCGCCGCGTTGTCGGGATCACCCCGATACAACCAGTATCGGGGCGACCCTCCGCCTTGCGATCGCACGCACCGGACACCGCCGGGCCCGCCCTTCGGACGGACGGCGCTACTTCCGAAACCCGCCCTGGCGGTGCGCCGGGAACTCCACGACCTGCTGGTACGTGGGGCGGTTCTGCCAGTGGATCGCCTTCTGCGCGATCCCGCCCAGTGCCCGGTGGATGATCGAGTCGGTGCACCACTGCTCACCGGCCTTGCAGTTGTCGTCGGCCGGGTAGACCTCGGCCGCCGGAACCGCCGCCGCCTGCTTCAGCGAGGACAGCAGCGCCGCACGGCAGCTGCTCAGATCGCCGTTGCCGCAGTAGGTCCTGGCCAGCGGTCCCTTGACCGGCTGCCCCAGCACCTGGCGCAGGTCCTTGTCGGCGAAGCCCCACCAGCCGTACTGGAAGGCCGAACCGCTGTGCGCGCCGCTCGGCCCGTGGCTGGCCGCCGGGGACTCGTCGGTGGCGAGGTTGGCGGTCAGCGCGCCGTACAGGTCGTCGCCGAGCCCCGGCCCGAACTCCGCGTCGATCAGCTTCGGCCACCACGCGTCCATGATCCGTACCGCGTCGGCGTAGGTGTACGCGTGCGAACCCGGGCTGCTCTCCTTGCGCTGGGCGCCCGCCGCCCGCCAGGAGTCCAGCTGCTGGACCACCGCGTTCAGCTCCGGGTCGGTGACCGGCTGGGAGCGGATCACCTTCAGCAGCTCGGGCAGCAGCTGCTCGCCGCGCAGATCGGTGAGTGCGGCGTCGGCCATCGCCCGGGTGAGGGAGGCGCGGGTCACGCCGCCCTCCTCCACCAGCTTCGACACCCGCCCGTCGAGCAGGTCGGCCCGGTGCACCGCGCTGAGCCCGAAGCCCGCGGAGGCGTACCCCTCGGCCTGCTTGTTGTTCCAGGACACGTAGTAGTCCTGGCCGCTGGAGTGCGGGTGCTCGGCGAACGGGGTGTACTCGGCGGTGTTGGCCGCCGGGTCGTATCCCTTCCACTCGTACGCCTTCTCGGCCTTGATGGGCAGCGCCGGGTCGACGCCCGGGGCGCGCACCGGGTTCATGCCGCTGTTGTAGTAGGCGGCCGTGCGCGAGTCGGCGTAGAACCAGTTGAACGCGTAGTCGATGTTGCTCGCCGCCTGCTGGAAGGAGGCGGCGTCGGTGACGTACGAGGGGTCGTTGAGCATCTGGAAGCCGATGATCGAGTCGGCCTCGTGCCGGTAGGTGGTGCGCAGCGAGGTGTACGCGACCGGCTTGCCGTCCACGGTGGCGCGGTGGGTGACGACGCCGTAGCCGGTGCGCCACACCCGCATCCGGTAGGAGCCCTTCGCCGTGGAGTCGGCGACGGTCGGGTTCCAGGAGTTGGTGCGCTCCAGCTTCTCCATGGCGGTGCAGTCGCCGTGGTCGAGGTAGTGCGTGGAGTTCTTGGTGGGCGCGGAGCCGTCGGGCTCGCACAGTTCGACGGTGTAGGTGTCAGTGATGTCCTGCCCGGCCGAGGTGGCGCTCCACGCGTAGTCCTGGCCTCGGCCCATCTGGATGTACATGCCGACACCGGCGAAGGAGACCCCGCGGGCGCTGATGCCGGGGCCCTGGATCTCCTGGAGCATCATCAGCTGCGGGGCGAAGTAGCCGGTCTGCGGGCCGAACACGGCGATCGGGTTTCCGCTCGCGGTGCTCTTGCCGGAGACCAGCAGGGCGTTGGACATGCCGCGCTTCTGGGCGCCGGAGCCGGAGCCGGGGAGCGAGCCCTCCGGGATGACCCCGTCGTCGTAGATGCCCTGGGCCTTCTTGAGCCCGGCCGGGGCCTTCACCGGGGCCTTCTCGTTGGTGCCCGCGGAGCCGGTGCGGTCGTAGATGACCGGCTCGGCGGTGACGGAGCCCGGGTCGGGCAGCGCCGTCCCGACGGCCTTGTCGGGCTTGTTCGCGTACGGGAAGGAGGTGCCGTCGTGGACGGTCAGCACGGCCTCGGGGTCGTTGCGCTGCCGGAACGACTCCCAGACCTTGGTGCCTTCGGCGACTCCGTACTTCTGCTGGGCGGAGAGCAGCGAGAGTGCCGCCTGTACCTCGCCGCCACCGCCGCCGCCGAACTGGCCGCCGACCACGGAGGCGATCGAGATCAGGTCGGTCAGCTCGAACGGCTGGATCTCACCGACGTTGGTGATGGCGTCGATCTTGCCGGTGAGGACGTACTCGCCGGGGAAGTAGCGGCCCTTCTTCGACTTGTCACGGTAGGAGTTGATGCCGTCCACATAGGCCTGGGCGTCCGCCATGGCCTGTTCGCCGCGGGGGCCCTCGTGGGTCCTGATGTACTCGACCTGGGCCTGGAGATCGGCCTCGGTGTACGGGGCCTGCGGCCAGAACTGCTGCTCCAGGCCCTGGTTGGCGAGCGCGCCGCCGGCGAACGAGGTCAGCTGCCCGCGCCCGATGTGGCGGAAGAGGTCCATCAGCCAGAGCCGGTCCTGCCCGGCCGCGAATCCGGCGCCGAACTCGGTGCCGTAGCGGGTGGTGCCCTTGATGTGCGGGACGCCGGACACCTTGTCGCGGGTGATGGTGACGTCGTCGCGGGGCGAGGTGACGGACTCGACCTGGTCCTTCGGGACGCCGAACGAGGCGTCGTTGAAGAAGTCGGTCAGCTTCTGGTCGGTGAGGCCGGTGTGCCCGGCGACAAGCCCGTCGTAGCGGTCGAGCTGGTCGTCGCTGTGCGCGGGATGGGTGCCGAACGCCTTGTTGCCGAGGATGTCGACGAGGGTGGCGTTGCCGTTCTCGCCCGGCGGCAGGATGTCGTCGCACTGCCCCTGGCAGTAGTCGGTGACGGGTACGGGATCGGGCTCGGCGGCGCCCGCGTGGGGCGCGGTGGCCAGCAGAGAGGCACCGAGTGCGAGAACGGCCGCGATCGTGGCGGCTCGGAACTTGCCGGTGCGGGCGGAAGTGCCGGTGCGTGGGGACATGCATGCTCCTCGGAGAGGCCGATGCGCCGGAGGTTACCGGCGGTATGACCCGTCGGTAAGGTGAACATCGGTCACCTTTTCCGAATCGCCACATGCGCTCGCATGACGATCGGTCATCTCACCCAATGGACGGCCGCGCCCTTGGATGGAGCCGATCCGGGCAGTCGTACGTCTATTCAGTGACGCCGATGTTCGGGCGACGGAGTACGAGCGACGGAGGTGGCGGAGCAATGGCCGGTTTCCGGAGTCTTGCGAGACAGGTCCGCGATCCGCGGAGCGACCTGGCACTGCGGCGGTACTCGCTGCGCAAGTGCCTGGAGCGCTTCGCCCCTTACGGGCACCGGGCGACCTGGCACCACCTGTGCGCCCGGCACGGAATCGGGCCCGAGGACCGGGCCCCCGATCCGGTGCGCCTCATGCGCGCGCTGGAGGAGCTGGAGACGGCCCGCGCGGTCTGGCTGGGCTACGAGGCGGGGTTCGCCGAGCGCCGCCGGCGGGAGAAGCACGACGGACTGCGCCGGCCGGGCGCGTTCGACGACTGGCACCGGCGCACCTGGGGCGGTAACGGGGTCGCGCGGTGCGACGACCCGGCCGTCCACCCGGCGGCACCGCTCGCGGAGGTGCTGGCGCGGCTGATCTCCGCCCTGGAGTCGGAGCCGGGCACCGGCTGCCCGGTGTGCGCGCAGGCCCGGATCGCCTGGCGGCAGGACCTGGACAGCGAGCCGTGGTCCGGCCCGGTCTGCACCGGGTGCGGGATCGCGGTGCCGCGGCCCGTACTCACCCGGGCGGCACTGGCGAAGGCCCGGCGCACCCGGATCGACGACCTGGCGTCGGTGGCCTGAGGGACGGAGCGGCCCGCCCGGCGTCCGACGCGGCACGCGACTGCCGGACGGGCATCACCCACACCCCGGCCGGCCCCCTCAGCAGCCTCCCGGGGCCCGCTTCGTGACCTTGCCCGGCATCAGGCGCGAACCGCTGATCCGCTCACCGGAGATGTCGTCCGGGTTGGAGAGCACACAGGTCTCCAACGACAGGCAGCCGCAGCCGATGCAGTCGGCGAGATGGTCGCGCAGCCGCGCCAGCTGTTCGATCCGGTCGTCCAGCTCGGAGCGCCACGCCTCGGAGAGTCGCGCCCAGTCGTCGCGGTTGGGGGTGCGCTCCTCCGGGAGCTCGGCCAGCGCGTCCCGGATGGTGGCGAGCGGGATGCCGACCCGCTGCGCCGCACGGACGAAGGCGACCCGGCGCAGCGCGTCCCTGGTGTAGCGGCGCTGGTTGCCACTGGTGCGGCGGCTGCCGATCAGGCCCTTGGCCTCGTAGAAGTGCAGGGCCGAAACCGCGGCGCCGCTGCGCGCGGAGAGCTGGCCGACCGTGAGTTCATGCAGCGTCTGTGGGATCTGGGGCACCCCTCCAACCCTACGTGTCCGGTTCCCGGCCGGTCCGTCGTTGACAGGAACGCACCCGCGAACCATGCTGAGCAAGCGCTTAGACAGGACTTGGGCACGGCCTGGGACGGATTGGCCGGGAGCGGGAAGGCAGGGACCAGGAACATGGCAGAGCCGAGGATCTTCACCTCCGCGCAGGAGCTGCGTGACGGAGTGGGCGAGCAGTTGGGACACAGCGACTGGCTGGAGATCGAGCAGAAGAGGATCGACCTCTTCGCGGACGCCACCGGCGACCACCAGTGGATCCATGTGGACCCGGAGCGCGCCGCGACCGGGCCGTTCGGCACGACGATCGCGCACGGCTACCTGACGCTCTCGCTGCTGCCGGCGCTCGTGCCGCAGGTCATGCGGGTCGAGGGCATGAAGATGGGCATCAACTACGGGACCAACAAGGTCCGCTTCCCCTCCACGGTGCCCGTGGGATCGCGACTGCGGGCGACGGCCGTCCTGAAGAGCGTCGAGGAGGCGGGCGGCGGCGTACAGGTCACCGCGGTCGTCACCGTGGAGCGCGAGGGCGGCGACAAGCCCGCCTGTGTGGCCGAGTCGGTGTCGCGCTACTACTTCTGAACGCCGCCGGGGGGCGACTGCGTCACCGTCCGGCCCCGACCATGCGCAGCACGAGGCCGGCGTACAGCTCGCCGACCTCGTCCGGCGTCCGGCTGCCCTGGGCGTTGAACCACCGCGCCACGTCGATGCAGAGCGAGAGCACGGCGAGCGTGGTGCCCGGCACGTCGGGGACGTCGAACTCCCCCGCCGCCACGCCCTCGCCGATGATCCGGCGCACCACCGCGTCGCTCCTGCGGCGGAGTTCGATGATCTCGGTGCGGTGTTCCGCGCCGAGGGCGTCGAGTTCGTACTGGACCACGCGTGCGGTGGTGTGCCGTTCGGCATGCCACTGGACGAAGGACCGTACGGCGCGGGCGAGCCGCTCGGCCGCCGTGCCCTCACCGTCGGCCGCCGCCTCCAGGACGGACAGGGCGCGGTCGTGGCCGATCCTGCTGATCCGGTGGAGCAGCTCTTCCTTCGTCTTGTAGTGGATGTAGAGCGCGGCGGGGCTCATTCCGGCGCGGCCCGCGATGTCCCGGGTGGTGGTCGCGTGGTACCCGCGCTCGGCGAAGGCGTCGACGGCGGCGACGAGGAGCCGCCGGGCGGCCTCGGGCGTCACTTCGGCCCACGGCGTGTTCTCGCCGTCGGTCTCCTGCGCCGTGCTCATCGTCAGTGGCCCCTCTCAGTCAGCAGGACGAACACCATACCCCGATCCTGAGCAAGCGCTTAGGGGTCCGGTGGCTGAGATCGTCAGAGCTTCTGGAAGGGGTCGTGCTCGGCGAGGATCTTCTCCAGCCTGGCCTGGTCGACCCGGCTGACCAGCTGGCCCGCCTCCTGCCGGTCCCTGATGACCTTGGCCAGGGTGAAGCAGGACGTGACCAGGTAGAGGACGCCGATGGCGAGGAACCCGCGCACCCAGGCGTCCGCGTCGAGGAAGTAGATCCCGAGAGCCACCGCACTCATCGCCACCCCGAAGGATGCGACGGCCTGTCCGTAGAAGGCGGCGGTGCCCTGCTGCTTGACCGATGTCGTCTCACTCATGCCGCCCAGCATCCGGCGGCACGGCGCACACGACATCCGTCCGCGTACTCAGCCCGGTACTCAGACGCCCGTTCGAGGCGCGCGGCGGCGGGGCGTCTCAGAACGCGGAGACCCCGGTCAGCGCCCGGCCGATGATCAGCTTCTGGATCTGGCTGGTGCCCTCGTAGAGCGTCATCACACGGGCGTCGCGGAGCAGTTTGCCGACCGGGTACTCGTCGATGTAGCCGTAGCCGCCGAAGACCTGGAGCGCGTTGCTTGCGGCGCGGACGGCGGCCTCGGAGGCGAAGAGCTTGGCCTTGGACGCGGCGGTGGCGAAGTCCTCGCCTCGGTCGATCAGGTCGGCCACCCGCCAGGTGAGCAGCCGGGCGGCGTCGACGTCCACGGCGATGTCACTGATGAGCTCCTGGACGAGCTGGTAACCGGCGATGGACTTGCCGAACTGTTCGCGCTCACCCGCGTACCCGACGGCCGCGTCCAGGGCCGCCTGGGCGATGCCGACACAGCCGGCCGCCACCGACATCCGGCCCTTGGCCAGGGCGGACATGGCGATCGAGAAGCCCTTGCCCTCGGGGCCCAGGAGCGTGGCGGCGGGGACGCGGACGTCCTCCAGCACCACCTCGGCGGTCGCCTGGCCGCGCAGTCCGAGCTTGCCGTGGATGGTGCGACGGGTGAGGCCGGGCGTGTCGGTGGGAACCAGGAAGGCGGATACGCCCTTGTGGCCGGGGGTGTCGTTGGTGCGGGCGAAGAGCAGCACCACATCGGCCCAGGTGCCGTTGGTGATGAACATCTTGGAGCCGTTGATGACGTAGTCCCCGCCGTCCCGCACGGCCCTGGTCGTCAGACTCCCGGCGTCCGAGCCGGTGCCCGGTTCTGTGAGGCCGAAGCAGCCCACCGCGTCGCCCGAGGTCAGCCGCGGCAGCCACCGGCGCTTCTGCTCCTCGTCACCCCGGGCGGCGATGGTCTTCGCGACCAGGCCCAGGGAGACCGAGACGATGCCGCGGACCGAGGAGTCGCCGCGGCCGAGCTCCTCGGTCACCAGGCAGTACGCGAGGTGGTCGCCGCCCGAGCCGCCGTACTCCTCGGGGACGGTCAGCCCGAGGAAGCCGAGCGAGCCCAGCTTCTTCACGATCGACTTGTCGACGTTCTCGGCCCGGTCCCACTCGACGACGTGCGGGGCGACGTCACGGGCGACGAAGTCCTTGGCGAGCTGCCGGACGGCTTCCTGCTCCTCGCTGAGCTCCAGGTTCATCGGTCGGCCCTCCAGTTTTAATTAGCACTGCTAGTTTTATGACCTGGCCCTACTATGTGCCGCATGGCCCGCCCGCGCAAGCCCCTCCTCAGCAGAGACCGCATCGTCGCGACAGCGGGTGCCCTCGTGGACGCCGAGGGGCTCGACGCCGTCTCGACCCGCCGGCTGGCGGCCGAGCTCGGGGTGAGCGGGCCGTCGCTCTACAACCACTTCCGTAACAAGGACGAGATCCTGGACGCGGTCGCCGACGCGGTCTCCGCACAGGTCGATCTGTCGATGTTCGACGAGTCCGACAGCCGTGACTGGCGGGCCGCCCTGCACGACTGGGCAGTCTCCTACCGTGCGGCGCTCACCGAGCACCCGCACATCGTCCCGGTGCTGGCCCAGGGCCCCGGCCGCCGCCCGGCGGGCCTGCGGGTCGCGGACGCGGTGTTCGGCGCCATGGTCCGCGCGGGCTGGCCGCCCGCCCAGGCCACGTACATCGGCGCGCTGATGCGCTACTTCATCACCGGCTCGGCACTCGGCTCCTTCGCCCGGGGCTTCGTGGACGACGAGACCGCGTACGACCCCGCCGACTATCCGCACCTCGGCCAGGCCCACCTGCTGGCCGAGCGCCGCCAGCAGGTCGACGAGGGGGCGTTCGAGACGGGCCTGCGGGCGCTGATCGACGGCCTCGGCCTCCAGTACGCGCCGCCCGCGGCGGCCGGGACCGTTCGGCCCGCGCCGAAGCGTTCCTGACGCATCCTGGAACACATGGCATACCCCGACCCGGCCGCACCCCGGCTCGCCGCCCTGGCCGGCCTCCTCGCCGACGAGACCCGCGCCACCTTCTGCCTGGCCCTGCTCGACGGCCGGGCCTGGACCGCGGGTGAGCTGGCCCGGCACGCCTCGGTGGCCCCTTCGACCGCGAGCGAGCACCTGGGCAGGCTCGTCGCGGGCGGGCTGCTGGCCGAGGAGCGGCAGGGCCGGCACCGCTATCTGCGGCTCGCCGGCGAACAGGTCGCGCACCTCGTCGAGGAGCTGGCGGGCCGGGAGGCCCCCGGCACCGCCGCCCCACCGCGCACCCTGGGCGCGGCCGGCGCCGACAGCGCGATGGCCCGCGGCCGCACCTGCTACGACCATCTCGCCGGCCGCATCGGCCTCGCGATCACCGATGCCATGACCGTACGGGGGCTGCTGCGGCAGGACACCGGCTTCGCGCTCACCGACGCGGGGCTCGACTGGTTCGGCGCGCTGGGCATCGCCCTGGAGACCGGGTCCCGGCGTCCGCTCGTACGGAGCTGCCTGGACTGGACCGAGCGCAGGCCGCATCTGGCGGGGGCCGCGGGCGCCGCCCTGTGCCGCCACGTGCTGGAGGCCGGCTGGTGCGTACGGATCGGGTCGGGACGGGCGGTGCGGGCCACCCCGGACGGGGAACGGGCCCTGGCCGCGCGGCTGGGCATCGAGCCGGCCACCATTCGGTAGGCGCCGAAGCGTCGCGGCCTTACCGTCAGGCCCATGACGACTATCCCCGCCCCCGCCCCACGCTCCGACTGGCGGCCCCCCGCCGCCGCCTGCACCACCGTGGTCCTGTGGGCCTCCGCCTTCGTCTCCATCCGCAGCGCGGGCGAGGCCTACTCCCCCGGCGCACTGGCCCTCGGACGGCTGCTGACCGGCTCCCTGGCCCTGGGCGCGCTCCTGCTCGTACGGCGCGAGGGCCTTCCCCCACGGGCGGCCTGGCCGGGGATCATCACCTCGGGGCTGCTGTGGTTCGGCCTGTACATGGTGGTGCTCAACTGGGGTGAGCAGCAGGTGGACGCGGGGACGGCCGCCATGGTCGTGAACATCGGGCCCCTCCTGATCGCGCTGCTCGGCGCCCGGCTGCTCGGTGAGGGACTGCCCCGCCGGCTGGTGCTGGGCATGGCCGTGTCCTTCGCGGGCGCCGTGGTCGTGGGGCTCTCCATGTCGGGGAAGGGGAGCTCCTCGGTCCTGGGCGTGGGGCTCTGCCTGCTGGCCGCGGTGGCGTACGCGGCCGGGGTGGTCGGCCAGAAGCCCGCGCTGGGGCATGGATCGGCGCTCCAGATCACCACGTTCGGCTGCCTGGTCGGCACGGTGGCGTGCCTGCCGTTCTCCGGTGCGCTGCTCTCGGACGCCGCCGACGCGCCGCTGTCCGCGACGCTGAACATGGTCTATCTCGGCCTCTTCCCGACCGCGCTGGCGTTCACCACCTGGGCCTACGCGCTGGCCCGCACCACCGCCGGGCGGATGGGCGCCACCACCTACGCGGTGCCCGCGCTCGTCGTGCTGATGGCGTGGCTACTGCTGGACGAGGTGCCCGCACCGCTCACGATCGGCGGCGGGCTGCTCTGCCTCGCCGGGGTGGCGGTGTCCCGGATGCGTCCGCAGACTGGTCCGACACGGAGGAATCCGGTCCGGCCGATGGAGGGACCCCGTCATGACGCGGAGCGCCGAGCTGCGGACCGGACGTAGCAAGGGGACGAAGGCGAAGAAGAGGAAACCGGTGGCGGCCACCGGCGGCGGCCCGGCCCTGGTGACCCCCGGGGGCCCCTCCCACGACGCCTGGCGGGAGGACTACCCGTACGACGAGAAGCTCGGCCGCAAGGCGTACGACAAGTCCAAGCGGGCCCTCCAGATCGAACTGCTCAAGCTCCAGCACTGGGTCAAGGAGCACGACGAGCGCCTCGTCATCGTCTTCGAGGGGCGCGACGCCGCGGGCAAGGGCGGCACGATCAAGCGGTTCACCGAGCACCTCAATCCGCGCGGCGCGCGGGTGGTGGCGCTGGGGAAGCCCTCCGAACGCGAACGCTCCCAGTGGTACTTCCAGCGGTACGTGGCCCCTCTCCCGGCGGCCGGGGAGATCGTGCTCTTCGACCGGTCCTGGTACAACCGGGCCGGTGTGGAGCGGGTGATGGGGTTCTGCTCGACCCCGGAGTACCTCGAATTCATGCACCAGGCCCCGGGGTTCGAGCGGATGCTCGCGCGCGACGGCATCCATCTGGTGAAGTTCTGGTTCTCCGTCTCGCGCAACGAGCAGCGCAGCCGGTTCCTGGCCCGGCAGACCGATCCGGTGCGGCAGTGGAAGCTGAGCCCGGTGGACCTCGCCTCGCTCGACAAGTGGGACGCGTACACGGAGGCGAAGGAGCTGATGCTCTTCCACACGGACACGGCGGACGCGCCCTGGACCGTGGTGAAGAGCAACGACAAGAAGCGGGCCCGGCTGGAGGCGATCCGGCACGTGCTGCACCGCTTCGACTACCCGGACAAGGACGCGTCGGTGGCCGGGGAGCCGGACCCGCTGATCGTGGGCCCGGCCTCCCAGCTGTTCGAGAAGGGCGAGACGTCGGCCCGGCCGCTGCCCACGGGCCGGTCGCGCGACAGCCGCCGGCCAGTGCTCTAGGCCGTGTTTCGAAAGTCCCGCCTGCCCGGCGGTGTCCGGCACGCACGCTCGCCGCGTTGTCGGGGTCGCCCCGGTACAACCAGTATCGGGGCGACCCTCCGCCTTGCGATCACACGCACCGGACACCGCCGGGCCC
>NZ_JBFAJY010000038.1:0-81490 GCF_040655445.1 Streptomyces sp. NPDC050423
TCGCTGGAGGAGTGCGTCGCCCACCTCACGTCCCGCCCGGCGGCCCGGCTGCGGCTGGCCGACCGCGGTCGTCGGATCCGGTGCCCGCCCCTCTCGCGTGCGTGTGCGGTGGGCGAATCAGGGGAGGGGGAGGACGCCTCCGGGAGGGGAGGGCGGACGACGGCCCCCGGGGCGACCGGGCGGCTCCTACCGCCCGTCCAGCTCCTTCGCCGCCTCCGTCAGGTCCTTGGCGGTGTCGATGGCGCGCCAGTAGGCCCCGTGCGGCAACGGATACCCGGCCAGCCTGCGCTCCCGCGCCAGCCGCGGGAACGTCGTGCGCTCATGATCACCGCGGTCCGGCAACATCGCCGTGAACGCCGGGGAGAACACGTACACCCCCGCATTGATCAGATAGGGCGACGGCGGAGACTCGATGAAGTCGGTGATGTGCCCGAACGCGTCCGTCTCCACCGCGCCCCACGGAATCCGGGGACGGGCCAGCGCCAGCGTCGCGGTCGCATCGCGCTCCGCGTGGAACGCGGCCATCTCACGCAACGAGAACCGCGTCCAGATGTCACCATTGGTCGCGTACCAGGGCTGCTCCGGATCGGGCAGCCGGGCCGCCGCGTACTTCAGCCCGCCGCCGCGACCCAGCGGTTCGGACTCCACCACCGTCGTGACCCGCAGCGGCAGCACCGCCGCGTCCAGCCACTCCTGCAGCACCTCGGCCAGATGCCCGCACGACACCACGGCATCGGTCACGCCCTCGGCGGCCAGCCAGGAAAGCTGATGGCCGATGATCGGAGTCCCGGTACCCGGGATCTCGACCATCGGCTTGGGGCGGTCATCGGTGTACGGGCGCAGCCGTGACCCCTGGCCACCTGCCAGGATCACGGCCTGCGTCGGAAACGTATGCATGTCAGGCACGATATGCCGTGCCCCGCGCGGGTCCGGTCAGCTGAACTGCGCGACACCCGAGGCGAACGACGTGTCGCAGACGGGACGCGAGAACCGGTGCGCCCGCGTCGGACCGTACTGCTCGACCGCTGCCTTGCCCAGGGCCTTCGCGATCGACATGCAGTGCCTCGCGAGCGACGGACGCCCCTCGACGGCACGCTGAAGATCCGTCAACGCGGCGGCGGGGTCCTTCTCCTGGAGCTCCAGGAGGAGCTTGTCGCGCAGAATGTCCTGCGTGGTGCGCGGCTTGGCCCGCTTGGAGAGGGTCTGGGCCGACGCGGTCAGTACCTGGGAGTCGGAGTTGTGCGCTGCCCACGGCACGCGGGTGACCGCGAGGGTCCCGGACAGGACCATGACGACAGGCAGTACGAGAGCGAGAGTTCGGCCGATGCGGCGCGCGGAGTGGGTCACGCAGTGAGCGTAGCGGGCAGTGATGATTTGGCGACATTGTGTCACTCTCGCGAGGGATGGTTCGAGAGTGTTTTTCGAATCCCGTGTTGACGAACTGGAGCGAAATGACCGTTGTGCCGGGGAATTTGACGTCCGCCGCCCAAACCCCCTGAACGCGCGTCGGCCCCGCACGGAGAACGTGCGGGGCCGACGTCGTGCAGCGGGCGGTGCGAAATCAGTCGGTGAGACGCTCACCGGTCGAGCTCGCGAAGACGTGCAGCTCGTCCGGGCGGGGCACGACGTGCAGCTTGGTGCCCTTCTCCGGGACCGCGCGGCCGCCGACGCGGACGACGAGGTCCTTGTCCTGCTCGCCGACCTGGGCGGAGCCGTAGACGAAGCCGTCGGCGCCGAGCTCCTCGACGACGTTGACCGAGACGGCCAGGCCGGCCGGGGCGTCGGCGGAGTCCTTGGTGAGGGACTTCGCGGCGGCGCCGCCGTGCTCGACGATGTCGAAGTGCTCGGGGCGGATGCCGACCGTGACGGTCGTGTCGCCGCGGTCCGCGGCGGCGGTGAGCGCGGCACGGGAGACCGGGACGACGCTGTTGCCGAACTTCACGCCACCGTCGGTGATCGGGACCTCGATGAGGTTCATCGCCGGGGAGCCGATGAAGCCGGCCACGAAGAGGTTCGCCGGCTTGTCGTACATGTTGCGCGGCGAGTCGACCTGCTGGAGCAGACCGTCCTTGAGGACCGCGACGCGGTCACCCATGGTCAGGGCCTCGACCTGGTCGTGGGTGACGTACACGGTCGTGATGCCCAGGCGGCGCTGGAGCGAGGCGATCTGTGTACGGGTGGAGACGCGGAGCTTGGCGTCGAGGTTCGACAGCGGCTCGTCCATGAGGAAGACCTGCGGCTCACGGACGATGGCGCGGCCCATCGCGACACGCTGACGCTGACCACCGGAGAGCGCCTTCGGCTTGCGGTCGAGGTAGTCGGAGAGGTCCAGCATCTTGGCGGCCTCTTCGACCTTCGCCCGGATCTCGGTCTTGTTGATACCGGCGATCTTCAGCGCGAAGCCCATGTTGTCCGCGACGGACATGTGCGGGTAGAGCGCGTAGTTCTGGAACACCATCGCGATGTCCCGGTCCTTCGGCGGCAGGTGCGTGACGTCGCGGTCACCGATGCGGATCGCGCCGCCGTTGACGTCCTCGAGACCCGCGAGCATGCGCAGGGAGGTCGACTTGCCACAACCGGAGGGACCGACGAGGACGAGGAACTCGCCGTCCGCGATGTCGATCTCGAGCTGATCAACCGCGGGCTTCGTGGAGCCGGGGTATACGCGGGACGCCTTGTCGAACGTGACACTGGCCATGCTGATGCTTCTCCTTCACCGGCAGGAACGTGCCGGACGATCCGTTGTAAGGGAGTGGTCTGGTCCACTTGAGTGAACCTTCAGCGACGCTACCCGGCCATTTCGAATCTGTCAGTAGTTCTTGGGCCATGAATATCCCCCTGCATGATCAGGCGGGATCCGGGCGGGAGGCCCCTCGGGCAGGCGGGACTTTCGAAACACGCCCTAGTCCTGAGCGGTGGGGCGGACGACGATGTCGCCCACGTCGACGCCGTCCGGCTGCTCGACGGCGAAGGCGATCGCACGGGCCACCGCCTCCGGCGGGATCGCGATCTTCTCCATCCTGTCGGCGACTTGGGCCCTGACCCCGGGGTCGGGCACGGAGTCCGCGAACTCCGTACGGACGAAGCCCGGTGAGACGACGGTGACGCGCAGGCTGTCGCCGGCCTCCTGGCGCAGCCCCTCGGAGATGGTGCGGACCGCGTTCTTCGTGCCGGCGTAGACCGCCTGGAGGGGGACGATGCGCAGCCCCGCGGTGGACACCGTGTTGACGAAGTGGCCGAAGCCCTGCTCCCGGAACACGGGCAGTGCGGCGGCGATCCCGTACAGCACGCCCTTGAGGTTGACGTCGATCATCTCCTCCCATTCCTCGACGCGGAGGTCGTCGAGAGGGGAGATCGGGCCCACCCCGGCATTGCTGACGAGGACGTCGAGCTTGCCGAACCGTTCGCGTGCCAGAGCGACGAGGGCGGTCAGGTCCGCGCGCCTCTTCACATCCGTGCGGGCCCAGGCGGCTTCTCCGCCGGCTTCCTCGATACGGGCGGCCAGGGCCGCCAGGCGCTCGGGGCGGCGTGCTCCGAGCACGACCTTCGCACCGCGGGCGGCGAGCAGGAGTGCTGTCGCTTCACCGATGCCGCTGCCGGCGCCGGTGATGGCCACGACCTTGCCTTCGATTCCCGACATGATCGGCT
Organism: Streptomyces sp. NPDC050423; assembly: GCF_040655445.1. Lineage (NCBI taxonomy): Bacteria > Bacillati > Actinomycetota > Actinomycetes > Kitasatosporales > Streptomycetaceae > Streptomyces > Streptomyces sp. NPDC050423. Next base: position 3,649 of record NZ_JBFAJY010000038.1, read on the forward strand.
GTCCTTCCGGAGAAAGTGGGGTGAGGGCAGGCTGGGGCCGTCGCCCTGGTCATTGCCCTACAGTGAAAGTGGAGGCGCCGCCACTTTCTTCACGTTAAGTGGAGGCGCCGCCACTTGGCAAGTGGAGAGTGAGGGAGAGCCGCTGATGACCCCAGCCGCAGAACGCCCGCTGAGGGCCGACGCACAACGCAACCGGGACAAGATCCTGGCCGCGGCGGTACGCGTGTTCACGGAGGAGGGGCTGGACGCGCACTTCGAGCGCGTCGCCCGGGAGGCGGGCGTGGGGACCGGCACCCTCTACCGCAACTTCCCCACCCGGGAGGCCCTGATCGAGGCGGCGTACCGCAACGAGGTGTCCCGCCTGTGCGACTCCGTCCCCGCGCTCCTGGCGGCCATGGAACCAGGCGAGGCGCTGCGGGCCTGGACGCGCGGCTTCATCGACTACGCCACCGCCAAACGCGGCATGGCCGAGGCGCTCCGCGCCGTCGTCGCCTCCGGTGTCAACCCCTACGCCGACAGCCACCGGATGATCCAGGAGGCCCTGTCGTCCCTCATGGACGCCGGTACCGCGGCCGGTGTGATCCGGTCCGACATCAGCGCGACGGACATGTTCGCAGCCCTCGCCGGAATCGCCCTCTCCTCGGGCGGCCCCGAGCAGCGGGAACAGGCCGAACGCCTCCTTGACCTCACCCTGGACGGGCTGCGATCCGTACCCCGTGAGCAGGGGTGAAACGTCGTGGATGGGCCAGAGGGGCGCTGTGTAGAGTGAGGGCTCGCGCGCGTGCCTTCGGCGTGCGCGGTGCCTCCTTAGCTCAGTTGGCCAGAGCAACGCACTTGTAATGCGTAGGTCATCGGTTCGAATCCGATAGGGGGCTCGGTGGAACCCCAGGTCACATAGTCAGTGACCTGGGGTTTTTCTCATTTCGTTACCTTAATCCTGTCGATGTGCCAGCCCCAGCGGCTCCGCCGGGCGTCCCCTGGTGGCCGACCGGTGGCCAATCGTGCAAATGGCGTGCAGCTGCGGTGGCCGGACGCGACGATGGTGGTGGGCGGACGGCAGTCTGGTTGTTGTTCATCCCTACGAGCCGTGCCTTGTCGTGCGGCCTTGGGGGGGCGTCAGCGCAGCGGTCTTGCCGGGCCGCATGAGTGTGCCGGGGGTATACGCGCTCAGGATGTGTTCAGGTTGGGCCTGGCAACGTCTGGCGGCATGACATATGAGACGCAGTATCCCCCTGCCTCCGACAGTGGCACGGCCCGGGTGCCCTGGAACAAGGTCCCCGAGATCACGGCGTACTTCTGGGTGATCAAGGTGCTGTGCACCACGGTGGGCGAGACCGCGGCGGACTTCCTCGACGGTCAGCTGGGCATGGGGCTGACCGGCACCTCCCTGGTAATGAGCGTCCTTCTGATCGTGGCCCTGATCGCGCAATTGCGCACCAGCGCCTACCGGCCCGCGATCTACTGGCTGGTCGTCGTGCTGGTCAGCATCGTGGGCACTCTGATCACCGACAACCTCACAGACAACCTGGGTGTGCCGCTACAGACCACGACCGCCGTGTTCGCAGTGGCGCTGACGGCCGCATTCCTCATCTGGTTCACGAGCGAGGGGACTCTGTCCATCCGCCGCGTCGACTCGGCGCGCCGCGAGGCGTTCTACTGGGTGGCGGTGCTGCTCACCTTCGCTCTGGGTACGGCCGTCGGTGACCTGCTGGCGGAGCAACTGTCCCTGGGGTACTGGGTGGCAGCCCTGCTGTTCGGCCTGGCGATCGCGGCGGTCGCCCTGGCGCGCTACGCCATGGGGCTGGGCGCGGTGCTGAGCTTCTGGACGGTCTACGTCCTCACCCGGCCGCTGGGCGCGTCGGTCGGTGACTACCTGTCGCAGCCGGCCGACGAGGGCGGCCTGGCCCTGGGGACAGTGATGACGAGTGTGCTGTTCCTTGTCGTGATCCTCGCTCTGGTGGTGTTCCTGGCCGTGTCGCGTCGCGATGTGACCGAGCGGGAGCAGGTCAGCCGGCCGGCAGTGTGACGACGAACCGGGTCCCGGGGCTGAGGTGTTCGTCATGTGTCACGTCTCCGTCGGCGGAGCGGGCGAGGCGTTGAGCGAGCGGCAGCCCCAGGCCCGCTCCGCTGTGTCCGTCGCCGGGCTCGGCACGCCGTCCCGGACGGAAGAGGTCCGGGGTGAAGGACGGCGGTACGCCCGGGCCGTCGTCGGTCACCTCGACGACCACACTCCCCTCCTGCCTACGGGCCACGATCCAGACGCTGGAGTGGGCGTAACGCAGGGCGTTGTCCAGCAGCGGGCTCACTGTACGTTCGAGCAGGGCGGCCGGTACGCCCGTCGTCAGGCCCTGGTCCATGACCGTGACCTCGATCATCCCGGGTGCGGAGGAACGGTCTACGAGGCGGAGCAGGGCGGGCAGTATCTCGGCGGTGCCGGGCAGCACAGTGGCCGCACCACAGGCGTCGTCAAGCAGGGTGTCGCAGATCGTCCGCATCGACTGTGCGGCGTCGGCGATCGCCGCGCAGGCGAGTTCCGTCTCGTCCGCGGAGCGGGGGCGGCTGCGCCACCAGTCGAGTTCGGCGATGATCCGGGCGAGCGGGTTGCGTAGTTCGTGTGACAGCTCCCTGGTCAGCTGCTGTTCGTGGCGCAGCCCCGCCCGGATACGGTCCAGCAGTGCGTCCAAGGAGGCTCCCAGCCGTGCGAGTTCAGCCGGCCGGGTGCTGTGGCCGAAGCGGCCGTCGGCGGCCGGCGCGCTCCATGTGGTGGCCTGGTCGGTCATGGTCTGTACGGGTCGCAGTGCGCGGCCCACGGCGAGGCGGGTCAGGACGTAGGTGCAGGCGAGCATGGCCGCGTCCAGCGTGAGGGACGAGTGCAACACGGTGTCCGCGGAGCTGCGGTAGGGGGCGAGACCGAGTGCCGTGACCACGGCGGCCCGGGAAAGCCCGGGGCCGGGGACGGGCTGGGTGCACAGCCGTATCGGTTCGTCGCCGTCCAGGGTGACGCAGCGGCTGCCGCCGCCGGCGGCGAGGGCGTCGGCGGCACGGGCAAGCGGCCCGTCAACGGCAGCGGGAGGCGCTTCGATCCGCTGGGACCCGGCGTAGATCCACACGTCGGTGTCGAGCAGGTCGTCGTGCGGGACTTCCACGACGCGGGCCGAGGTGCCCGTGGTGTCCACGGTCGCAGCGACAGCGGCGGCCCGGGTACGGAGGTGGTCGTCGGCCTGCTGCTGGAGCCGCTGGCGGACTACGCCGTTGAAGGCAACGGTCAGTGCCAGCACCACGAGCGCCGCGGCGAATACGGCAACCAGGGCGAGCCGCCCGCGCAAGGTGCGGGGCCCGGTCCGGCGCCGGAGGATCGTCACGAGAGTCGGTGCCCCATTCCGCGGCTGGTCGTGATTGTCAGTGCGCTGCCCGCAATACGGAGTTTGCGGCGCAGGCGGCTCAGGTACTGGTCGAGGGTGTTGTCGGTGACCCGCGCCCCCTCCGGCCAGCCCGCCCGGACCAGCGCCCGGCGCTGTACGAGGCCCCCGGCCGAGGCGATGAGGGCGGCCAGCAGCCGGAACTCGGTCGGGGTGAGGTCAACGGGTTGCCCAGCGACGGTGCACGTGAAGCCCACCGGGTCGAGCACCAGGTCCCCTGCCACGGCCGGAGCCTTGGGGCCCGCCCTTCTGAGGGCCGCCCGCAGGCGGGCGGCAAGCTCAGCGAGGTGGAACGGCTTGGCCAGGTAGTCGTCACCACCCGCGGAGAACCCGGTGAGCCGGTCGACGATGGTGTGGTGGGCCGTGAGAAACACGACGGGGGCGAAGTATCCGTTGGCCCGCAGCGCTTGGCACACGTCACGGCCGTCCGCATCCGGCAGTCCGACGTCCAACACGACCGCGTCGAAGCCTTGGGCGGCCAGGCGCATTGCGCTCGCACCGTCCTGGGCGGGCACCGCGTCGAAACCCTCGTCCCGCAGGCCACGCAGGAGTACGTCGCGCAGGGCGTGGTCGTCCTCCACGACGAGGACGCGGCAACGTGTCACCGTACCGTCCCCCGCCTGCACAGCAGGTACGCACAGGCGGCCGGCGCCAGCCATGCGGCGGCGAAGAGCCAGCCGCTGATGACGTCGCTGAACCAGTGCACGCCGAGGTAGACCCGCGTCAGTCCGACGGCCGCGCCCCAGACGCCGATCAGGACGGCGGCCGGACGCGGAATGCGCGGACCCCGCAGGAAGAGGGCGGCGATCAGGAGCCCCGCAGTCATCGCGCCGGTCGTGGCATGGCCTGACGGGAAGGACCACCCCGAGGCCTGCGTCGCCCAGTCGGCGAGAGGTGGCCTGGGTCGTGCGACCAGCGTCATGACCGCGTAGCGCAGCGCCTGCGCGGAGCCGAGGCAAAGCGCCAGTGCGGCGGCCGTGATGACGCGCCGCCTTGTGGTGCCGCCCACGGACAGGCCCGCCAGGATGACCGCGGTGAAGGGGATGACTCCGGTGCCGGTAGCGGTGACCGCGCGGGAAATGGCAACCGCGGCACCGGGTCGGTGCGTCAGGGACCAGTGATGCAGCGCCGCGTCGCCGGGCAGCATCTCGTGCGGCGCGTGGAGCACCGCCACGGTGAGGAGGGCAAAGGCCGCCGCGGCGGTCAGGGCCGCCCAGCCGCACAGGCGTGCGGGCGTTTGGCGACGGGTCACGCCGCGGCCAACAGTGGACACAGCGCGCCGTCCTTCAGCCGGGCGCCGAGACGGACGCCGTGCGGGTAGTGCCCGCCCACCCACACCCGGGAGGCCGCTATCAGACCCGCTGCGGTCAAGGCGACGTGGCCCTGCCGCCACGCGACGAGCATCGCCAGTGCGAACACTCCCAGCCTGTACGCCGACCAACCGGTGATCGGGTTATCGACCCAGCTGGGCGCGCGGAGAGCGAGGTCGACAGCCCTGAGGCAGATGGATCCGTCGTTGGCCGAACCGTCGTACGCGAGATTCGTCAAGGCGTCTCATCGCGGCGCTTCGCCGCCCGCCGGGAACGGAGTAGCCCGGCTGCCAGCGGCAGCAGGGACACAATGACGATCAGGGCGATGATCGGCAGCAGATAGCGGTCGACGTTGGGAATGGAGGAGCCGAGGGCGTATCCGGCCAGGACCAGGCCGACCGTCCAGACCAGGCCGCCGGCGACCTGCCAGACGGTGAAGACCCGGACCGGAACGTTCAACGCGCCGGCGAGCGGGTTCAGGACCGTGCGCACAACCGGGACGAAACGGGCCAGCACGATCGCTTTGGCGTGGCCATACCGCTTCAGTAGTTCCTCGGCGCGCTCGGCGCCCTCGTGCAGGCGCTTGGAACTACTACGGGAGAGGGCCGCTCCGCCCGCCCGGCGCCCGAGGAGGTACCCGCACTGGGCTCCGGCCAGCGCACCGCCTGCCGCGGCGACGAGGACCCAGGGCAGGGACAGCGTCGCAGCCTTGTCCGCGGTGCCCGCGCACAGCAAGCCTGCGGTGAAGAGCAGGGAGTCGCCGGGCAGGAAGAAACCGACCAGCAGCCCGGTCTCGGCGAACAGCACCACCGCGACGCCCAGGACGCCGAAGGCCGCCAGCAGCGACTGGGCATCGAGGAGGTTCACCGCGAGTGGAGACGCGGCGAAGACGGATACGGCCATGGTGGCCTCTCACTGAATACGGGCAGGGGGCAGCCGGGCTGGAACAACCGGGCGACGACAATCACGTAGACGGTCTACAGGACTGTAGACCGTCTGGAGGTGAGAGAACAGCATGACGGGAGGGTGCCGCCGAGTGGAGAGAACCCCGGCCGTCGGCCAGGGGCAACACGGCAGAGTGGGTGCGCCGACCTTGAACGAGCGGATGAAGTGGACGTCCTGGCCCCCGATCCCCGTGAGGAACTGCGGGAACCGTTCAGCCCAGCCCAGCCGCGGCCCAAGCCCGCCAAATGCGCCGGGTCGTGCGCGGGGTGGGCAGCCGGGGCCGAGTCCAGGTCGGCCTGGCGCGTAGTGATCCGCTTCACGTGACAGTGGTCGGCTACGCAACTGGCCGGCCACAGACTGAGGCCGCGGTAGCCGAAGGGGTCGCGCATCTGCCTCGCTGATACCGGCAGGGCAGGGCAGGACATTGGCCCCCTGCTGCGCTCGTTCCCAACCACCGTGCCGCGCTGACCCGCCGATCTGCAAGGCCGCCGAAGGCGGTGAGGACAGCCGCCCGAAGTAGGCCGGTATCTGCGGTTCCAGATACTTTCGGGGCCTTCATCGGTGGTCAGCGACGGCTCGAACGAGGGCGTGCTCGCATGGGCCTGTTTCAGTGAACGGTCCGGTGGCCCGGGGATACTGGTGACCGCCGGCAACCGCCCCGACGACGTCGGGGAGAAGACGTTCATGGACCGGGCACTCCAGGGGATGTAGAACTTCACCGCTCGGTTGCACGGCGGTGCCGGCGCGCGGCTCTTCGGGGCCGATCCGGTGAGCCTGCCGACCGGCACCGGCTGCACGGCAGACACGTGTCCGGTCCGGGCCTACCTCGATACCACGGGCAGCACGCGGCGCAGGAACATCTGCATCCCCGCGGCAGGCAGCCAAGCCGCCCCGGTCCGAGCGGAGGCCACGGCCGAAGGCCGCGTGACTTCAGCACGGTGCGCCTGCCGCGTTCCACGCCGGCATCGCTCTATGAGGGCGATGCACTGCTGCAGGCCTGCCGAGCTCGCTCTCGAGGCCGCGAGCCTCACCCATCGACGCGCCCGGCAAGGGCAGTAGTCGCTCTGGGTGACGAAGCGCTATTAGTCTCATGCCGGTGCACATGGGAGACGAAGCGTCAAAAAGTGAACTGGCGCTCGGTATCAGGCCTGAGGGAAGTTCCAGGTCCGAATTGGCAACCGGACGCGCAGCCGAGGACGTCGCCTCCGGGCTGGGAACAGACAATCCGGAACCGGATGCCGGCCACCCGGCAACTCCCCTCAGCTCTGCCGCGGCCGGCTCCCCGGCTTCAAGGTGGCGTGTGCCGCTCGTCGTAACCGCGGTCGCGCTTCCCTTCTACGTGTGGTGGGCCGAGCTCCTCGCCGGCGGAGGGGGCGACCTGGCCGCTCAATTGGCCTGGGCCCAGTTCATGGCACGCCATCCCGGCTCGGCGTACAACCTGTCGTGGTACGGCGGTATACACATCTTCAACTACAGCGTCCTCGCCCCCGCGGCGATGGCGCTTTTCGGCGTCAGAACGGTCTCCGTGGCCGCCGGACTGGCCGGGACATGGGTCATGGCCGCCCTGTTCGTCCGGGCGAAGGTCCGGTGTGCAGAGTGGCCGGCGCTGCTGGGGGCGCTCGCGCTGTGGTGCAACGTGGCATCCGGGCGGACCACGTTCGCGCTGGGCGCGGCCCTGGGCTTGCTGTCACTGCTCACGCTCCTCTCCTCGGATCGGAGTGCGGCGCGCGTGGCCGGCGGCGTGCTGGCGGGTCTCAGCACGCTCGCGAGTCCGGTCGCGGGAGCCTTCCTCGTGGTGGCCGGCGCCGCGTATCTGCTGGACCGGCAGTGGATGAAGGCAGCCGTACTGATCGTTCCGCTTCTTCTGCTGACCGGTGCGGTCACGTTGCTCTTCCCCTTCCATGGCGAACAGCCCATGCCCCTGCACAAGGTGTGGATGCCGCTGATCCTCTGCGCGGTCCTGTGGTGGGCTGCCCCACGGGGCTGGCAGTTGGTGCGGTACGCAGCGATCGTCTACGCCGTGGGCGTTGTTGTGGCCTTCTCGGTCGCGTCGCCGATAGGGGCCAACGTCGACCGGCTGGCAGCCTTCGCGGGACCTCCGGTCCTGCTCGCCGCACTACTGTCCCGCATGCCGGTCCGCGCGCCGCGCCAGGCGTTGCCCCACGTCTTGCTCGCGGCCGCCTTGGCTTCCTGTACCGGCTGGGTGGTCAGCAACACCCACGACGACTTGGTGACCTCGAACTCCGTACCGTCCTGTGCCTGCCATGCTGACGGTGTGATCACCGCGCTCGACCGGCTGCGAGCGGACCGGACCCGCGTGGAAGTCGTTCCCGCCCGCAACCACCGCGAGGCGTACCTACTCGCCCCGCACATCAACATGGCACGCGGCTGGAACCGTCAGCTTGACGTCGAGCGCGGCCGTCTCTTCTACGACGGCACCTTCTCGGCCGAGAAGTACCGCGCCTGGCTGGATCGTTGGGCGGTGGGTCTGGTTGTCCTGCCGGCCGGCCGACCCGATGGTTCCGCAACCGCCGAGAACACCCTCGTCAGGAACCCGCCAGGCTGGCTCAAGCCCGTATGGCGGGACAACGGGTGGGCTATCTACCGGGTACAGGACGCCGTCCCACTGGTATCTGCCCCCGCGACCGAGCTGGGCGGTAACGACGCCGAGCTGATCGTACGGATGCCCTCGGCCGGCACCGCGACCGTACGGATCGCCTACTCTCCTTGGCTCAGCGCACCGGGCGCATGCATCGAGCGTGCCGGCGACTGGACCCGGCTCACCGTCCACAAGCGCGGCGACTACCGACTCGGCTCGGCCTACCACTTCCCGCGGCCGAGCGACTGCGCCTGAAGACACACCACGCATCCGGACTGGATGGCCCAGCAACGGGCCGCCCACGAACTCCACCGCGGTGAGCTGCCGGCCCATCAGCAGCGCCGGAGTTACGCCAAGTTCGACGACCGGATTGGTCGAGGCGATCTCGAAAGCCATCGACGCAGTGAAGTTCGCGCCCTTACGGAACAGCGACCGGGCCGGCGCCACGGCGGCGTAGGAGCACGAGGAGGAGGCCGCGCCGAGGCCGGCGGCGATGGCGAGGACGCGGGGCGGTCGTCGCCGAGCAGGGAGATGACGGTGGATTTGCGGACGACGGCCGGGACGACGGCGGACAAGGCGAAGCCCGGGATCAACGCCCAGGTGGTCTCCCAGGTCATGGAGTCGGCGATCGACAGTGCGCGCAGTACGGCGTGGATCAGCCATGAGAAGCTGTTGTCTTTCCGTACTTGATCGCTGACTTTCCGCTGGTCAGGCATGGTGTGGCGGGTTCTGTGGCAGACAGGACACGTCGTGTCGGTCTGGTCGTGGAGGTTCAGGGATGCCGTCGGTGGTCGGTTTGCTGGAGGAGCGGGAACGGGGTGCCCGGCAGCGGGTTGAGGTGTTGCGTGAGGAAGCGGACCGGGTTCTCGCCGAGCTGCGCGACGCGGAGCTGTTCTGGGAACGGTTCGTGACTGCGCGGGAGGTTCTCGTCGAGGTTCTCGCTGGTCCGGGCGGTGGTGCTGACGTTATGGAGACGGCCGTGCCGGTTGCGGAGAACATTGCCCCGGCGCCGACGCCGACGCCGACGCCGACGCCGAAGGGCGGGAGGGTGCCGGGGTCGGTGGTGCCGGTCAGGGGTGAGGGCGTCGAGGTGTCGGCGCTGTCGCCGGACTATCAGCGGATCGTCGGGGTGCTGGCCGCCTCTGCGGCGGCGGTGGCCTGTGGGGAGATCGCTTCGGCGCTCGGTCTGGAGCGTGTGCCGGCGAAGGTCGAGGGGGTGCGGTCGAAGGCGGCTCGGATGGCGGAACGGGGCTGGCTGGTCAAGGAACCGTCGGGGCGGTTCACGCTTGCGCCGGGACTGCGAGGCGGCGGGTCATGAGCATGGTCATCGACCACAGGATCATCGCCTCGGATGTGTCGGGCCGCCGCTCGTAGTCGCGGGCCAGCCGGCGAGAACGCATCAGCCAGCCGAATGTCCGCTCCACCACCCACCTGCGCGGCAGCACCACGAAGCCAGAGGTGTCGTCGCTGCGTTTGATCACGGTGACGACCAGGTGCAGGACGGTCAGGGCCCAGGTGATCAGGGTTCCGGTGTAGCCGCCGTCGGCCCATAGTCCGGTGATCGTGGGGAACCGCTCGCGCAGGGCGGGCAGCATGTCGGTGGCCGCCTGGCGGTCGGTGACGTCGCCCGCGGTCGCGTTGATCATCAGCAGCAGGCCGACCGTGTCGCAGATCAGATGCCGGCGCCTGCCGTTGATCTTCTTGCCTCCGTCGTAGCCCCGGCTGCCGGCGCCGACGACCGCGTCGGCCTTCACGGACTGCGAGTCGATGACCGCGGCCGTCGGCTCTGCTTCCCGCCCGGCCCGCTCACGGACCTTCCCGCGCAGCCGGTCGTGGAGCTCGGCGATCAGTCCGGCGTCGCGCCATCGCCGGAAGAAGGCGTAGACCCGGTCCCAGGCGGGGAAGTCCACCGGCATCGCCCGCCACTTGATCCCGTTGTCGAGGACGTAAAAGACAGCATCGAGCATCTGGCGGCGGCAGTAGCCCTCCGGACGTCCGCCCCGGCCCTCCAGCCACCCCGGCACCGGCAGCAGCGGACGGATCTCCCGCCACTCGATATCCGTCGGATCCGTGCTGTACACCGGCTTCCGGCCGGGCTGATCAGCCGCGTTCCCGAACCGGTGAGCGAGACAATCGCACGACACAACCGACGAGTTGAGATCCTCGCCCCCGACCGCGTACAACATAGACAACAGGGCCTCCTGGCGTACTCGGCGTCTCGACAACTCCGAACCGCACCAGAGGCCCTGTCCTCATGCACGACACGGCAAGATTCACCCGCCCCGACAGCCACTTTCGATCACACCGCACTCAAGATCGATAGGACAACGGCTTCTCAGGAATGCCACTGGTCAGACGGCCGTCCACCTGGAATTCCGGTGGCCATCAGCCTGGACTCGGCTGGCCGCACATCTGGACTTTGCCACGGCCGCTGTCACGGTGATCGTGACAGCCTCCATGGGGGGTACCGAGAGCCTCTGGAGCGCCGAGGGAAGCAGCGGCACGAGGTGCTCCGACGCACGCCGGATCCCCGACGCCGCCGACCCCAGGTCCAGCCAATCCCCTCGCAGCCCGAGCAGTACGGGCCCGAGAATGTGAAATTCCATCAGCGCCGCCCTCCCGCTGGATCGCCCAACTAGGGCCCTGGGCATGACATGAAGTGACCAAGGTCAGCATGTGACGTCCGAGTCTGGCCGAAACGCCACCTCGTCTCGAACTGCCTTTCTGTAGTGGGCGTTTCAGTCGGACACAGTCCGGGCTGCTGCTGAGATGCGTAGTTCTGTACGATTGAATGCTCAAGTTTTTACAATGAGCCTTTTCAGTGTGGCCACCGGTCGGGTGACGGGGCTGTAGGCGTGGGTGGGGCCGCGACGCACAAGGCTCCCGTACCGTTGAGGGAGCAGTCGTCACCCACGAGGGTGACCGCCGCTGCAAGCTCTCACCGCACCAACGGGCGTCGTCGCACTCGAGTACCTGCACCGTCACGACACTCTCACCCCGCATCGCCGTCGCCCCCGGGCTGGCTGCGGCCAGTATGGGACAGCCTTTTGCGGGAGAAGCGCGCCGCACCTGTGTACCAATCTGGGGCCGATGCCCAGATCGCAGGGATGACGCGGGTGTCCACACGGGATGATCACCTTGTTCTGTACACCTGTTTGGCTTCTGAGTGCACTTCGGGGGACCTCTTGTACCGCTTCACCCGCCGCACTGGCAGTGCTCTGACTGCCGTCGCGCTGATTACCGGCATGGCATCCGCCTGTTCTGACTCGCCTCCGGCGTCCAAGGCTTCGCAGCCCGAGAGGGCGGCGAGTTCCACCGTGGCTCCCATAGTGCAGCCGCCCTCCCGGTCCGGCAGGGAGCAGCTGAACGAGGAGGCCCGCGACTTGCTCAGCATGGCGGAGCGCCTGGAGTCGGACGAGAAGGGGTTGGTCTCGGCGGGAACCCTCGCAGTGCCCGGGCAGAACCTGGACGAGACCATCGAGTCCGGCACGGCCCTGCGGGTGGAGGTGGCGTGTGCAGGGGAGGGTTCGGTCACCTTCACGGTCTCCTCAGGCGCCGCCAGGACAGCTGAGCGCGTCGACTGCACGCAGCCGATGACGAACGGGTTCGACTTCACTACGGCCGGGCCGAGTCTCGCGATCCAGGCGGACTCACCCGAGGAAGACGGGGTAGGCACCGCCTACATGGTGAGCCGCGTTTCCTGAATCGATCCGGCTGACGGCCCTGGTCTCGGATTCGGAGCACGTCCCGCAATTCGCGAGGCAGTTGTCCTGACCTGCGTGGTGAGTACCAGACTTGAGTACTGGTACTCACACCGTGCCGTGGTTCCGCCGGGAGCATGTGGATCACATGATCCTTTGGGGGGAATCGATGAACTCTCGTACTCTGCTGCGTCTGACCTTTGCCAATACTGCTTCCGCCGTCTACCTGGGCCTCGTCGGGGCGTCCGTCGTGTTCGAAGTGGTGGCCGCACTGGTCTCCGATCCCGGCATCGTCGGGATCTGGCCGTTCCTTCTCACCGCCCCGTGCTCCCTGCTGGCGGCGGGGGCAGTCGGTGCGGTCGGGGGCATGCACGCATCCGTCTGGTTCTTGGTCGGCGGGGTTGTCGTCAGCGCGTTGGTCCAGTCGTCCGCTCTTGGAGCGCTCGTGGAGACCCTGCGCGGCCGCCGACGAGGGGCCACGCGGCCGAGCCGAGGCTGAACGGTCGGGTGACGGCGCTGAGGCCGCAACGCACGAGGCACCCGTGCCGTTGAGGGAGATGTTCGAAGTCTCAACTCATCAGTGCTGGTGCCTCGTTGGTTCCCTATCCTGCCGCACTCGACCTGCCTCATGCGCTGGTCGAGTGGGTCACCATGCTCATCGTCACCCGCGAGGGTGAACGCCGCTGCAAACTCCCGCCGCACCAACGCGCCCTCGTCGCTCTGGTGTACCTGCGCAAGCACGACACCCTGGCCCAGATCGCCGCGGCCTTCGGCATATCGGTCGGCACCGCCCACGCCTACACCACCGCCGTCATCGACCTCCTGGCCGACCGGTCCCCGGGCCTGCTGAAGGTCTTGCGTGAGACCGACCCGGAGTACGTGCTGCTCGACGGGACGCTCGCCGAGTGCGACCGCGTGGGCGACGGCCAGGCCGACTACGCGCACAAGCACCGCCGCCACGGCGTGAACGTGCAGGTCGTGACCGACCCGGCCGGCCAGATCCTGTGGATCTCACCGGCCCTGCCCGGCCGGTGTCACGACCTGACCGCGGCCCGCACCCACCGGATCATCCGGATCTGCGAACGCCAGGGCGTCCCCATCCTGGCCGACCGCGCCTACACGGGCGCCGGTCCCTGGGTCACCACCGGACGCAGACGCCCACCCAACGGCCAGGTGACCCCGACAGAACTGACGGTCAACCGGGCACTGGCCACGTCCCGAGCTCCCGTCGAACGCGGTATGGCACGACTCAAGTCCTGGCGAATCTTCCGAAGATCGCGATGCAGCCCGAACCGCATGACGTCAATCGCCAAAGCCGTCCTCACCCTGGAGAGGCAAAGCTGAAAACGCTCAATGATTGACGTGCCATTTACGCCATGGGGTTGCTGGTGGCCAGAGGCGCTGTTGGCGTGATGCCCCTCGGAATACTCCCTTGCGGAGGTGTCGTCCTGGCGGGCACGTCGCTTGCCACCGGTGTCCCTCTTATGGAGGTACTCTCCCCTGGTTAAATGACGATCTTCCGAACGGGGATATACGCACGTGAAGAGGGCTACGCGGGGCATCGCTGGTGGGCTCATGGCCGCAGGACTGTTTGTCAACGCCCCAGTGGTATCTGCCGTAAGCAAGACGCCGGCCGCCCAGTCCGGGATCGTCGCGCCGGTCGCATCGCCGCACTCCGCGGCTGGCTTCGAGCGTACGGATGACATCAAGCTTCAGGCCAAGTGCATCATGCTCGGCATGACCTCAGACGCTCCTTCCTCATCCGTGGCCGCTTAGAAGTTTTGAAGGAACCTCAGCCTGATTGCGGAAACCAGGACTTGAGGTCGTTGCGGGGGCTCGGCGAAACCCCAGGTCACATGGCACGTGACCTGGGGTTTTCTGTTGCTCAGGACATGGCGCGTCAGATGGCTGGGGTGCCGTGGGGAGCTTGCGCGAGCGATGAGTGAGCGGCGCCGCTCAGCGATCCACCCCTTCGGCGACTTCCTTGCGGCGACGGCCGCGCAGGGCTGCGGACAGGACTGCTGCGACGATTCCGCCGAAGGCCCAGGCGCCGAGGATCCACAGGGCGCCGGTGGTGGCGTTGCCGTCGAAGTACACGGTGTTGCGCACCACGGTCGTGCCGGCGCCGGGCGGCAGGGCCTGGCCGATCGCGCGCCAGAACGGTGGCAGCAACGATGCGGGATACACCCCGCCCGAGCTGGGGTTGCCGAGGATGGTGAAGATGAGGATGGTGAGGCCCAGGCCGACCGTGCCCGCCAACGACTGAAGGGCCACGCCCACGGCTCCGGAGGCGAACACCACCAGCGTGCCGATGCCGACGAGATCCCAGAAGGCGCCCGGCAGGCAGTTCAGCACGGGTCCGACGATGATCGCGCCTCCGATACCGGAGACGAAGGCATAAGGCACCATCGCCGCCAGGCGCACGAGAATGCGCCGGAGGGTGGGGCGTTTGGAACCGGCCGCCATGTTCAGGGCCGACGCGGCGAGGTAGCCGCCGATCGTCCAGCTGAGGACCAGGTAGAAGGACGAGAGCCCTCGCGAGTCGCCCGCCGCGGGCGGACGGAGGTCGCGCACGACGATCTCGCGGTCCTGGGTCCGTTCGACCGCCTGCACCACCTTCGCGGCGGCGTCGGCTGCCGAAGTCCCACCCGCCGAGGCGACCAGCAGGGTGTCCGTACGCCCGGCCGCGTCGACGACGAGGGCCGCGTCCGTGCGCCGGTCAAGAAGGCGGGACCTGGCCTGGATCCGGTCCGGGACGGAACTGACGAGCAACGGGTCGCCCGGCAGCGCGTTGAGCCGGGCCACCAGGTCCTTCTCCACGGCCTGCGGTGCGACCACCACGATCGGGATCCGGTGAGGTTTCGGGGCGTGGAAGGCCCCCATGTAGGAGAGGGCGAAGCCCAGTTGGAGCAGGAGCACCCCCACCATGACGAGCACGGCCCGGGTCGAGATCGCATCGCGCAACTCCGCCCACGCGCCGCCTCTGCCAGCTGCTGACCGATCCACCGCACTCGCCACATGAACTCCCGCGCTCAGCCGTTGTTGCTCGGTTCAAACCGCAACCACCACATCCTCGGCCGCGCCCAGCGCCAGACGGGGAGACCACGCCTCCCCCGGGCGCCCCCTCCCCCATTCGGCTGAATGCCATCGACGGGCGGGCGGACGGACGGCCAGGCCTTTTTCCCACCCGCCACCGGTATCTGCGTGCCTGGCGGAACTGCTCAGCGGCCGACGTACCGGCCGTCTGGGAAGCAGAGCCAGGGGGAAGCAGAGTGAGAGGGAAGCAGCGTGAGAGGGAAGCAGAGTCAGAGGGAAGCAGAGCCAGGAACGGAGGCGTCATGGTTGGCGCGCATTCGATCGAGCCAGGAGTCGTGGGGAAGTCCGCGCCGCAGCGGGTCTGGTACACCTCGTACGGATCGAACATGCATCTCGACCGGCTTGCCTCCTACATCAAGGGCGGCCGGCCGCCCGGCGGCGGCAAGGCGTATCCGGGGTGCAGAGACCCGCGCATGCCCAGTCAATCCGTTCCGGTCGAACTGAGGGGCGCTCTCTATTTCGCCACGGAGTCGCCCGTCTGGGGCGGCGGGCGAGCCTTCTACGACCCGGGACAAAAGGGGCGGGTCTACGCCCGCGCCCACCTCGTTTCGGCGTCGCAGTTCGCGGACATCGCCGCTCAGGAGATGTACAGGAGCCCCGGCGAAGACCTCGATCTCAGCGCAGTGCTCACGCGAGGCGTCGCGCGGCTGGGGAACGGGCGGTACGAGACGCTGGTGTGCGCCGGACAGATGGACGGGCTGCCCGTCCTCACCTTCACCGCCCCCTGGCATGCCGACGAAGTGACCTCGGTGCCTCCCTCTCGGGCGTATGTGCAGGTCCTCGCCTCCGGCTTGCTCGATGCGGGGGCTTGGGATGTGGGCACCGTGGCGGCCTACTTCGCCTCCTCGCGGGGGGCCGCCGGCCACTGGTCGGAACAGGCGATCCGGGAGTTGATCACGAGGTGACCCGCAGCGCGGTCGGCCCGTCCGTGGGTTCACACCCTGTGGGACATCACCGGCGAACAGCACGCGAGATGGCTGAGCAACCGGCTCAAGGCCCGTTCACGGGGACCGGCTCAGCCCCGCCCCGCCAGCCGGTCCGCGAACTTCGCGATCGGGTCCGTGTCCGCGCGGGGTGAGGTGAGTTCGCGGCGGTCGGCGGCGCGGTAGGCGGCGTACATGCCGTGGACGCCGAGCCAGCGCAGGGGTTCCGGTTCCCAGCGGCGGACCTTGTGGTTGACCCAGGGCAGCGTGGTCAGTTCGGTGGGGCCGGACTGGCCGGAGTCCTGCTGGATCAGGTCGCGCAGGGTGCGGGCGGCGAGGTTGGTGGTGGCGACGCCCGAGCCGACGTAGCCGCCCGCCCAGCCCAGGCCGGTGGAGCGGTCCAGGGTGACGGTGGCGCACCAGTCGCGGGGGACGGCCAGGACGCCGGACCAGGCGTGGGCGATGCGGGTGCCCGCGGTGGTGGGGAAGAGGCGGACGAGCAGGTCGCGCAGGGCCTCGATGGTGGCGGGCTGGGTGCGGCCGTCATTGTCGGTGGCCGAGCCGTAGCGGTAGGGGATGCCGCGGCCGCCCAGGGCGATGCGGTCGTCGGCGGTGCGCTGGGCGTACAGGTAGGCGTGCGCCATGTCGCCGAGGGTTTCGCGGCCGTTCCAGCCGATGGTGTCCCAGAGGGATGCGGAGAGGGGCTCGGTGACGATCATGGAGGAGTTCATCGGGAGCCAGGTGCGCTTCTGGCCCTTGATGCCCGCCGTGAAGCCCTCGGTGCAGCGCAGTACGTAGGGGGCGCGGACCGTGCCGTACGGGGTGATGGCGTGTTTGGGCTTGATCTCGGTGACGTTGGTCCACTCGTGGATCGTGACGCCGAGGGCCTCCACGACGTCGGCGAGGCCCTTGACGAGTTTGGCGGGGTGCAGCCGGGCGCCGTGCGGGGTCCAGGTGGAGCCGACGGCTCCGGTGACGCGGACGCGTTCGGCGGTCTCGCGGGCGCCGTGCAGGGTGCGGTCGGTCTCGCCGAACGCGATCTCGACGGAGTGGAAGTCCTTCAGGCGGGCGAGCTGGGCCGGGGTGCGGGCGACTTCGAGGACGCCGCCCCGGTGGATGTCGGCGTCGATCTCCTCCTCGTCGGCGACGCGGATGACCTCGGCGACGGTGTCGTTCATCGACTGCTGGAGGCGGACGGCCGCCTCGTGGCCGTGGAGCTTCGCGTAGCGGTCGCGGCCCGCGATGCCGTTGTAGAGCCAGCCACCGTTGCGTCCGGAGGCGCCGTAGCCGCAGAACTTGGCTTCCAGGACGGTGATGTTGAGGAAGGGGACGGCTTTTTTGAGGTAGTACGCCGTCCAGAGTCCGGTGTATCCGCCGCCGACGATGCAGACGTCGGCGGTGGCGTCGCCGGGCAGGGGTTCGCGGGGGATGGGGGTGCCCTGATCCGCGTACCAGAAGGATATGCCGCCGTTGACTGTGCTGACGGTGCTCATGTTGCCCCTGCTGTCCGTGTGACTGGCCGGCTGTCCGGCCGGCTGAGGAGTGCGGTGTTCTGCTCGGCTGGACGTTACTGGGCAGGCGGCGGTTTCGTCTCGCGGCGGAGGCGGAGGCGGAGGCGGTGGCGGAGGCGGTGGCGGTGGCGGCGCCGACGGTGGTGGTGACGGTGGCGGGTCAGGGGGTAGCAGGCGAGGCCGATGAGTGCGGCGGTGATGTGGCCGATGTCGGTGAAGGTGGGGCCGGTGATGAGCGGGACGCCGTAGACGACGAGGACGGCGAAGAGGTACACGTACCGCCAGGGGCGCTGGATGTAGTAGGTGAGGACGGCGACGACGCCGGCCAGTGCGTAACTGACGCCGACGTCCAGGGTGTTGGCGGCGTTCTCGGGCGCGTGTCCGTGCCGGATGGCCCAGGCCAGGACCCCTTCGCTGACGAGGGTGGCGAGGATGTGGGCGGCGGCGGCGACGGCGAGCCAGCGCAGGGTGCCGAGGCGGCGCTCGGCGGGGGCGTGGAAGACGGTGTAGAGGACGGCGTAGGGGAGCCACTCGCCGCCGTCGATCCAGAAGGCGCTGCTGATCAGGACCCGTACGGGGTTCTGGGACAGTTCGTGGATGTTGGTGGAGCGCTGTCGGAGGAAGTCCTCCTCGAAGTCCGGTGACATCTGGTGGACGATGACGGTGGTGACGAAGAGGGCCGCCAGCCAGACGTAGGTGCCGGGGGCGCCGCGGATCCACGAGCCGGCGCCGCGGAGCCACGTGACGGGGGCGGAGCGGAGCCTCGTGGGCGGGGCGGGGTGGCTCGGGGTCATAGCCGATTGACGCACGCTCCTACGATCGGGGGCGTGATTGACATTCCGGATGCGCTGATCGCCACTCAGTCCAAGTACAACGGTGAGGCCGGGCGGGCCTTTCTCGCCGCGCTGCCGGGGATGGCGGCGGACTTCCTGGAGCGGTGGGGGCTGCGCCGGGACGGCGAGGCGCTGTACGGGGTGTGCGCGCTGGTTCTGCCCGTGGTGCGGGTGGCGGACGGGCGTCCGGCCGCGCTGAAGTTGCAGCCGGTGGACGCGGAGACGGCGGGGGAGCCGCTCGCGCTGCGGGTGTGGGGCGAGGCGTCGGCGGGTGCGGTGGAGCTGCTGGACCACGACCCGGCGACGGGGACGATGCTGCTGGAGCGGCTGGACGGACACCGTCCGCTGTCGGGTACGCCCGATGTGCGGGAAGCGGTGCGGGTCGTCGCGGAGCTGCTGGCGGGGCTGACCGCGGTGCGGGCTCCGGCGGGGTGCGGCTTGCGGGGGCTGGGCGAGGCGGCGGCGCGGATGCTGGCGGCGGCGCCGGGGGCGGCGGGGCTGCTGGTGGACGAGGGGGAGCGGCGGCTGCTGGCGGACTGCGCCGCGGCGGTGCGGGAGGTGGCGGGTGAGCCGGGGGACCGGCTGCTGCACTGGGATCTGCACTTCGGCAATGTGCTGGCCGGGGGTGACCGCCCGGACGGGCGGGGCGGGCCCGCGGGCCGGGAGGCGGGGTGGGTGGCGATCGATCCGAAGCCGCTGGCCGGTGATCCGGGGTTCGAGCTGCTTCCGGCGCTGGTGGACCGGTTCGACGCGGACACGGTGGGGTGGCGGTTCGATCTGCTGACGGAGGCGCTGGGTCTCGACCGGGGGCGGGCGCGGGCGTGGACGCTGGGGCGGGTGCTGCAGAACGCGTGCTGGGGCGCCGAGGACGGTGCGCCGCGGCTGGCGCCGGAGCAGGCGGCGATCGCGCGGTGGTTGCTGGGCCGCGGGTAGGACGCGGCGCGGCGCTGCTTACGCTGCCCTCATGATTCGTACCGCTACCGCTGCTGATGTCCCTGCCATTCACGCGATGATCCGTGAGCTGGCCGATTACGAGAAGGCGCTGCACGAGGTGAAGGCCACCGAGGAGCAGTTGCGCGAGGCGCTGTTCGGTGAGCGGCCCGCGGCGTTCGCGCACATCGCCGAGTCCGGCGAGGACGGTGAGGTGGTGGGCTTCGCGTTGTGGTTCCTGAACTTCTCCACCTGGCGTGGGGGGCACGGCATCTATCTGGAGGATCTGTACGTGCGCCCGGAGCGGCGTGGCGGCGGGCACGGGAAGGCGTTGCTGGGGGAGCTGGCGCGGATCTGTGTGGAGCGCGGCTACGAGCGGCTGGAGTGGTCGGTGCTGAACTGGAACGCTCCGTCGATCGCGTTCTACGAGGCGCTGGGTGCGCGGCCGCAGGACGAGTGGACGGTGTACCGGCTGACGGACGGGGCGCTGGCGGAGCTGGGCGGGGGAAATTCGTAGGCCGGGGCGTGCGTGGTGGGCTCCCCGGGGTGTCGGCCTCGGTGGTCCCGCCCGCTGACCTCAGGTGCGCTTGAGGCCAAGCGGTGTCGTGGAGGCGGCGGGCCCGGTGCGGTTCTCGGTGGCCTTGAGGGCGAGGAGGGCCGCTTCGATGCCGCTGTTGAAGGAGACCTCGCTGAGCAGGCCGGGGGCGGCGACCTGGTCGCCCGCGAGGTAGACGCCGTTGCCGCGGTCGATGGCGGGCCGGTCGCGCCAGGTGGTGCCGGGGTGGTCGACGGCGCCGGTGCGGCCGGTGGCGAGGGCGTCGCGACGCCATACGGTCCGCTCGCGCCAGCCGGGGTAGCCGAGGTCGAGGAGTTCTTCGGCGCGGGCGGTTCCGGTGGCCCGGGATTCGTCGGGGGCGATGGGGAACTGCCCCTGGAGGAGTTGTTCCCCGTGCGGGGCGAGGGTGCGGTCCTGGGCGGTGAACCGTTCGATCCAGCCGGGGGCGTCCAGGTCGGACACGGCGAACGCGTCGCCGCGGCGGGTGCGCAGGGCGAGGTCGATGAGCGCGGTGCGGCCGGAGGCCCAGGTGAGGGCGGGGTCGCAGAGGAGGGTGCGGGCGGCGTCGAGGGAGGTGGCGACGACGACCGGACCGGTGCGGGCGAGGGTGTCGAGGGCGGCGGTGTCGATCCGGCTCGCGGTCTCGACGCGGACGCCGAGGTTCCAGGCGCGGGACGCCATCCGGTCGATGATCCGGTCCCAGCCGCCGACGGGGTAGCGGGCCTCGGGCGGCAGTGCGCCGGCGCGGTGCAGCCGTTCCTGGACGAAGGCGGCGGAGAGGCTGCCGGGGTCGTGGTGGAAGAGGGCGACGGCGGTGTAGTTCGCGGCGATGCGGGCGCCCTCCGCGCCGATCCGTGCGGTGGCCCAGGTACGGAAGTCGGTGTCGGCGGGGGCCCGCGCGGCGCTGCGGCGGCTGAGCCGGAGCAGGGCGAGGGGCGGGGTGAGGCGCAGGGCGGAGCGGTGGCGGAAGCGGAGCCGGGTGGCTTCGAGGGGCGGGACGGCCGTGGTGGGGCCGAGGAGGTTGCGCCGGTCGAGCCAGCTCCAGTGGGGGCCGCGGCGGTAGAGGGCGTGCGGTCCCTCGTTGGTGCGGTACGGGCCTTCGGCGGTCCTGGCGCGTCCGCCGAGGGTGTGGTGGGCCTCGTGGACGGTCACGGGGGCGCCGGATTCGGCTGCGGTGATGGCTGCGGTGAATCCGGCGAGGCCGCCGCCGATGATGTGGATGCGCTGCATGGTCCCGGTCTCCTTCGCTGGAGGTGCCTTTGGAGACATGACGGGCGGCGGGGCCCGGGTGTGACATCGGCGGCGGGGCGTTGTCAGTGGGGTGCGTCACGATGGGGGGATGGTGCGCAGCAGCGGTAGTGGTCAGGGCAGCGGCAGGAGCAGGGCCGGCAAGGACGGTGTCGCGGCGGCGCGGCGTCCGGAGGTGCGGCTGCCGCCGCTTGAGCCGTACGGCGGCGGCGGGCTGGAGCCGGACGGGGATTACGACGGGGTGCGCTTCGACGCGGTGGATCTGGCGGACGAGTCGGGTCCGGGGGCCCGGTTCATGGACTGCGCGCTGGATGGCTGCGCTCTGGACCGTACGGAGCTGGTCAGGGCCCGTTTCATCGATTCCGTGCTCACGGGGGTACGGGGGGTGGGCACGGATCTCGCCGGGGCGTCGCTGCGGGACGTGGAGATCGTGGACGCGCGCCTGGGCGGGGTGCAGATGCACGGTGCGGTCCTGGAGCGGGTGCTGGTGCGGGGCGGGAAGATCGACTACCTGAATCTGCGGAAGGCGCGGCTGAAGGACGTGGTGTTCGAGGGCTGTGTGCTGTCCGAGCCGGATTTCGGGGGTGCGCAGCTCGACCGGGTGGAGTTCCGGGACTGTGTGCTGAAGCGGGCCGATTTCAGTGCGGTGCGGATGGAGTCGGTGGATCTGCGGACGGTCGCTGAGCTGGACATCGCGCGCGGGGTGGAGCGGCTGGCGGGTGCGGTGATCAGCCCGTCGCAGCTGATGGAGCTGGCTCCGGCGTTCGCGGCGCAGATCGGGGTGCGGGTGGAGGTGTGAGGAGCGGGTCCCCGTTGGCCTCCGGGCCCGCTCAGAGGCGGGGGAAGCGGGCCTGGAGGTCCCAGACCGCCGGGTTGTCGGCGAGGCCTTCGTGCATGTCGGCGAGGTCGGCGATCAGGTCGTGCAGGAAGTCGCGGGCCTCGCGGCGCAGCACGGAGTGGCTGAAGGTGAGCGGTGCTTCCTCCGCGGGCATCCAGTCGGCCTCGACGTCGACCCAGCCGAAGCGGCGCTCGAAGAGCATCCGGTCGGACGACTCGGTGAAGTCGAGTTCGGCGAACTGGCGGCGGTGCGAGCGGTTGCCGCGCGGGTCGCGGTCGACCTGCTCGACGATGTCGCACAGGGCCCAGGCGAAGTCGAGCACCGGCACCCATCCCCAGGCTGTGGATACTTCGCGGTCCTCCTTGGTGTCCGCGAGGTAGACGTCCCCGGAGAACAGATCGTGGCGCAGGGCGTGGACGTCCGCTCGGCGGTAGTCGGTCTGCGGGGGATCGGGGAAGCGTCGGGAGAGGGAGTAGCCGATGTCGAGCACGGTTCGATGGTGTCATGCCCGGCGTGTCGCTCCCGCACCAGCGGGATCGGGACCGGTGCGGCGCCGATCCCGCTGGTGCGGTGGCGACACGGCGCCCGGCGGCGACACGGCGCCCGGTGGCGGGGCGGGCCCCGGGGCGAGGCGTAGCCGTCAGTCGAACCGTTCTCGGATCTCCCAGGAATGACCCGGCGGGTGCTCCGTGTACAGCGTGCACACCTCTTGTCGCACGGGGTCGATGGTGGGGTCCGTCATTCCGCACGCGGGTGCGGCGACGTAGGTCACGTGGTCCGCGCCCCAGCGCACCCACACCTCGAAGGCGCCGCGCCCCATGTCTCCCAGCTGGTCGGCATGATCACCGGGGTGCCCCTCGACCAGTTCGCAGGCAAGCGGTTCGCAGAGTTCGGGGTCGCGCTGCTGCCCGTACGCGCGCACGGTCCCGGACCAGGGCGTACGGGCCACGGCGTCGCAGCGGTGCACGGTCTTGGTCACGGTGTACCCGCCGGCAGGTTGGTGAGGGTGCCCGGGGCCAGGACGTCCCCGGTCGGGGGCCGGACCACGGCGTGCAGCGTTTCGGCCGCCGCGTCCATGAAGGCCGCCGCCCCGGCCGCAGCTCCCACGGCGAGGACGAGCCGAACGGGTAGACGGGTCGTGGCTCTCACAGCACCTCACCCCGGCTCCGGGCATTGCACCGCGCGTTCTGTGCGCGCAGCCGCTCTATGGGGTCCGCGAGGCGTACGTGCTCGGGTTCGGCTTCCCATTCCTGCCCGCCGCATACCGGCCGCAGTGCCCAGTACGGGCCGGCGACGCCTCGGAACTCTCCGACACGGTCCTTGCGACCGGTGTCAACCATGAGCGTGCCGGGGGCGGGAACGGGGGCGGGTTCCGGTCCGCTCTGGGGGACATCCTGCACAGCCACCGTCGCTCCTCTCCGTAGTGCTTCCGCTACTCGGAGCGCCCAGCGTGGACTACGCTGGCAGCACCTTCAACCTTCGTGAGACCGAATGATGGAGAGGTAACGGGTGGCCAATCGCAAGGAGTTGGATCCGTCGGCGAGTCCCCGCGCCGCCTTCGGGGAACGTCTGCGCAGACTGCGCGAGGAACGCGGGTGGACACAGGACGACTTGGCTGCACGTACGGGATACTCCGCATCGCATATTTCAGGCGTGGAAACCGGCTCCCGAACTCCAACTTCCGCGTTCACGGCAAGTGCTGACCGAGCCCTCGGGACAGGTGAAGCGCTGACCCGGCAGGGCGCGGCGACGCGCGACAGCGCGATACTCAACGGCTTCCCTGAGTTCGTCGTGCAGGAGGCTCAGGCCACAGAGATCCGGCTGTTCGAAATGGGCCTTGTGCCAGGTCTGTTTCAGACTCCGGCATACGCCGCTGCCGTCACCACGGGTGCGGTACGACGAGGCGCGATCACGGAAGTGCAGGCAGAGGAACGCCTTGCGCTGCTTGACCGACGCCAGAGGTCACTCGCCCGTACTCCGCCCCCGCAGGTGTATGCCGTGCTCGATGAAAGCTGCATCCGGCAGCACGTGGGCGGGCCCGGAGTCATGACGGAACAACTGGATCATCTCGCGTTGATCGCTGACAGGCCGAACGTGATCGTGCAGGTGGCCCCGTTCCGACTCGGTGAACGCCGTTCACTGAACAAGCCGGTGACGCTGGTCACCATGGTGGACAGGTCGCACATGGCCTACGCGGAGTCCGCGCACTCGGGCCAGTTGGAACGTGACATGCGGTTCGTCGGGCCCCTGCTGACGTCCTACCATCAACTACAGGTCGAAGCGCTATCACAGGCTGACTCCGTGGCCATGATCAGCCAGGTATGAAAGGGCCCCTCGTGACAACCGATTCTTTCCACTGGTTCAAGTCCTCCTACAGCTCCGACGGTGGCCAGTGCGTGGAGGTTGCTACCAACCTCGCCCCCGCGCGCGGTGTGGTCCCCGTCCGTGACTCCAAGGATCTGTGCGGCCCGGCTCTGGGTTTCGCCGCCGGCGCGTTCGCGTCGTTCGTGGCGGGTGTCAAGGCCGGAGAGTTCGGCACCGTCTGACTGCTGGGTCGGCGTACGTCGGTCGAGTACGCGTCGCGCCGATGAAAGCCCTGCCGTGCCCCCGAGTCGGGAGGCGTGGCGGGGCTTTCGCCGCACTGCCCGGATGCGGAGTCTGTCGCGCTTTCCGCAGCTCACGGCCGGGGCTCAAGCGTCGAGATCCGAGCGCTCTTTCAGCGGAATGGGTGGAGGGATTGAATACCCACCCACCCTCCCTGCCTTGAGGGTTGACTTTTCGCGATCGACTTGCCACGGACGGTAGTCGCGCTCTAGCGTCAGCCGGGACACGACGGCCCCCGTCGGTGCAGAAACACCTAACGGGGGCCTGACCACTTCGATCGCAAAGGCCCGATCTCATGGCTGTCAGCCAGCTTAGTGCTGCCCCTGTTCCCACGCTCGATCACCCGATGGCCAATGCCGGGTACGGCAAGCGTTCGGCGCCGGGCCAACGGCCCCGTACTGCCTCGGACTTCGTTCATCTGCTTCCCCGCGACGCCGCCATCGCCGCGTACATCGACGGGTTGTGCGACGGTGCCGACATCTCCGTGAAGACCCTGGCCAAGGCGCTCCCGTACGGACAGTGCGCCCTCCGGACCACGCTGAACCGCCTCCAGGAAGCGGGCCACCTGCGCCGGGGCAGCGAGTGCATCGCGACCGAGGAGGCGCTGCTCTGGGTCACGCGGACGTTCTTCTCCCGCACCTGGCGCGACGACGCGTGGTGGGATGCGTTCACCCGGGGCGACGTACCACCGGAGCAGCCCCAACGCCCCACCCGATCCCGCTCGTTCATCCTCCTCGCCGCCCTCGGCCGCACCACCCCCGCACTGAGCCTGTCCCAGGCGGACTGCCTCGCACTGGAACCACAGGTCAGCCAATGGTTCGAGCGCGGCGCCACCGAGCCGGAACTCCTGCACGCCCTGACCGAGGGCCTGCCGACACCCGTCCACCACGCCGCCGCACTCCTCCGCCGACGCCTGCGCGACAAGCTCCCGCCCGTACGCGAAGCCTCCCCCGCCCACCGCGTCGTCCTGCGGACCCTCGAATGCGGCGAGTGCCGCGCCCCCGGCAGCCCGGAAGCCATGCCGGGCGGCCTCTGCGGCACCTGCCGGGGCAACCCCGACCCCGCCCCCACCGCCCTCACCGGCCCCGCAGGCGCCGTACCCGCCCACGGCGTACGCGCCAGGATGAGCGAGGTACGGGCGGGACTCGTCCCCCGCACGGAGCGCAACCACCGGTGATACGGGACACCTCAGGTCCGGGACACCCCCGGTCCGGACATCCCCGCACTCCGGCATTGCGTATATAGGATCATCGCCGTGGACCCACGCTCCCCGGCACGTTTCCCGGCACGCGGCACCGCAAGCACCTCCCGCACGGGCAGGACCGCCGCCCTGCTCCTCGGCCTCGCGCTCCTCGTCCCCGCCTGCACCGGCGGAGGCGGCGTGCACGGCGCCCCCGGTGCCTCCGGGGTGCGCGATCCGTACTTCCCCAAGCTCGGCAACGGCGGCTACGACGTCACGCACTACGACCTCACGCTCGATGTCGGCCAGGACGCGAAGACGCTGCGCGGCACCGCCGGGATCACCGCGCGGGCCACCCAGGACCTCAGCTCCTTCAACCTCGACCTGGCCGGGCTGACCGTGGAGTCGGCCACCGTGGAGGGGCGTCCCGCCGCCGTCAGTCGGGCGGGTGACGAGCTGACGCTGCGTCCGGACATCAAGGTCCAGGACCGCCTTCGCCGGGGCCGGACCTTCCGCACGGTCGTGCGCTACTCCGGCTCCCCGAAGACGATCACGGACCCGGACGACTCCGAGGAGGGCTGGCTGCCAACCGCCGACGGGGCGGTGGCGCTGGGTGAGCCGACCGGTGCGATGGCCTGGTTCCCGGGCAACAACCACCCGAGCGACAAGGCGACCTACGATCTGGCGGTCACCGTGCCCAAGGGGCTGACGGCGGTCTCCAACGGGGTGCTCGCCGGTCCGCCCAGGACGGCCGGTGACCGCACCACGTTCCGCTGGCACACCGCCGAACCGATGGCGAGCTATCTCGCGACGCTGGCCGTCGGCCGGTTCGAGACGAAGACGTCGACCATGGCGGGCGGCATCACGGTGTTCACCGCGGTGGACCCGGTGTCGGCGAAGGCGAGTGCGCGGACGGTGGCCCGGGTTCCCGAGGTGGTGGAGTGGGAGGCCGCGCACTTCGGCCCGTACCCGTTCTCCGCCACGGGCGCGATCGTCGAGCGCAAGGGGGACGCCGGGTACGCGCTGGAGACGCAGAACCGGCCGTTCTTCCACGGGCCGCCGACCATCGGGCTGGTCGTCCACGAGATGGCGCACCAGTGGTTCGGTGACTCGGTCACGCCCGCGAGCTGGCAGGACATGTGGCTCAACGAGGGTCTGGCGACCTACGCGGAGTGGCTGTGGGAGGAGGAGAAGGAGGACACCCCGGCCCAGGACTCGTTCGACGACGCCTACGAGAACGACAACAACTGGGCCTTCCCGCCCGCCGATCCGCCGACCGCCGCCAACATCTCGGACCCGCCGGTGTACGGGCGCGGGGCCATGGTGGTCCACAAGATCCGCGGGGTGGTGGACGACGACGAGCGGTTCTTCGCGCTGCTCAAGGGCTGGACGAAGGCCCACCGGCACGGCAACGCCACGACGGCGGACTTCACCGCCTATGTCGAGAAGGCGACCGGTCAGGACCTGACGGATCTCTGGAAGGCCTGGCTGTACGGCGGGAGCCGGCCCGCCGCGGACGGCTGACCGGCTCCCGGAGCAACGCGTGGGGTGTTACTTCACGTTGACACCGCTCCAGGCGGCGTCGACCTGGGCCAGCTCGGCGCTGTCCGCCCCGTACAGGTCGGTCGCCGCCTTCTCGGTCGCCGTGCGGGCGTCCGCGTAGTCGGTGGACGAGGTCATGTACTCGGAGAGGGCCTTGTACCAGATCTGGATGGCCTTGTCCCGGCCGATGCCGGTGACGGTGGAGCCGTCGGAGGTCGGGGAGTCGTAGTCGACGCCGTTGATGGTCTTCGCGCCGCTGCCCTCGGCCAGCAGGTAGAAGAAGTGGTTGGCGACGCCGGACGAGTAGTGCACGTCCAGGCCACCGACGCTGCTGTCCCAGTAGTCGGCCGAGCCGCCGTCCTTGCTGGGCTCGTCCATGTAGCGCAGCGGGCTGCCGTCGCCGTTGATGTCGATCTTCTCGCCGATGAGGTAGTCGCCGACGTCGGTGGCGTTGTCGGCGAAGAACTCCACCGCGGTGCCGAAGATGTCGCTGGTCGCCTCGTTGAGGCCGCCGGACTCACCGACGTAGTCGAGGTTGGCGGTCGACGCGGTCAGCCCGTGGCTCATCTCGTGGCCGGCGACGTCGAGGCCGGTGAGGGCGCTCTTGTTGTCGGCGCCGTCGCCGTACGTCATGCAGAAGCAGCTGTCGTCCCAGAACGCGTTGACGTACGCGTCGCCGTAGTGGACCCGGGAGTACGCGGCCTTGCCGTCGCCCGCGATGCCGTCGCGGCCGAGCGCCGACTTGTAGAAGTCCCAGGTCTGCGCGGCGCCGTAGTGGGCGTCGACCGCGGCGGTCTGGCGGTCGTTGCCGGTGCCGTCGCCCCAGGTGTTGTCGTCGTCGGTGACCAGGTCGCCCTTGCCGCTCTCGCCCTGGTTCAGGTCGTACGTCGTGTGGCCGCCGCGGTCGCCGTCGGTCAGCTCGAAGCCGGAGCCGGAGGCGGTGGTGGACAGGTCGACCTTGCCGCTGTACTGGCTGTTGCCGATGCCGGCCGTCTCGATGGCCTCGTAGCTGTGCAGCGTCTTGCCGGTGGTGGCGTCCGTGATGATGTGGCGGCGGCTCGGCGTGCCGTCCTTCTGTACTCCGGTCTTCACGGACTCGAGGGCGAGGACGGGCTTGCCGCTGCCCGCCCAGATCACCTTGCGGGCACTCGCCGCCGTCTTGATCTTCGCCGTCGTGGACGGCACGGATATCTTGGCGCCGGTCGCCTTGGTGACGCTCTTGAGCTTGCCGTTGCTCGCGGTGTGGGTGACGAGGTCGCCGCCGATGACGGGCAGTCCGGCGTAGGTGCGCTCGTAGCGGGTGTGGACCGTGCCCTTGGCGTCCTTGATCACGTCACGGACGATCAGCTTCTCCTTGCCGCCGAGCTTGAGCGAGGCGGCGGTCGAGGAGACGTCGGTCTGGGCCGACTTGATGGCCGCCGTGCGCGCCGAGGCGCTGCTGAAGGCGGGCGAGGAGGCGCTGGGAGAGGCGGAGGAACCGTCGTTGGGGGCGGCCGGCCTGGCGTTCGCCGTACCGGTCTGCACTCCGACGACGACCATCGCGGCCACGGCGGCCAGGGCTGCGGCGCGACGGGTGTTCATGTGGGGGGTCATGGGTTCTCCGTTGCTCGTTCCGTGGGGGGTTACGAGCGGAGAGCGTGCCACCGAATGAGCGAAATTGACGGTGTACTAACAATTACCTCACATTTCTTTGACCAGTTCTTGTCCGACTGGGATGCGTCTGTGTCCGCTATCCGGCGGACTTCCGTCACTTGCGCAACATCGCGTGTCGTTCGTCCCGTTGAGGGCGTTCGGTGGTACGCGGACACGCGGGAGCCCCCGGCCGCAGGACGATCGGCCGGGGGCTCCGGTGAAGCGGGTGGACCGGAGCGTCAGAGAGTGACGCCGAAGTCCTGGGCGATGCCGCGCAGGCCGGAGGCGTAGCCCTGGCCGACGGCACGGAACTTCCACTCGGCACCGTTGCGGTACAGCTCGCCGAAGACCATGGCGGTCTCGGTGGCGGCGTCCTCGCTCAGGTCGTAGCGGGCGATCTCGGCGCCGCCGGCCTGGTTGAGGATGCGGATGTAGGCGTTCCGCACCTGGCCGAAGTTCTGGCTGCGGGTCTCGGCGTCGTAGATCGACACCGGGAAGACGATCTTGTCGATGTCGGCCGGCAGGCCTGCCAGGTTGACGTTGATCTGCTCGTCGTCGCCCTCGCCCTCGCCCGTGACGTTGTCACCGGTGTGCACGATGGTCTGGTCCGGCGTCGCCTTGTTGTTGAAGAAGACGAAGTGACCGTCGGAGAAGACCTTCCCGGCGGTGTTGACCGCGATCGCGGAGGCGTCGAGGTCGAAGTCCGTGCCGGTGGTGGTCCGGACGTCCCAGCCGAGGCCGACCGTGACGGCGGTGAGGCCGGGGGCCTCCTTGGTGAGGGAGACGTTGCCGCCCTTGGACAGGCTTACTGCCATGGGAAGTCCCTTTCATCTGTCGTGTGCGCGGGCTCCGTGTCGTCACGAAGCTACCGTCACACTCCATAACGCGAGCAGGGGACCGGGAGGTTCCTTCCCTCTTTACTTTCTTTACCGAACTGACGGCCGTCGTGGCCGGGGCGTGGCTGAAGGGCACGGCTAAAGAAGGTGACGAACACCCGGTGGGCCGGGGAACATGGGTGTCATGTCCGGGCCCTATGTCATCCGCGGTGCGGTCTCCCTGCCGGAGGCCGAGCTCATGTGGCGTTTCTCGCGGTCCTCAGGGCCAGGCGGGCAACACGTCAACACCAGCGACTCCCAGGTGGAGCTGCGCTTCGACCTCGCGGCGACCGAGTCGCTGCCCGAGGTGTGGAAGGAGCGCGCGCTGGAACGGCTGGCGAACCGGCTGGTCAACGGCGTGGTGTCGGTACGGTCCTCGGAGCACCGCTCGCAGTGGCGCAACCGCGAGACGGCGGCCGAACGGCTCACCGCCCTGCTGGCCGAGGCCACGGCGCCGCCCCCCAAGCCGCGCCGCAAGCGCAAGATCCCGCGCGGCATCAACGAGCGCAGGCTGCGCGAGAAGAAGCAGCGCGGCGACACCAAGCGCGGACGCTCGGGCCGCGACTGGTGAACCGGCCCGCCGCCCGCACCGAACCTGGTCGCCGCCGGCCCAGCGCCCCCGTCAGCCCAGCTGCCGGTAGCGCCCGCGGAAGTACGCCAGCGGGCTGCCGTCCCCGCTCGGCAGTTGCGCGCCGAGCACCCGTCCGATCACCAGCGTGTGGTCACCCGCCACGATGCGCTGTTCCGTGCGGCATTCCAGGGTGGCGAGCGCGCCGCCGGCCAGCGGGGCTCCGGTGATCTCCCCGCGTACATAGGGGATGTCCTCGAACAGCAGCCGGTCGCTGATCCGGCCCTTCATGGCGAACCGTCCGGCGATGTGCCGCTGGCTCTCCGCCAGGACCGAGACGGCCCACAGCGGCTGTTCCGCCAGCAGGTCGTCCATCCGTGAGTCGTTGCGCAGGCTCACCATGACCAGCGGCGGGTCCAGCGAGACCGACATGAACGCGGTCGCGGTCATGCCGACGTCCTCGCCGCGCCCGTGCTCGTCGAGCGGCGGCTCCTGCGCGGTGATCAGCACCACACCGGCGGCCAGTCGGGCGAGGGCGCCTCGGAACTCGTCGTTGCTCACCCCCTCAGCATGGGGGATGGGCCGGGAACGCGGGGAGGGGGGCTTCGTCTGCAGCACACCGGGCACGCTAGCCGTGCGCGGGGCGTCGGCGCATCGGGCCAGGGGACCAGCCGGGTCCTAGGACCTGTCGTGGGGCCGGGCCGGAATCCTTTACCATCTGTTGTGACTTGGCTCACAGAGCGCGATATTTGTTGACCCTGTGTACCGGGTGCACAGCTCACTGTGATTCAGTGGCCGTGACACTGCAGTAAGTACGTCAAGTACGCCGATATGAAACCTGGAGTGCTGTCGAGGTCTCGGGGAGTGCGAGCGATGGAGGCCGAGTCGGAGCCGTACGTCCGTCTTGCGACGATGCGGCAGCTGCACCAGGCCGTGGCCGATCTCAACACGGCGCGGAGCCTGGCCGACACACTGCAGACCGTGGCCGACGGAATCGTCGCCGGTCTCGGCTACGAGCTTGCCTGCGTCAACCTCGTCCGTCCCGACGGCGATCTCGTGGTCGCCGCCTTCGCGGGCAACAACGCCGCCGAGGCACTGATCACCGGCCGCGTCGGCTCCCGCACCTCCTGGGAGCGCCGGCTCGTCATGGGTGAGCCGTGGGACGAGCTCCGTTTCATACCGCACACCGACGGCTGGGTCCTCCTCGACGACGACGTCCCGCAGTGGCACACCGAGGGCCCCGAGCCCCGCTTCGAGGACGAGTGGCACCCGCAGGACCGGCTCTACGCCCCGATGTACGCCTCGGGCGGCGGCCTCGACCTCCTCGGCGTCATATCCGTCGACCGCCCCCGCAACGGCCGCCGCCCCGGCGCCTGGGGCCGCGAGGCCCTCCAGATGTACGCGTCCCAGGCGGCCATCGCCATCAGCAACGCCAGGCTCCGGGCCAACATGCAGCGCGCCCTGGTCCGCCTGGAGCGGGAGCAGCAGGCGCTGCGGGCCAGTGAGGAATCCTTCCGCCAGGCCTTCGAGTACGCCCCCAGCGGCATGGCCGTCGCGGAGATGGGCGGCGACCAGCACGGCCGGCTGCTGCGCACCAACGACGCCCTGTGCCGGCTGCTCGGCCGCCCCGCCTCGGTGCTGCGCCGCTACTCCTTCGCCGACCTGGTCCACCCCGAGGACATCGGCACCCTGCTCCGTACCTCCGCCGAGGGCGGCCGTGCCGAACTGCGGCTGGGCCGCCGGGACGGCACCTACCTCTGGGTCTCGCTGCGCAACTCCGTCGTCGCGGACACCGCGGACGGGCCGCGCTTCCTGCTCACCCATGTCGAGGACATAGAGGAGCGCAAGCGCCACGAGCTGAACCTCGCGCACCGCGCCTCGCACGACGCGCTCACCGGTCTGCCCAACAGCGCGGAGCTGCGCTCCCGGCTCAGCGCCCGGCTCTGCGAGCGCCCGAACGCGGTGGCGTCCACGGACGTGCAGGCGCTGGACGCGGCGTACGGCGACGTGGACGAGGCCCGCGTGCACGGCTTCCCCGTCGACGGCTTCGACGCGGGGGCGGGCGTCGGCCCGTACGACCACCATGTGCATTCCGTCGCACCCGACACCGGGAAGGACGACGGGGCGAAGGGGCTCGCGGTCCTCTTCTGCGACCTGGACGGCTTCAAGTCGATCAACGACCGCTTCGGCCACCACACGGGTGACGTGGTTCTCATCGAGGTCGCCCGCCGGCTCACCATCTGTGTCCGCGACGGTGACACCGTCGCCCGGCTCGGGGGTGACGAATTCGTCGTTCTCGCGGACGGGCTGGGGTCCGCAGACGCCGCGGACCTGGCCGTACGCCTGCGTAACGCCATCATTCCGCCCATTCGGGTCGACGGCCGGGCGGTGCGCGTCGGGGCCAGTTTCGGCATCGGCTGGGCCGCCTGCGGCATGACCGCGGAGGAAGTGCTGCGCTCCGCCGACCAGCGGATGTACGTCGAGAAGCGGTCCCGCTCGAAGGTTCACCGCAGGGCCGGCTGACGTTCGCCGGGGCGTTGTGCGCGTACCCCGCCCCGGTCCCCGCCGCATCTTCGGCAATTCTTGGGCTGGTCCGTTCGGGGTAGGCTCGGCCGGTCGGCGTGGGCTGACGGTATACGGCGAGTGGCCGACGACATGGTGAGGAGTGACCCAGGGATGGCCGGGAACAACGGCGCGAGCACACCCGAGGACGACGACCCGTTCGGCTACCTCTACGAGGACGGGCAGGCGGCCGGCGCACAGCCGCCGGGTCAGGGCGGCTACGGCTACCCGGGTCCCGCCGCGCAGCCCGGTGTGCCGCGGACCTCGTACAACCAGGTGCGGACCGTCGGGGAGCGCCAGTACGGGCAGCAGGTGCCGCAGCAGGGGGCCTACGGCTACCCGCCGCAGGGGCAGAACGCCCAGTACGGACAGCCCCAGGGCCAGTACGGGCAGCCGAACGCGCAGTACGCGGCCCCGGAGACGTACCCCGGTGCCCCCACCTCGCAGGTGCCGCACCAGGGCGGCCGAGGCAACGGCGACCCCGGCAAGGGCGGTCCCAACACCAAGGGCCTGCTGATCGGCGCGGTCGCGGTCGTCGCGGTCGTGCTCATCGGCATCGGCGCCGCGCTGATGACGGGCGACGGCGACAAGAACAAGAAGAAGGACGACGCGACGTCCTCCTCGTCGGGCGCGGCCGGCCAGGTCGAGGAGTCGCCGAAGCCGCAGCAGTCCGAGACTTCCGAGGCTCCTCCGGAGCTC
The DNA here is from genome assembly GCF_040655445.1 of Streptomyces sp. NPDC050423. NCBI lineage: Bacteria > Bacillati > Actinomycetota > Actinomycetes > Kitasatosporales > Streptomycetaceae > Streptomyces > Streptomyces sp. NPDC050423. The sequence continues at coordinate 37,220 of NZ_JBFAJY010000038.1, forward strand.
CCGAAGCAGGACGCGGTGTCGCTCAAGCTCGGCGGCACGGCGGCCGTGGAGAAGAGCGTCAAGGGCGCCGAGGGACCCGGCGGCGCCTATGTTTCCGGTTTCAACGCAGTCGGATCCTCCGTGACGTGGCAGGCCGAGATGGAGAAGGCCGGTGCGTACCGTCTGACGGTGCGCTACGCGATCCCCGGCAAGGATGCCAACGCAACGTTGACGGTCAATGGGAAGCCGAACTCGCAGCCGATCGGGCTCAAGGACTTCGTCCATTCCTCGGACCCGAACTGGGAGAAGAATTGGCAGACCACCTGGGCGCCCGTCGACCTGGTCAAGGGTGAGAACGAGATCGGTATTTCTTGCCAGGATGGCAATCAGTGCGACGTGATCCTGGATTGGCTGGAAGTCACCCCTGCGAAGGGTTAGCCCATTGCGGGTGAACCGTTTGTGGCCTCTCCTGGGTCCGAATCCGGGAGAGGCCACATCTTGGTGCCCTCGCCGCAGCCGGTGCTGATGTGCCAGAGCACATTTCTGGTCGACTTGCCGAATCTATGTCGATTCATCGCGACCGGGAAATGCTCTGGTTGGGCGGGTAGGGCCTCCTGTCCGGTGATCTCGGCACAGGTGTCACCTACCCTCGCTATACATATGGCTGATTCTCTGAAACCGGCCGACCCACGACCAAGTAGACCGCGAACGGCACCTCGCCGGCCGCAGCTGAAACGCTGTTCGGCGCACGCAGCGCCCTGCGTGGTGCTGTCAGCCCATCAGGGCCAGGAAGCCGGCGACCGTCGCGGCCATCGCCTCGCGGCCCGGGGCGATGTACTTGCGCGGGTCGACGCCCGTGGTGTTCTCGGCCAGGTAGGACCGTACGGCCCCGGTGAACGCGGTGTTCAGCGCCGTGCCCACGTTGATCTTGACCATGCCGGAGGCGGCGACGGCCTGGCGGATCTCGTCGTCCGGGACACCGCTGGAGCCGTGCAGCACCAGCGGGACGGGGACGGAGTCGCGCAGCCGGCCGATCAGCTCGTGGTCCAGGGCGGCGGTGCGCTCGGTCATGGCGTGCGAGGAGCCCACCGCGACGGCCAGCGCGTCGACACCGGTCGCGGCGACGTACGCGGCGGCCTCCGCCGGGTCGGTGCGGACTCCGGGGGCGTGGGCGTCGAGGGGGGCCTCGCCCTCCTTGCCGCCGACCTTGCCGAGCTCGGCCTCGATCCAGATGCCGCGCTCGTGGCCCCAGGCGACGGCTTCCGCGGTGGCCCGCACGTTCTCGGCGTAGCTCAGCTTGGAGGCGTCGAACATGACGGAGCCGAAGCCCTCGTCGTGCGCCTGGTGCAGCAGCTCCACGGACTCGACGTGGTCGAGGTGGAGGGCGAGCGGGACGGCGGAGGTGCGGGCGACGGCGGCGGCGGCCGCCGCGATGGCGGAGAGCCGGCCGCCGTGGAACTTCACGGCGTTCTCGGAGATCTGGAGGATGGCGGGGGCCCCGGCCCGCTCTGCGCCGGTGGCGATGGCCTCCGCGTGTTCCAGGGTGATGACGTTGAAGGCGGCGATCCCGCGTCCCTGGGCCTGGGCGGCGGAGACGAGTTCACCGGTACTGACGAGCGGCATGCTGACCTCTGTTGCTTCGTCGGACCCGCGGGGGCCCGGTGGGGGTGCGGCGCTCAGGCCGCTCCGGGTGTGTGTTCCTCGATGGCGACGCGCGGCAGCAGCTCCTCGTAGGCCGCGCGGTCGAAGTCACCGGCGGTGGGGGCCAGCACGGTCGCCGTCGACAGTGCCACCGCCCGTCGCAGCCGGTCCGGCCAGCTCAGGCCCTCGACGAGGCCGGACAGCAGTCCGGCCACCGCGGAGTCGCCCGCCCCGGTCGGGTTGCCCTTCACGGGGGCCGGCGGGGACGCCTGCCAGCTGCCGTCGGGGGTGACCGCCAGCATGCCGTCCGGGCCCAGTGAGGCGATCACCGCGTGCGCACCGCGGCGGCGGGCGTCTCGGGTGGCGCGCAGGGGTTCGCGGGAGCCGGTGAGCTGGGCGAGCTCGTCGGCGTTCGGCTTGACGATGTCGGGGCGGGCGGCGATGCCGCGGCGCAGCGGTTCGCCGCTGGTGTCCAGGAGCACCGGGACGCCCGCGGCACGGGCCGGCCGGACCAGTTCGGCGTAGGCGCCGACGTGGATGCCGGGGGGCAGGCTGCCGCAGAGGGCGACCGCGTCGGCGCCGGTGAGCAGCTCCTCGTACGAGCGGAGGAAGGCGGTCCACTCGGCGGCGGTGATGTGGGGGCCGGGTTCGTTGAACTGGGTGGTGTCGCCGGTGGCCCGGTCCGCGACGGCCAGGGTGCGGCGGGTGTCGCCGGCCACCGGGACGAGTGCGTCGGTGAGGCTCCCGGCGCCGGGCGGGAGGGCCGCGAGCAGGTCCCGCAGGACGGAGCCGGTGGCGCCCCCGGCGAAGCCGGTGACGACGCTGTCGTGGCCGAGGGCGGTGAGTACCCGGGCGACGTTGATGCCCTTGCCGCCGGGGCGTTCGGAGAGTTCGGTGACCCGGTGGCTGGAGTGCGGGACGAGAGCGGTAACGCCGTACGTCAGGTCGAGTGCCGTGTTCAGCGTGACCGTGAGGATCACCTCGGCCGCCACCTCGATCCGTGCTGAGCGCGGATCCCTTGGCAGAACGCGCTTTCCCCGACAGTTTCGCGGACGATCATGCCAAAGAGCCGGCGGCCGACCCAGGCCGCGGGTGCAACCGCCGTCTCTTCGTTACGTATCCGCTCGTCAGGCATCCGCCCCGCCGCACTCACACTGCCGCGGGCACCGGCTGGGTGACCCACTCGCCCTTGCGCATGACGCCCTTGAGCGTGAAATCGGCGTCCAGGATCACCAGGTCGGCGTCCTTGCCCGGTTCCAGCGAGCCGACCCGGTCGTACACGCCGAGCAGACGGGCCGGGTTGGCGGAGATGGACTGCACCACGTCGCCGACCGGGATGCGGTCGATGGTGACGGCCCGGTGGAAGGCGGTGTCCAGGGTGAGCGTGGAGCCGGCGATGGAACCGCCCTCGACGAGCCGGGCGACACCGTCCTTGACCTCGACGGCGAGCGGGCCCAGCTGGTACTGCCCGTCGCCGAAGCCGGCCGCGTCCATGGCGTCGGTGATCAGGGCGACGCGGTGGGCGCCCGCGTGGTGGTAGGCCAGCTGGAGGGCGGCCGGGTGCAGATGGGTGCCGTCGTTGATCAGCTCGACCGTGATCCGCTCGTCCTCCAGGAGGGCGGTGATCGGGCCGGGCGCGCGGTGGCCCAGGGGCGGCATGGCGTTGAAGAGGTGCGTGGCGACGGTGGCGCCCGCGTCGATCGCCTCGACGGTCTGCTCGTACGTGGCGTCCGTGTGCCCGATCGCGGCGATGACGCCGTGTTCGGCGAGCAGCCGTACGGACTCGATGCCGCCGGGCAGTTCGGTGGCGAGCGTGAACATCTTCGCGGTGCCGCGGGCGGCGTCCATCAGTTTGCGGACCTCGGCCGGGTCCGGGTGGCGCAGCAGGCCCTCGCTGTGCGCGCCCTTGCGGCACGGCGAGATGAAGGGGCCCTCGAAGTGGATGCCGGCCAGGTCGCCCTGTTCGACCAGTTCGGAGAGGATGCCGGCCCGTTCGGCGAGGAAGTCCATCTCGCCGGTGACGGTGGAGGCGACCAGGGTGGTGGTGCCGTGCTCGCGGTGGGTGCGGACGCCGGTGAGGACGTCGTCCACGGTGCCGGAGGTGAAGGAGGCGCCGCCTCCGCCGTGGTTGTGCATGTCCACGAAGCCGGGGACGACCCAGTGGCCGGACAGGTCGACGGTCCGGGCGCCCTCCGCCGGACCGCCGGCGATGCGGGTGCCCTCGATGGTCACCCGGCCGTTCTCGACGGTGCCGGTGGGGAGTACCACCCGGGCACCTGCGAGAACTGTGCTGTCTGCGCGTCCGGCCATCAGGCGGATACCTCCGTGGAGAGAAGATCCCAGGCGAGCAGCCCTGCGCCCAGGCATCCGGCGGTGTCCCCGAGGGCCGCCGGGACGATGTGGGGCAGCTTCTGGAACGTGACGCGTTCCTCGACGGCCGCACGGAGTGGTGTGAACAAGGTTTCTCCCGCCTCGGCGAGACCGCCACCGATGATCAGCGTGCGGGGGTCGAGCAGGGTGAGTGCGGTGACCAGTCCGGCGGCGAGGGCGTCGACGGCGTTCAGCCAGACCGCCACGGCCTTCGGGTCGCCCGACTCCACGGCCTTGGCGCAGTCCGCGGCGTCGGCCTTCGGGTCGCCGGATGCGGCGGCCCAGGCCCGGCTGACGGCGGCCGCGGAGGCCAGCGTCTCCAGACAGCCGCGCTGGCCGCAGCTGCAGTCCGGGCCGTCCGGCCGGATCACGATGTGGCCGATCTCGCCCGCGGAGCCGTGGGCGCCGGCCTCGATGGTGCCCGCGATCCCGATGGCCCCGGCGATCCCGGTGCCCAGGGGGATGAACACGAAGCGGTCCGCGCCCCGGCCCGCCCCGATCCGGCCTTCGGCGAGTCCGCCGGTCCTGACGTCGTGGCCGAGGGCGACGGGGACGCCGCCGAGCCGTTCGCCGAGCAGCCGGCGCATGGGGACGTCGCTCCAGCCCAGGTTGGCCGAGTAGAGCGCGATCCCGTTCGCGGCGTCGACGATGCCGGGCACGGCGACACCGGCCGCGACGGCGCTCTCGCCGAAGTGCTCCTCGCCGTACGCGCGCAGATCCGCCGCGAAGGCGAGGATCGACTCCACGACGGCGTCGGGGCCGCGCTCTCTTCCGGTCGCGCGCCGTGCCTCGTAGAGCAGGGCGCCGTCGGCCCCGACCAGTGCGGCCTTCATTCCAGTGCCGCCCACATCGAGGGCGATGACGTGTTTCACGGGAAACAGTTTCGCCCGACGAACCCCAAAAGGTCTAGTCCACTATCGCTGTTTGTTGCGCATCCATACAAAATCGGGTCCGCAATCGGGCGCAACGCGCCGACAACGCGCCCCGCGAGCCCTCAGCCCGGCAGGATCACGCTGCGCGACAGATTGCGCGGGTGGTCCGGGTCGTACCCCTTCGACTCCGCGAGCGTCACCGCGAGCCGCTGGGCCCGGATCAGGTCGGCCATCGGGTCGGCGGTGGCGTGCGCCACCAGCGTTCCGCCGACCCGCGCGACCTCGCCCGCGAGGCCCTCGGGCAGTGCGCCGAACACCCACGCCACCCGGTTCGGTCCGGTGATCGCGATCGGGCCGTGGCGGTACTCCATCGCGGGGTACGACTCCGTCCAGGCGCCCGCCGCCTCGCGCATCTTCAGCCCGGCCTCCTGCGCCAGGCCGTAGGTCCAGCCGCGCCCCAGGAACGTCCACTGCTCGGCCGAGACCACCGCCTCGTCCAGCGGCTCGGTCACCGCCAGTTCCGCGTCGACGGCCGCCTCGGTGACCGTCTTCACGCCCGCCGGGAGCGGGCCGGCGGCTTCGAGCCCGGCCCGCAGGAAGGCGAGCGCGGTGGTGGCGAACCGGGTCTGCACGACGGACTCCTCGTCGGCCCAGTCCAGTACCGCCACCGTGTCGGCGGCGTCCATCACCGGCGTCTTCGGGTCGGCGGTCAGCGCGACGGTGGGGGTCCTGCCGCGCAGTTCGCCCAGCAGTGCCAGCACCTCGCTGGTGGTGCCGGAGCGGGTGATCGCCACGACCCGGTCGTAGGACCGCCCGGCCGGGAACTCCGACGAGGCGTACGCGTCCGTCTCGCCCTGTCCGGCCGCCTCGCGCAGGGCCGCGTAGGCGATGGCCATGAACCAGGAGGTTCCGCACCCGGTGACGGCGACCCGCTCGCCCGGACGCGGCAGCCCCTCGGCCACCGCGCCCGCCTCGGCGGCGCGCCGCCAGCAGCTGGGCTGGGTGGCAATTTCTGTTGCGGTACGGGACATGCGGTACGGCTCCTTGCGGTGTGGGCGGTCGTGGGCGGTAGTGGGGCGATTCGGGGCGGCACGGCGGCACCGCACGGGTGCGGGTATAAAGGTCCGGACTATTAAGGGCCTTGTGTCCGGCCGTGGTTGACCGAGACCTACTTAGCAGTCGCTCCGCGTTCCGTGCAACGCTGCCGCGTTGCCGAAGCGATACCGGAGTGGTGTAGACCTCATCGGACGAGGTGGGGCAAAATCGCAGCTCATCCGGAGTGCCTCACGCAGAGGTGGACGCCACGGATGGCGCGACCGACGAGGACGGACTGGGCTGTGCAGCGGCGTTACTTGGGACTGACGGCGGCTGTCGCCGCTCTGGGGATGACGGCAACGCTGTCGGGCTGCGGCGGCGACGGCGGGGGCGACGTCACACTGAAGCTCGTCGCGGCCGATTACGGCACCGGCGAGGCGAACAAGTCCGACAAGTACTGGGACGGCGTCGCCAGGAGCTTCGAGGCGTCCCACCCCGGCATCAAGGTCGAGGTGACCGTCCTCCCGTGGACGGACATCGACCGCGAGGTCGCGGAGATGGTGAAGGACGGAAAGGCCCCCGACATCGCGCAGATCGGCGCGTACGCGGACTATGCCAAGGCCGGGAAGCTCTACTCCGCCGACCAGATGCTCAGCGTCCGCACCCAGGCGAACTTCCTGCCGGTCCTCGCGGACGCGGGCCGGGTCAGCCAGATCCAGTACGGGCTGCCGTTCGTGGCCAGCACCCGGCTGCTCTTCTACAACAAGAAGCTCTTCAGCCAGTCGGGTCTCGACGCCCCGAAGACCTGGAGCGACATCGCCGGCGACGCTGCCGCGCTCAAGCAGCACGGCGTGAAGTACCCGTTCGCGCTGCCGCTGGGCCAGGAGGAGTCCCAGGCCGAGACGCTGATGTGGCTGCTCAGCGGCGGTGGCGGCTACACCGATGACGTCGGCTCGTACAACATCGACTCGGCCGAGAACATCAAGACGTTCGAGTGGCTGAAGTCGAACCTCGTCGACAAGGGGCTCGTCGGCCCCGTCGCCCCCGGCGACCTCAACCGGGCGAAGGCCTTCGCGGCGTTCACCAGCGGTGACGTCGGCATGCTCAACGGCCATCCGACGCTGATGCAGGAGGCCAAGAAGCGGGGCGTCGACCTCGGCATGGTGCCGCTGCCCGCCGTCTCCGGGCCCACCACCAGCTCGATGGGCGTGGCCGACTGGATCATGGGCTTCAAGCAGAACGAGCACCGGATCGAGATGGGCAAGTTCTTCGACTTCATGTTCAGCGACAAGAACGTCATCGACTTCGCGGACACGTACGACATGCTGCCGGTCACCGACAGCGCCTCGGCCGCGATGGAGAGCGACCCCAAGTACAAGCCGCTGTACAAGTTCCTGGACGCGCTGCCGAACGCGCAGTTCTACCCGTTCGGCAAGACGTCCTGGGCCCAGGCCAGCGAGTCGATCAAGAAGAACATCGGCGAGGCGGTCGAGCCGGGCGCGAACCCCGAGAGCGTGCTGGGGCGCATAGCGCAGGAGTCCGCGTCGGCGGAGAGCGCGGAGTAGCGGTCCGCGGGCCGCGCCATATATTGGCTGATATGACCGCCCCTCCTCCGAACGGCCCCGACGAGCCCGCCGCCCCGCCCCCCGGACTCTCCGACCGGGACCGGGCGGTGCTGGCGGTCGAGCGGCAGTCGTGGGCGGGTCCCGGGGCCAAGGAGCGGGAGATCAGGGAACGGCTCGGCATCTCCCCGACCCGCTACTACCAGCTGCTGAACGCGCTGCTCGACGACCGGCGCGCCCTGGAGGCCGACCCGGTCACGGTGAACCGGCTCCGACGCGTGCGAGCGGCCCGCCGAGACCGCCGCTGAGCCCCGGTGTGCGGCGACGGGTCATACCGGGGGCTCCGCCCCCGAGCCCCCGCGCCTCAAACGCCGGCGAGGCTGGATGGTGCCGGTCGCCCGCCATCCGGCCTCTTTCAGGGCCGTTCCAGCCCTCCGGCGGCCATATCCAGCCTCTCCGGCGTTTGAGGAGCGGGGTTCGGGGCGGAGCCCCGGGTGCGCGGCGACGGGTCATACCGGGGGCTCCGCCCCCGAGCCCCCGCGCCTCAAACGCCGGCGGGGCTGGATGGTGCCGGTCGCCATCCGGCCTTTTTCAGGGCCGTTCCAGCCCCTCCGGCGGCCATATCCAGCCTCTCCGGCGTTTGAGGAGCGGGGTTCGGGGCGGAGCCCCGGGTGTGCGGCGACGGGCTTTACCGGGGGCTCCGCCCCCGGACCCCCGCGCCTCAAACGCCGGCGAGGCTGGATGGTGGGCTGGATGGTGCCGGTCGCCTCAAGGCGCGGGGTTCGGGGCGGAGCCCCGGTCGGGCCGTACGGGGCCCCGGTCAGGCCGCACCGGCTATAGGCTCGGACGCATGGGCAGCCACCCGCACACCCCGCCCCTGCCGACACCTACGACCCCCGCCGGACAGGAGGGCCTCGCAGCCCTCCTCGCCCGCCCCGACCGCGCCGTCGTCGCGCTCGATTTCGACGGGACCCTCGCCGACATCGTCCCGGACCCCGAACAGGCCCGCGCGCACCCCGGCACCGTAGAGGCGCTCGCCGCACTCGCCCCCCAGGTCGCGTCGATCGCCGTGATCACCGGCCGCCCGGCCGGCGTCGCGGTCCGCCACGGCGGCTTCGCCGGGGTCGCGGGCCTTGACCACCTCGTCGTCCTCGGCCACTACGGCGCCGAACGCTGGGACGCCGTCTCCGGCACCGTCCGCGCCCCCGCCCCGCACCCCGGAGTCGCTGCCGTGCGGGCCGAACTCCCGGGCGTACTGGACAGGTTCGACTCCTGGCGCGGTACCTGGATAGAGGAGAAGGGGCAGGCGCTCGCCGTCCACACCCGCCGCGCCGAGGACCCGCAGGCCGCGTTCGAGGCCCTGCGCGGACCCCTCGGCGAGCTCGCCGCCCGGCACGGGCTGATCGTCGAACCGGGCCGCCTGGTGCTGGAGTTGCGCCCCTCGGGCATGGACAAGGGCGTCGCCCTGACGCAGTACGTGCGTGAGACGGGAGCCGAGTCCGTGCTGTACGCGGGCGACGACCTGGGCGACCTGGCCGCCTACGCCGCCGTGGAGAAGCTCCGCGCCGAGGGCCCCGACGGCACCCCCGGCCTGCTGATCTGCAGCGGCGAGGCGGAGGTGCCCGAACTGGCCCAGCGCGCCGACCTGTTGCTGCCGGGGCCGGGAGCCGTCGTCGAATTCCTGTCAGTCCTGGCGCAGCGCCTCTAGCTGGTCCAGGAACCACTGCTGCGGCGGCAGCGCGGTGGCCGCCGCGGCCAGCCGCTCCGTGCGCGCCGCGCGCTCGCCGTCCTCCATCGTCAGCGCCTCGTGCAGCGCGTCGGCGGTGGCCGACACGTCGTACGGGTTCACCGTGATCGCGTCGTCGCCCAGCTCCTCGTACGCCCCCGCCTCCCGCGACAGCACCAGCGCGCAGCCGTGGTCGGAGACGACGGGGACCTCCTTGGCGACCAGGTTCATCCCGTCCCGGATGGGGTTGACGAGCGCCACGTCGGCCAGCCGGTACGCCGCGAGGGAGCGCGCGAAGTCGTCCTTGACGTGGAGCACGACCGGGGTCCAGTCCGCCGTGCCGTGCGCCGCGTTGATGTCGTCGGCGACCCGCTGAACCTCGGCCGTGTACTCCCGGTACACCGCGAGGTCCTGCCGCGAGGGGTAGGCGAACGCGATGTGGACGACCCGGCCGCGCCATTCGGGCCGCTCGTCGAGCAGGGCGCGGTAGGCGAGCATCCCGCGGACGATGTTCTTGGACAGCTCCGTACGGTCCACCCGCACGATCGTCTTCCGGCCGGGGCCCACCTGTTCGCGCAGCGCCGCCATCCGCTCGTCCACGTCGGCCTCGTGCGCGCGGCGGCGCAGGAAGTCCGCGTCGGCGCCGAGCCCGTGCACGCCGATGCGGGTACGGCCGGTGCCGCCCAGGATCTCCGTGCAGCAGCCGATGAAGGCGTCCGCCCAGCGGCGGGTCAGGAAGGCCGCCCGGTCGGCGCCGAGGATGCCGCGCAGTACCTGTTCGGCGATGTCGTCGGGCAGCATCCGGAAGTAGTCGACGGGCGCCCACGGGGTGTGGGAGAAGTGGCCGATCCGCAGGTCGGGGCGGAGTTCGCGGAGCATTCCGGGCACCAGCACCAGGTGGTAGTCCTGCACCAGGACCGCCGCGCCCTCGCCCGCCTCCTCGGCGAGCGCCTCCGCGAAGGCCCGGTTGTAGGCCTCGAAGGACGCCCACTGCCGGCGGAACTCCGCGTCGAAGACGGGTTCCAGGGGGGTCTGGTAGAGCAGGTGGTGGACGAACCAGAGCACCGAGTTCGCGATCCCGTTGTACGCGTCGGCGTGCACGTCCGCGTCGATGTCGAGCATCCGTACGCCCGGCTCGCCGACCCCGCGGCGCACCGCCTCGCGGTCGCCGTCACCGAGTGCGGCGCAGACCCACATCTTGTCGTCCACCGCGCTCAGCCCGGAGACGAGTCCGCCCCCGCCCCGTTTCGCGTCGAGTGAGCCGTCCTCGCGGAGCGCGTACGAGACCGGACCTCGGTTGGACGCGACGAGTACCTGGGCGGCGGCGGGCTGAGGGACGTGCTCGGAGACCATGCTGCGGAACCTAGCCCGATCCCGAACCGTCCAAACGTGCGTGCGGCGGTGCTCCGGTCACGCCGCGCGGCGCGAGACGTACTCCTCGATCTCGCGCATCGGCGGCCGCTCCTCGGTGTCCACCGGGTACGTGTGCGGGACGAAACCGTGCTCGCCGCGCTCGAACTGGGTCAGCGCTGGGCGGACCAGATGCCCCCGGGAGAGCCGTAGCTGAGCGGTCCGGTAGATGGCCGCCGCCATCCGGCCGAGCGCCTGGCCGTCCTGGTGGCGGTGCTTCCTGACGCCGACGTCGACCTGGCCGAGCGCGTCCAGGCCGACCGTGTGCAGGGCGTCGACGAGCAGCCCCAGCTCCACTCCGTAACCGACCGGGAACGGCAGCTGTTCGAGCAGGGAGCGGCGTACGGCGTACTCGCCGCCCAGCGGCTGGACGAAGCCGGCCAGCCGCGGCCAGTGCAGATTGAGCAGCGGCCGTGCCACCAACTCGGTGACCCGCCCGCCCTGGCCTGCGGTGTCCCCGAGGGGACGGTCGTACATCGCCTTGACGAACTGCACCGAGGGGTCGGTCAGCAGCGGGCCGACGATGCCGGAGACGAAGTCGGCCGAGAAGTCCTTCAGGTCCGCGTCGATGAAGCAGACGATGTCACCGCTGGTCACCAGGAGTGACCGCCAGAGCACCTCGCCCTTGCCGGGGACGGCCGGGACCCGGGGCAGGATCGCGTCCCGGTGGATCACCCGGGCGCCCGCCCGGCGGGCGACCTCGGCGGTGGCGTCCGTGGAGCCGGAGTCGATCACCACGAGTTCGTCGACCAGCCGGACCTTCTCCATGAGCTCGCGCCGGATCACCCGGACGATGTCCCCGACCGTCGCCGCCTCGTTGAGCGCGGGCAGGACGACACTCACGCTCCCGCGGCGCGGGTCGCCGTCCCTGGCGGCCAGGAGCTGCTCCAGCGGGCGGTCGGCGGAGGACCAGGAACGCCTGGTCAGCCAGCCTTCGACCTCTTCCAGCACGGTCGATACTCCCTGTATGTGATCCATCTCGCGGTTCGGACGACTATCTCAACAGTCCGGTGCTTCGGTTACAGTCTTGAACAACGCAGATGGCCGTGGCATGCCGGGGTCCATCCGCTGATAAACGCCTGGATCCATGGTCCAGTGCCACAGCGCTCATCCAGAGGGACAGAGGGAACGGCCCGTTGAAGTCCCGGCAACCATCCAACCGACCGCGAGGTCAGGTGGGGAAGGTGCCAATTCCGTCTTGTGGCGAAATGCGTCACGAGGAAGATGAGGAGAAAGGGCCTCGCCATCATGGCTGTTCAGACTGTTGCAGCAAACACCGAATCCTCCGTTGACCTTGGTCCCGCCGCGGCACTTTCCTGCCGCGAGTGCGGAGAGCGATTCGAGCTCGGTCCCCTTTTCGCCTGTGCGACCTGTTTCGGGCCGCTCGAAGTGGCGTACGACCTGCCGAGCGGCTCCCCGGACGAGCTGAAGAAGCGCATCGAGGCCGGCCCCGACAACATCTGGCGTTACGCGCCGCTGCTGCCGGTCCCCGCCGATGTCGCGGACAAGCCCAACCTCAACCCCGGCTTCACCAAGCTGGTCAAGGCCGACAACCTCGCCCGCGAGCTGGGCGTCACCGGCGGCCTGTACGTCAAGGACGACTCCGGCAACCCGACGCACTCCTTCAAGGACCGAGTCGTCGCGATCGCCGTCGAGGCCGCGCGCGCCTTCGGTTTCACCACGCTCTCCTGCTCCTCCACCGGCAACCTCGCCGGTGCGGTGGGCGCCGCCGCCGCCCGCGCCGGCCTGCGGTCCTGTGTGTTCATCCCGCACGACCTGGAGCAGGGCAAGGTCGTCATGGCCGCGGTGTACGGCGGTGAGCTGGTCGGCATCGAGGGCAACTACGACGACGTCAACCGCTTCTGCTCGGAGCTCATCGGCGACCCGCTCGGCGAGGGCTGGGGCTTCGTCAACGTCAACCTCCGGCCGTACTACGGCGAGGGCTCCAAGACGCTCGCGTACGAGATCTGCGAGCAGCTCGGCTGGCGGCTGCCCGACCAGATCGTCATCCCGATCGCGTCCGGCTCGCAGCTCACGAAGATCGACAAGGGTCTCCAGGAGCTGATCAGGCTCGGTCTGGTCGAGGACAAGCCGTACCGGATCTTCGGCGCCCAGGCCGAGGGCTGTTCCCCGGTCTCCACCGCCTTCAAGGCGGGTCACGACGTCGTGCGGCCGCAGAAGCCGAACACGATCGCCAAGTCCCTGGCGATCGGCAACCCGGCCGACGGCCCGTACGTCCTGGACATCGCCCGCCGTACCGGCGGCGCCGTCGAGGACGTCAACGACGAGCAGGTCGTCGACGCGATCAAGCTGCTGGCGCGCACCGAGGGCATCTTCGCCGAGACCGCGGGCGGGGTGACGGTCGGCGTGACGAAGAAGCTGATCGAGGCCGGTCTGCTCGACCCGTCGCTCACCACCGTCGTCCTGAACACCGGTGACGGCCTCAAGACGCTGGACGCGGTGGCCGCCACCTCGCAGGCGACGGCGACGATCCGCCCGAGTCTGGACGCCTTCCGCGCCGCCGGCCTCGGCACCGGCTGAGGGACTGCCGGTGCCGGCTGACAGGCCGTCGGCACCAGCTGAGGGGCTGCCGCAGCCTCCGACCATCCGTGACTCCAGGAAGGGCACCCACCATGAGCGTCAAGGTCCGTATCCCCACCATCCTCCGCACCTACACGGGCGGCCAGGCCGAGGTCCCGGCCGAGGGCGCGACCCTCTCCCAGGTCATCGAGTCCCTGGAGAAGAACCACCCGGGCATCGCCGCCCGTGTCCTGGACGACCAGGGCAAGCTCCGCCGCTTCGTGAACGTGTACGTCAACGACGACGACGTGCGCTTCGAGGGCGGCCTGGAAGCGGTCACCCCGGACGGCGCGGGCGTCTCGATCATCCCGGCCGTCGCCGGCGGCTGCTGACCCCCGGGACCCGAGCGGTCCCGTTCCACCGCGTCACCGGAATCGCCCCCTCCGCGACAGAAGCGGAGGGGGCAATTCTGTATGGTTGAGCGCGGTAGAGTGTGGGAAGTCCCCTCTGCTGCCCGTGCCCCCCGCATATGTGAATGCGCCCGGCCACGACAAGATGCAGCCAAAGTAACTGAACTTCTTGCGCCATAAGTGGCCTTTGCCTGGCCCGACTTGCCCTGGAATCTCATGAGTTACTCATATTCGGGCGATCGGTGCTGCCCAGAATTCTCGTCCGATTGACCTGTTGCAGAGGGCAGTTGGGCAGATACATTCGGCCGCGGTCGACGCGTTCCGGCGCACGCACCCTCTCCTGTCGGAGGGTGAGTTCTGACCCGGGCCCGCGAAGTGCGGTCCTGTGCAAGGGCCAGTAATAGGGGAGTTAGGCATGGCTCAGGGCACCGTCAAGTGGTTCAACGCGGAGAAGGGGTACGGCTTCATCGCGGTCGACGGTGGTGCGGATGTTTTCGTCCACTACAGCGCGATCCAGATGGACGGATACCGCACCCTCGAAGAGGGTCAGCGAGTTGAATTCGAAATCTCGCAGGGCCAGAAGGGGCCGCAGGCGGACATGGTCAAGCTCGCTGTCGGCTGAGCTCGGCACGGTCGGCCAACGACACTACTCACGCACGGAGGGCCTGTACCCCAAGGGGTGCAGGCCCTCCGTGCGTCCGGCAGCCCCTTCGCGCGCGCTGCCCGGTTGTCCACACTCCGGAGGGGGACGCTTGCACTCTCGGGGGTCGAGTGCTAATCATTGGGCTTAGCACTCTCCGGGTGAGAGTGACAGAAACTTGGACCGGGCCGGTGAGGCCCGCAGGTCTGTCGGGGCAAGGAACCGGCAGGCGGCAGGCCGTCCGTCGCGGGCGCCACTCGGTCCGGAGAATCCACCCCTGTCCGGGAGGACCACTTCATATGGCCAAGATCATCGCGTTCGACGAGGAGGCCCGGCGCGGTCTTGAGCGCGGCATGAACCAGCTCGCCGACGCCGTCAAGGTCACCCTCGGCCCCAAGGGCCGCAACGTCGTCCTTGAGAAGAAGTGGGGCGCCCCCACGATCACCAACGATGGTGTTTCCATCGCCAAGGAGATCGAGCTGGAGGACCCGTACGAGAAGATCGGTGCGGAGCTGGTCAAGGAGGTCGCCAAGAAGACGGACGACGTCGCCGGCGACGGTACGACCACCGCCACCGTTCTCGCTCAGGCGCTCGTCCGCGAGGGCCTTCGCAACGTGGCCGCGGGTGCGAACCCGATGGCTCTCAAGCGGGGCATCGAGAAGGCCGTCGAGGCCGTCTCCGCCGCCCTCCTGGAGCAGGCCAAGGACGTGGAGACCAAGGAGCAGATCGCTTCGACCGCCTCCATCTCCGCCGCCGACACCCAGATCGGCGAGCTCATCGCCGAGGCCATGGACAAGGTCGGCAAGGAAGGCGTCATCACCGTCGAGGAGTCCCAGACCTTCGGGCTGGAGCTTGAGCTCACCGAGGGTATGCGCTTCGACAAGGGCTACATCTCGGCGTACTTCGCCACGGACATGGAGCGCATGGAGTCGTCCCTGGACGACCCGTACATCCTGATCGTGAACTCGAAGATCAGCAACGTGAAGGACCTCCTTCCGCTGCTGGAGAAGGTCATGCAGTCCGGCAAGCCGCTGCTGATCATCGCCGAGGACGTCGAGGGCGAGGCCCTGTCGACCCTGGTCGTCAACAAGATCCGTGGCACCTTCAAGTCCGTCGCCGTCAAGGCTCCGGGCTTCGGTGACCGCCGCAAGGCCATGCTCGGCGACATCGCCATCCTCACCGGTGGCACCGTCATCTCCGAGGAGGTCGGCCTCAAGCTGGAGAACGCCGGTCTCGACCTGCTCGGCCGTGCCCGCAAGGTCGTCATCACCAAGGACGAGACGACGATCGTCGACGGCTCCGGTGACAGCGACCAGGTTCAGGGTCGCGTCAACCAGATCCGTGCCGAGATCGAGAACTCCGACTCGGACTACGACCGCGAGAAGCTCCAGGAGCGCCTCGCGAAGCTGGCCGGCGGCGTGGCCGTCATCAAGGCCGGTGCCGCGACCGAGGTCGAGCTCAAGGAGCGCAAGCACCGCATCGAGGACGCGGTGCGCAACGCCAAGGCCGCCGTCGAGGAGGGCATCGTCGCCGGTGGTGGCGTGGCTCTGCTCCAGGCCTCGGCCGTCTTCGAGAAGCTGGAGCTCTCGGGTGACGAGGCGACCGGCGCCAACGCCGTCAAGCTGGCGCTGGAGGCCCCGCTCAAGCAGATCGCCGTCAACGGTGGTCTTGAGGGTGGAGTCGTCGTCGAGAAGGTGCGCAACCTGCCGATCGGTCACGGCCTCAACGCCGCGACCGGCGAGTACGTCGACATGATCGCCGAGGGCATCATCGACCCGGCGAAGGTCACGCGCTCCGCTCTGCAGAACGCCGCGTCCATCGCCGCGCTCTTCCTCACCACCGAGGCCGTCATCGCCGACAAGCCGGAGAAGGCCTCCGCGGCCGCTCCGGGCGGCATGCCGGGCGGTGACATGGACTTCTGATCCTGACGGATCGGTAGCTCCTGCACAGCTGTACGAACGCCGGCCCCCGGGGATCACTCCCCGGGGGCCGGCGTCGTTCGTACGCGTTCGTACGCGTCCGCACTCGTCCGCACTCGCTCGTCGTCGTTCGTACGCGCCCCGGCCACGGCGTGAACACCATCTCCGGGAAGCGGTCCGAGAGGCCGTCCAGCCCGCGTATCCCGCCTCAGGAGTGGAACGCGAGATAGGGGGCCGGCGCCAGGAGCATGCCGACGAGGGCGTACTTGAGGCGGCGGTCCGGGACCGACCGGGCGATGCGCCAGCCCACGATCACCCCCACCAGTTCCGGCACGCCGACCACGGCGGCCAGGGTCCAGTCGACGGAGCCGTGCTGCACGTAGCCGATGGTGCCCACGCTCGCGATCACCACGGACTGCGCCTGCGCGGCGGCCGGCGCGGACAGCACCGGGAGACCGCAGACGACCAGGAGGGGCACGCTCAGCATCGGTCCGCCCAGGCCGAAGAGCCCCGCCGCGACGGCGACCGTCACGATCCGGGTGCCGATGCCGCGCCTGCGGGTGATCAGCCCCTCGTCGCGCAGCAGCCCGAGGGCCTCCCTGACGGTGTTGCGGGTGGTGCCGAGGACGTGGCCGAGGGCGCGTTCGTCGGGCAGCATGCCGTCCTCGTAGAGACCGGAGGTGATCCGCTGGCGCAGCGTGTCCGCGATCCGTCGCGCCCGTTCGGCGCGGGGCAGCGGCTGCCGCTCCCGGCCCGGGGACTGGTCGTCACGCATGAGGTGTTGCGTCACTTCCTCGCGGGCCTCACGCTATCCCGCCGTCGCGCCCCAGGACGTTACGCCGAAGTTACGCCACCTAATCTGACCTGCGGAAACTCCTGAGCTGCGGGTTTGTCCCGTGCTCGGGGCGCTCCGCCAGGGACGCCGAGCGGCACCATGTGAGATCCCGCAATGTGCTGCCCTCTCCGCGCAAAAATGCTACGAGACTGTGCACTTGAACAGCAATCTGGCGGAATCCTGTGACAGAAGTCTTGTGGGCCGGGACGTACGGGTCCTACTGTCGCCTCACCTCCACGGCGGCCGACCCTCCCCGAACGTCCCGCCCGAAGACCCCTGTCGTCCCAGTTGTGCACTCCTCCTCAGAGAAACGGGCCTGCGATGTCACGGAAGATCACCGGTACTGAAGTGAGTTCGCGAAGACCGCGGCGAACGGCCCTGTGCGCGGCTGCGGTTGCCTCGATGACCGCGGCGGCCGTCGGCCTCGGCGTGCTGGCGGGCACGCCCGCGCTGGCCGGTCAGCGCGCCCCCGCCACGTCCCCCGCCGCGCCCTCTGTCACTACCTCCGCCGTGACCCGGGCCGCCCTCGATCCGGCGCTCGTGGCCGGGCGGGGCGCGGACGTGGCGTTCGTCGAGCAGGAGGCCGAGAACGCCGCGACGAACGGCACGGTCATCGGCCCCGACCGCAGCGCCTACACGCTCCCCGCCGAGGCGTCCGGCCGCAAGGCGGTCAGCCTGGAGCCGGGCGAGCACGTCGAGTTCACGCTGCCGCGCGCCGCCAACGCGATCACCGTGCGCTACAGCATCCCGGACGCCCCGAACGGCGGCGGGATCACCGCACCGCTGGACGTCGCGGTGAACGGCAAGAAGCGCTCCACGATGACGCTCACCTCGCAGTACGCCTGGCTGTACAACCAGTACCCGTTCTCCAACGATCCGGGCGCCGGGCTGCTCCACCCCGACTGGTGGATCACCGAGTGCTCCTGCGTACCCAGTGAGACGACCCCGGCCCCGGTCATCGCCAAGCCGTACCGGCCCAGCCACTTCTACGACGAGCAGCGCCTCCTGCTCGGCCGTACGTACCGCGCGGGCGACACCGTACGGCTCACCGTCCCGGCCGGCAGCCGGGCCGCGTGGACGGCCATCGACCTGCTGGACTCGGAGCTGGTCGGCCTCCCGCGCATCGAGCTGCTCGCGGCCAACGTCCTCGCGTTCGGGGCCGATCCGACCGGCCGGCGCGACTCGGCGGCCGCGATCGACAAGGCCGTCGCCTTCGCGCGGCGCACCCACCTCAAGGTGTACATCCCGCCGGGCACGTACCAGGTCAACCGGCACATCGTCGTCGACGACGTCACCATCGTCGGCGCGGGCAACTGGTACACCAAGATCAAGGGCCGCGAGGTCGCGCTCGACCGCCCGGCCCCCGACGGCTCGGTCCACACCGGCGTCGGCTTCTACGGCAAGGACGCGGCGGACGGCGGCAGCCGCAACGTCCATCTGTCCGGCTTCGCCATCGAGGGCGACGTACGCGAACGCGTCGACACCGACCAGGTCAACGGCGTCGGCGGGGCGCTGAGCGACTCGACCATCGAGGGCCTGCACATCAGCCACACCAAGGTCGGCATGTGGTTCGACGGCCCGATGTCGAACCTGCGGATCACCGGCAACATCATCGTCGACCAGATCGCCGACGCCCTCAACCTCCACACGGGCGTGACCGATTCACGCGTCGCCCACACCTTCGTACGCAACTCCGGCGACGACGGCCTCGCCATGTGGTCCGAGAAGACCGCGAACGCCCGCAACACCTTTGACCACAACACCGTCCAGACCCCGGTCCTCGCCAACGGCATCGCGATCTACGGCGGCACCGACAACACGGTCTCGAACAACCTGGTCGCGGACCCGATCCGGGAGGGCAGTGCGCTGCACATCGGCTCCCGGTTCGGCGCCGAGCCCTTCGCCGGAAAGCTGAACCTCACGGCCAACACCACGGTCCGCTCCGGTACGTACGAACTCAACTGGAACATCGGCCTCGGTGCCCTCTGGATCTTCGCCCTCGACAAGAGCATCGACGCGGACATCCGGGTCACCGGCAACAACTTCCTCGACAGCACCTACAACGCGATCATGCTGGTCTCCGACTGGGGCGTGAAGGACCAGTACGCCATCAAGGGCGTCCACTTCAAGGACATCAAGGTCGACGGCACCGGTACGTCCGTGCTGAGCGCCCGCGCGGCGGGCGGCGCCACGTTCGAGAACGTCGACGCGCGCGACGTGGGCGCGGTCGGCGTCAACAACTGCGGCTCGTTCAACTTCCCCGCGACCGGCTCGGAGTTCGCCCTCACGGACCTCGGCGGCAACGACGGCGGCTGGCTGGCCCCCTGGCTGCTCCCCAACACGATCACCTGCGACGACCGCCCGGAGGTCGTCCCGCCGCCGGCGCCCGGGAGCTGGTGACACCGGACGGCAGGCAGGAACATCCCGGCTGCGGTACGTCCTAGCGTGCCGTGCCGTGCCGTGCCGTGCCGTGCCGACAGTCGGCTGGGCCGCCCCCCGTGGCGGCCCAGCCGTTTACTGCCCCACCCGCCCGTCGATGCACTCGCGCAGCAGATCGGCGTGGCCGCAGTGGCGGGCGTACTCCTCGATCCGGTGCACCATCAGCTCCCGTACCGCGATGCCGTCCTTGCCCAGGCGCGTGCCCAGATCCGGGTGTTCGGCCAGTGCGGCGTCGGTCGCGGCCTGTTCGCGGGCCAGGTCGGCGTGGGCGGCGTCGACCACGGCCTGGTCCGCGACGGCCCCGTCGAAGTCCGCGTCCCGCTTGCCGTACAGCTTCGGGCGCGGCTCACCGTCGCTGATCCAGTTGAGCCAGTCCCGCTCCACCTCTGCGAGGTGCCGGATCAGACCGAGCAGTGACATGGTCGACGGCGGAACCGGGCGCCGGGCGAGCTGCTCCGCGTCCAGGCCCTCGCACTTCATCCGCAGGGTGTGTCGGTAGTCCGTCAGAAATTCCTGGAGAGTGGGGAGTTCGCCGGCCGGGCTGACCCCTTCGCTGTTGCGGGGGTCGTCGTCGGGGTCGGCCCACATGTCGGGGTAGACGGTTGCCTGGCTCCATCGTGCGGGTTGATCGCTCATGGCGGCCATGGTCGTCGGTGAGGGCCCGCGCCCGCCACTGCTTTGCGGCGCGGGGCCGTCACTCACCCTGTCCGACCTTTCGCAGGTCCTGGTGGAGGAACCACGCCGTGAGCGCGACGACCGTCCCGCAGACCGTGGGAACGATCAGCCACGGGAGGCCGGTCCACACGGTCAGCAGGCCCACGACGGCGCAGCTCACCCCCGTGACGGTGAGCAGCCACTTGCCGTACGGGCTCCAGGTGAGGAATCCGAGGTGGCGCGGTCTGACCAGACGCACCCCGCCGAACATCAGGGTCAACGCGGCCATCAGCCCCGCGAAGGTCCCGGCGGCGACGATCATCTGGGGTTCGTCGCGAGGCGCGTCGGCGGAAACCTGGCGGCTGTCCCCCTTGGCGATCTCCACGACGTGGCCGCGCCAGACGGTGCCGGTGATCCGGTCCTTCGGCTCGAGCTCGCTCAGCACCGGCCCCGAGTCGCCGAACGATATGGCCGTCCTCGGGTAGGGATCCGGGCCGAGCAGGGTCGCCTCGATGTGCTTGGGGGTGTTCCGGGTGCTCTCGACGGTGAAGGCGAGCTTGCGCAGACAGTCCTCAGACCTCGGTATCACCGTCCGGGCGGGGCACGTCTCGGCCGTCCTGTACTCGTGGAGCCGGCCGCGACTGTCGGGCAGCCAGCTGGTGAAGGCGGAATAGCAGGTCAGCGCGGCGAGCACGGAAAGAACGAGCAGCGCCCCACCGGTCAGCAGGGTCCCGCCGATCCTCGACCGGGGCGGCGGGGGTACGTCCTTCCCCTGAGCGGTGCCGGTTCTCTTCATGGCCATCGCTTTGTCTCCCCCGCTGTTTCCCGCCGAAGTCCGCCGGGCGCCAGTGTCTTCCGGCCATGATCAGACGGGTAAGGAGAGCAACCGGCAGTCCGGCCCCTGCCGTCGCTGCCGTACTCTGCCGTCTCCTGGCACCCTCTGCCGCCCCTTACCGGTGGTTGCGCTCCGTGCGGGGGACGAGTCCCGCCCGTACCTCGCTCATCCTGGCGCGTACGCCGTGGACGGGTACGGCGTCTGCGGGGCCGGTGGGGGCGGTGGGGGCGGGGTCGGGGTTGCCCCGGCAGGTGCCGCAGAGGCCGCCCGGCATGGCTTCCGGGCTGCCGGGGGCGCGGCACTCGCCGCATTCCAGGGTCCGCAGGACGACGCGGCGGGCGGGGGAAGCCTCGCGTACGGGCGGGAGCTTGTCGCGCAGGCGTCGGCGGAGGAGTGCGGCGGCGTGGTGGACGGGGGTCGGCAGGCCCTCGGTCAGGGCGTGCAGGAGTTCCGGCTCGGTGGCGCCGCGCTCGAACCATTGGCTGACCTGTGGTTCCAGTGCGAGGCAGTCCGCCTGGGACAGGCTCAGTGCGGGGGTGGTGCGGCCGAGGGCGGCGAGGAGGATGAACGAGCGGGATCGGGTGGGGCGTTGGGGCTGCTCCGGTGGTACGTCGCCCCGAGTGAACGCATCCCACCACGCGTCGTCGCGCCAGGTACGGGAGAAGAACGTCCGCGTGACCCAGAGCAGCGCCTCCTCGGTCGCGACGCACTCGCTGCCCCGGCGCAGGTGGCCCGCCTCCTGGAGCCGGTTCAGCGTGGTCCGCAGGGCGCACTGTCCGTACGGGAGCGCCTTGGCCAGAGTCTTCACGGAGATGTCGGCACCGTCGCACAGCCCGTCGATGTACGCGGCGATGGCGGCGTCGCGGGGGAGGAGGTGGGTGAAGTCATGTCCGGTGCGCGGGCGTTGGCCCGGCGCCGAACGCTTGCCGTACCCGGCATTGGCCATCGGGTGGTCGAGCGTGGGCGGCGGTACGGGCGCGGAGGGGAGGGCGGCACTAAGCTGGCTGACAGCCATGGGATCGCTCCTGACGATCGAAGTGGTCAGGCCCCTGTTCGGTGTTATCGCACCGGCGGGGGCCGTCTTGGTTCGGCTGACGCTAGAGCGTCGCTACCATCCGTCGCAAGTCGGTCACAAATGGTCAACGGGCCGGTCAGGGTGGGCGGGTGGGTATTCAATCCCTCCACCCATTCCGCTGAAAGAGCGCTCGGATCTCGACGCTTGAGCTCCGGGGTGTGACGGGTGAGCTCCGGGGTCTGACGGGGAGCCGGACCTTGGAACTGGACCTGGAATCGGACCTGGAATCGGACCTGGAATCGGACCCGGAACCGTCAGATCTGTGCGCCCTCGGCCGAGACGTCCTCTGCGGGCAGGGGGGTGGTGCTGATGCCGTTGATCAGGGTCGCGATGCCCCAGGACATGCGCTGCTCAGCCGTGCCGGAGACCAGCTGCGCGGCCAGGCCCGCGATGTGCGGGTGGGTGCGCTCCGATGTTCCGTGCAGGGCGCCCGTGAGGGAGTCCCACTCGGCCTGCGTGTCGGTGGACTGGTCCCGCGTCGCCTGCTCAGCCGCTGTCGCGGTCGCGTACTGAAGCAGTACGTCCACGCCCCAGGCCGCCTGGCCGGGCGGGATGCCGCCCTCGTCGAGCAGGGCGAGCAGTGACTCGACCAGCCGGAGGTAGTGCGTGCCGCTGGGGCGGATCACCAGTGCGGCGCGCGACAGGCCGGGGTGCGTGAAGAGGGTGTCCGTGTACGAGGTGAGCAGTCCCTCCAGGCGTTCGCGCCAGTCGCCGCCGTCCTCGACATGCAGTGTGCCCAGCAGCTCGTCGAGGATCGCCGCGTGCAGCTCGGCCGTGTTGGCGACGTACACGTAGAGCGAGGCCGGACCCGTGTCCAGCTCCTGCGCCAGGCGGCGCATGGTCACCTTGCCCAGCCCTTCGGACCGCATGATCCCGACCGCCGTGGCCACGATTCCGTCCCGCGACAGTGCGGGTTTGGCCGGGCGTTCCCGGCGGCTGCGTCGTGGCTGGTCGGTGTCAGATCCCATGCGGCCCACCGTAACGAACGGGCAGGGGGCGAACAAGTTCGCGCCAAACGCATTCGTGACGAACTTGTTCGTCACGAACATGTTCGTTACGGTGAAGAGGTGCCGGCGGTGCCGGAGGTGCCCTGAAGCGCCCCACCCCGCACGCCTCGACTCCGCACCACCCCTCGACTCCGTACGAAGGAGATGGCCGCCATGTCCGCATCCGCATCCGCACCCGTATCCACGTCAACGCCGGCGTCAACACCCGCGTCGACCGGTACGTCCCCGACCCGGTTCGCCCTGTGGCTGATCCTCGCGCTGGTTCTCGTCGCCGACGCGCTCGACATGATCGACTCCACCGTCACCAACATCGCCGCCCCCACCATCGAGCACGACATCGGAGGGGGTGAGTCCCTGATCAAGTGGCTCGGCTCGTCCTACGCCCTGGCCATGGGCGTCCTGCTCGTCATCGGCGGACGCCTCGGCGACAAGTTCGGCCAGCGGCGGCTGTTCCTGATCGGCATGACGGGCTTCACGCTCGCCTCCGCCGTCTGCGGCCTCTCGCCCGATCCGGCACTCATGATCGTCGCCCGTGTGGTGCAGGGAGCCTTCGGTGCCCTGCTCATCCCGCAGGGCATGGCGATCATGACCAAGACCTTCCCGCGCGACATGCTCCGCAAGGCGTTCAGCCTCTTCGGGCCCCTGCTGGGTCTGGCGACGGTCGGCGGCCCGATCCTGGCGGGATTCGTCATCGACGCGGACGTCGCGGGGCTGTCCTGGCGCCCGATCTTCCTGATCAACATCCTGCTGGGCACCGTCGGCACGTTCGTGGCCGCGCGGATGCTGCCCCGCAGCGACCGCGACGCGTCGGTCACGGTCGACGGCACCGGTGCCACCCTGCTCGCCCTGACGATGTTCGGCCTGCTCTTCGGCCTCATCGAGGGCTCCGGCAGCGGCTGGGGCGTGGTGCCCATCGGCAGTCTGATCGCGGGCGCGGTGTTCTTCGTCCTGTTCGCGCGCCGCCAGAAGTCGGCCGCGAACCCGCTGATCAAGCCGTCACTGCTGAGGAACCGAGGCTTCACGTCCGGCCTGGTCGTCGGCCTGCTGTACTTCGCCGTCACCAGCGGACTGGTCTACGTCATGTCGCTGTTCATGCAGCAGGCGCTGCAAGCGTCGCCCGGCGACACCGCCCTCGGGCTGCTGCCCCTGACCATCGGCATCATCATCTCCGCCGGTGCGGGGATGGCCCTGATCAAGCGGCTGGGCCGCACCCTCATCCTCATCGGCATGCTGATCACCCTCGCCGGCGGCGGCTGGATGCTCGCCCTCGTCCTCACCCAGGGCACCGACCTCACCCTGTGGACCCTCACCCCGGCCGTCCTCCTCACAGGTATGGGCATGGGCGCCTGCTTCGGGACGATCTTCGACATCGCACTCGGCGGCATCGACCCCGACGAGGCGGGCAGCGCCAGCGGCTCCCTCAGCGCCGTCCAGCAGCTCGCCGCGGGCATCGGCTCCGCCACCGTCACCACGGTCTACTTCCACTCCGGCGCCCCCGCCCACGCCATGACGGTCAGCCTCATCACGGTGCTCGCCGTCACCGCGGCGTGCCTCCCCGCCCTGCGCCTCATGCCCCAGCACGCCCCGGCGGAGGAGCGCGAGGAGGCTTAGGAGCCGCTTCTCTTTCGCAACCGGCGAGACAGCCACACCCTGCGATGGATTCGAGTCAATCCTCAAGATTCAGGAGCATTATGCGGAACACTCCGGCCAGGTGTCCCCGTTCCCCATCGGCCACCCCAGGTGGTCGGTGCCACCGTCGGTCCGGATCGGACCGCGACGCGAAGGGCGGGCGCCATGGAAGAGCTCGTGCGGGAGCGGGGGGAGGCCGACCGGTACGCCGGAGGCCAAGCGAGTGGCCGCGGGGGCCGGTGTCGGTGCCGCGATCGAGGTGTACGACTTCATCGGGTTCGGCACCGCTGCCGCGCTGTACTTCGGCGACGCCTTCTTCCCCCGGTCCGACGCGGCGACGGACGCTGAGAATGTCATGATGCGGTGGGGCGCTCCGGAGCGCCCCACCGCTACCGCATGTCGGGGGACACCGCACGGTGAGGATGGGACAAGTGGGTACGGCACAGGACGACGTGACGGAAGCGCGGCCGGTACTGGAGATAGCAGGCCTCAGCTATGTGATCGGTGGGCGGACTCTGTTCGACGGCCTCTCACTGTCGCTGGGAGCGGGTGAGTCGATCGCCGTAACCGGGCCGAGCGGCTCCGGGAAGAGCACGCTCCTGTCGTGCGTGCTCGGTCTGGTCAAGCCTGATGGCGGAACGGTGGCTGTGACCGGTACGTCCGTTACCGGCCTTCGCCACGCGCGGCTGGCCCGATTGCGTGCACAGTCGATCGGGATGGTCTTCCAGTTCGGTGAACTTCTCCCAGAACTCAGCCCATTGGACAACGTGTACCTGGCTGCTCTGCTGGCCCGTAACGGCCGGGGTGGTGAAGTACGAGAACGGGCGCAGCGGCTTCTCGACGAGCTGGGGGTTCCGCGGGCTCAGACGAGTCAGGAGCTCTCCGGCGGCGAGCGGCAGCGTACGGCGGTGGCCCGTGCCCTCATCAACCAGCCGGCGCTGCTACTGGCAGACGAGCCGACCGGTGCGCTGGACTCCGGGGCGCGGGACAAGACTGCGGAATTGCTGTTCAACTTGCCGCGGCAGTATTCGTGCGGGCTGCTGGTGGTCACTCACGACCCAGGCATCGCCGCACGTGCCGACCGAGCGCTGCATCTCTCGGCGGGAGTCCTTGAGTCGTCTGCTGCCCGGGGGGCGCAGTGATGGCCGACGCGAGCACGGTCGGGCTGACTCGGCGTCTCCTGGCGGTCGGGCGGGTTGCCGGCCGACGGGCGGAGGCGGGTGGCGTGCGCGTAGTCGCCCTCCTTCTTGCCACGGCGGTCCTGTCTGTCACGTTGGCAGGTCTTGCGGCGGTCCATGCGGTCTATGCGGGCAAGACAGCGAGCCGAGTTGCGAGAACCCCAGTGGTCCAGGAGAACGCGGGCCGTCATGCTTCCACCACCTGGCTGGTGGGCTCCGACTCGCTGGTGGGCAAGAGACGGTTCAGCGTCGTGTTCCTGGCCCCGCACACGGGTGACGCCCCGCTGCCTCCGGGAGTGGAAAGCTGGCCGGCGCCCGGCCAGGCGGTGCTGTCACCAGCTTTGAGGAAGGCGGGTGCGGCCGAGGACATCGACCACCGCTACGGCGAACTGGCGGGCATCATTCAGCCGTCCGGTCTGGACGAGCCGACAGAATGGCTCGCCTATGTCCGCCCACGCGATGGCCTCAGCGCCAAGTCGCCGAGTTCTGTCGTCACCGGTTTCGGACCGGCGGCCAGTGGGCTTTTCGCGGACGGCCTTGAGCCGGGCTCAGTGCGCGTGGACGACAAATCCGAGTGGATGTTTCTGGCTGCCGTGGCCGGCATGCTCGGCCTGCCGAGCCTGGCGTTGTTGCTGATCGCCGTGCGTACCGGAGCTCACACCCGCGACCGCAGGACCGCCTTGGTCGGCGCGCTCGGCGGCCGGCGGGCGGATCGTGCCCTAGTGGCCCTGGGCGAAGCAGGGCTACCGGTACTCGGCGGCGCGTTGCTCGGCGCGGCGGCTCTCGCATGGGCCATGGCCGAGGATCTTCGCATCCCCTTCACAGGGTACGTCCTGTCTTCCGGGTACCTGCGTCAGTACGGCTGGTGGGTCGTACTCGCACTCGTCATGGCCCTCTTGGTGGTTGTGGCGGCTGTCATCGCGGCCGAGCTCGTCCCGCGTCGGGGATCTACGGGAACACGCCCCTACAGCCCGGTCGTCTCTGCCTGGCTGCCCCGCGTTGCCGCGCTGTTCCCCGTCACGCTCCTTCTCGCGGTGCGCGGCCCTGACTTCGTCGGACCCGACTCCGGACAACGCACCCTCATCGGCTGGGCAGGTATTGCAGGCACCATGCTGACCCTGCCGGCGGCAATGGCGGTCGCCACCGCAGCTGCCGGCCGAGTCCTCACCCGCTGGGGGCGGTCACGCGGTCTGGCCGGGACCCTCGTGGCAGGGCGCCGCACGAGCACCTACCCGGGCAGCACCGCCCGGCTGGTCACCGGCATCACGATCGCGCTGATCGTTTTCCTGCAAGCGGTCGCCTGGCAGGGACTGTTCGGCGCACAGAGCGAGGACGCGCAGCGCACACTTGACCGAATCGGCAACAGTGCTCTCACGGTCGGAGCCCGGGGCAAGGTCTCAGACGCGGACATGACCACGTTCTTGAACCACCGCCCGGACAACACCGAAGCCCTGCTCCTCGCGGGGCCGGCCGATGGCGCCGGTGGCACGGGCCCTATGAGGCTCTACGGCGACTGCCCAGCCCTGGCGGTCTTGCACCTGCAGTGCCCCGCACCCACAGCCCGCATCAAAGGGGCACCACAAGATCCCAGACTGCAGGAACTGATCAGATGGACCCCGCATAACGCGCTGGTGACGGAGATCCACCGTACCGACCTCCGTGCACTCGCCCGCCGCGCAGCGGCCTCCACAGAGGAGGCCTCCGTCGTCCTTGTGCGACGCGACCAAGGTGCCGTTCCCGTCGCCGCTGTCAAGCGACTGAGCCACGAAGTGCTTCCGCGCGGAGCCCGAGCCAGTGCTCCGGGGGAGGACGAGCTGACTGCCGGAATTCCCAACCGGGACCAGGGGCGTTGGAGTACCTTGCTCGGCCTCATCGGCGTCGCTGTGCTCACAGTCACAGCAGGCCTCAGTGCCATGGCGGAGTTCCTGCGCCATGGGCGTGCCCTCGCACCCCTGTCCGTGCTGACCGGTGGACTTCGCGTGTTCCGTGCAAGTGCCGCGTGGTCTGTCTTCATGCCGCTCCTCCTGGCAGGGCTGGCAGGGAGCGCTGTCGCGGCCGGCCTGGCGGACCCGGTCTCCGAGACCGACGATGCCTTCCTTACCCGTGCGCTGACCACATGGGCTGCGAGTACCGTCCTGGCCATCGGCGTTCTGATGTGGATATGGGCGAGCACTGTGGCGGTGCGGCAGGCTCGCCGCTGGCGCCCGCGGGGTGACTGACAGGCGGATCGACCGACGTCCGTGTCGTTGCGGACTGCGGTCCGCAAACGCCGCTGAGCCGCATACGGCGGCCGCCAGGCCACCGCGGGAGGCCGAGGTTCTCATCCGCCTCTCACGTCCGCCGGGGCGTGCCCAGGTGGCGGTATTCGCTGGGTGGCATGCCGTACGTGGCGCGGAAGACGTGGGTGAAGTCGGCGGCGCGAGGGAAGCCCCACGCGGTCGCGATGGCGTGAATGGGGCGCGCGGCCAGCGCGGGGTTGGTGAGGTCGCGCCGGGCACCGTCGAGTCGCTGCTGACGGATCCAGGCGGTGACCGTGGCGCCCTGGCGCTGGAAGACCCGGTGCAGGGTGCGCAGCGAGATGTGGTGGGCGGCGGCGATCTGGCGGGGAGTCAGCTCGGGATCGCGCAGGTTCTGACGGACGAAGCTGTGGATACGTGTGGCGAGCGCCTCGGGGTGAGCCTCGGGCGGGGTCGTGTCGTCGAGGTGGTGGGCGAGCAGCGCTGCCGCCAGGTCGATGGTCACCGCCCCGAGCCGCTCGGCGTCGGCCGGCCGGTACGAGGCGGATTCGGCGGTCAGGCGGGTGAGGAACTGAGCGAGGAGAACGCCGAGCCCCGTCTGCCCGGAGAAGGGCAGCGTGAGCAGCCGGTCCGCGGCCCCTCTGGGCAGGGGTAACAGCGTCTGCGGGAAGAGCACGTCGATCATGGCCACCGACGCGTGGTCGGTGGCCATCCTGGTGCGCAGGGGCAGCGAGGTGCTGGACAGCATCAGATCGCCCGCGCCCAGCCGGATCTCCCGGTCGGCGTGGACGGCGCCGGCACTCCCGCGCTGGGTGAAGGTGAGGTTGTACAGCTCCGGATCGGACTGCCGGATCAGTCTCGGGGTGCGGTTCGAGCGCAGAGGCGGGCAGTCGAGGGCGGACACACTCACCGACCCCAGGCCCAGCACCCGTAACGACGCCCGGAAGTCGTCGGCTTGCTCCGAATCGACCTCGTTGGGTGCGTGGCTGTCGCATGCCATGTCCCGCCAGCACGGGAACCGATCCGCCTCGGGCAGTTCCTCCCAGCAGAACACCGACTCGGCCATCTGTCCCCCTTCGGCATGGTGAACGTCCCCACAGTGCAGGACAAATACCAGCAAACCTTCGGCAGGTCGTGACCGCAAGGGAGCAAAAGCACACGAGCGGCCGAGGGTCTCGCGCGGGCGCACTGTGGTCGGTCGTCCGGGGCCCTGCCGGTCACCGAGAGAGGTAAAGGTGCGAAAACCTTCCTACCGTCTCGATCTGGACATTTATGGGTTCATTCCGGACCGATGGGTCGCGAACGATTGCCAGGCGCAGCCGCCTTACTGGATCTTCGTGGAGCATCGGGGCAGAGTTGAATTCTGGCTGGGGCTGAATTCACCTGTACCGGATCGTCGATGCAGGCTGTGCGATGTCCGCGCGGCCTGCATCGGCATGTTCCGTACCGGTTCATCTGACGGTGCCGGCACGCGGCACCAGGCGTCCGGTCAGCCGCGCTTGAGGTCGGTGACGAACGACGCCCAGGCATCCGCCCGGAACATCAGCGCGGGGCCATCAGTCACCTTGGAGTCACGGACGGGGACGACCTCGGCGATCCCGTCGAGGACTTCGAGGCAGTTGCCGCCGCTGCCGTCGCTGTAGGTGGACTTGCGCCAGATGGCGACCTCTACGCAGTCACCACCGCTTCCCCCGCCGTGCGAGGACTTCTTCCAGGTCGCCGTGAACAGGTCGTAGTCAGAACCGCTGAGCTTCATGGTCGTAATCCTCCGCCACCGATTCGATCAAGGCCAGGGACGTATCCGGTGAGATCGCGCTGGCCACCACCAAATCGTAGGTCAGTTCGTATCTGCTCACCGTGCCTGGGTCGTCCAGGAGTTGGCCTGCTCCGAGTCCGTCCAGGTAGGCGAGCGGCGGTGCATCGGCAAAAGCCATGAGCTTCAGGCCGCCACCCATCGCCGCGTGCCCCCCTGCCGAAAAGGGCAAGACCTGCACGATGATCCGATGTTGTTGGACCAGTGAGGCGACGTGGCGGAGTGCTCCTGACATGGCCGCAGGCCCGCCGACCGTTCGACGTAATACCGACTCGTCCAGTGTGACCCACAACATCGGCTGTGTTGGATCGGCGAGGAGTTGCGCACGTTCCAAACGGGCTGACACCAGCTCATCGATCACGCTCTCGACCGCCGTCGGCTGGTACGCCCGGAACACCGCCCGCGCGTACGCCTCCGTCTGCAGCAGCCCCGGGATGAGCTGGGGCGCGTACTCCCGGATGGCCTCCGCGCGGGCTTCCGCCTCGGCGGCCTCCGCGAAGTGTTCCGGGTACTTCGACTCCTTGAGCGCCGCGCAGTTCCGTACGAAGAAGCCGTCCGCGCCCAGGATCTCGTCGAACTTCTCCGCCTGGTCCATCTGCATGCGCCGCACCCCGGACTCCAGCTGTCCGATGAAGGAGCCGCTGAGGAAGAGCGGGGCGCCCAGGTCCGACTGCGAGAGGCCGGCTTCTTCTCTTCGGTGGCGGAGTTCGGCGCCCAGGAGAGCGCGGGGCGAGGAGGAGGGATCGAGCTTTCTGGGACCTGGCATGACAACTCCCTGTGGCACACGTGCGGTTGTTGGGATTGCACCTCTTCCAGGCTAACGAGAGATTGGCCACGCTGGGTATGCATTGTCATTACTCAGCGTGGAAGGAATGGATCATGACGACTACGGAGCGGCGCAGGGTGACGGCGGGAAGAGTGCAGGAGGCAGAGGAGGCGGTGGAGCGGTTGAGAGAAGGGTTCGCGGGGGTCGGGATCACGTTGCCTTCGCTGCGGGTGGACCCGGTCTCGTGCGCGGGCAGCGGGCCTGCCGTGCTCGTCGACCTGGGGCGCTGCAACCTCGACACGGTGCGGCGGCTGAGCAGTGTGCTGGACGGGAAGGCGGCCGGTCATGGCGGGTGAGAGCGGTGAGCCGGAGGCGTGTACGCCGGAGCCGGGGTCGTTCGCCATGGATGTGCGGGACGGGCGGGTGGGCCGGGTGATGGGGCGCGTCGGGCCGTACGTGCAGCTGCGGCCGCCCGGTGGGGGCCCGGAGTGGGACTGCCCGCCCGATGCCGTCCGGGCGGCCCCGCCGGGGCTGGTGCTGCGGGCGCGGGTGACGGAGGTCAACCGGGAGGGGCAGCTGCCGAGGTGAGGATGCGAAGGAGTGCCGGGCCGCGGCGGGAACGGGCGCGGATAGCCTGCCCCTCATGCTGAGCATGAGCACGGAAAGCGACGCACAACTGGCTGTCAGGGCGGCCCAGGCGGGATCGGCGGTGGTCCGGGACATGTACGGGACATCGCCGGAACGCTTCGAGAAGTCCGGCGGTGACTTCGCGACGGCCGCCGACCTCGCGGCCGAGAAGGCCATTCTCGACGTCCTGCGGACCGCCCGGCCCGATGACGCGGTGACGGGCGAGGAGAGCGGTCGCACCGGGTCGGAGGGTGCTGAACGCCGGTGGCTGGTCGACCCCTTGTGCGGCACGTTGAACTACGCCGTGAACACCATGGTGGTCGCGGTGAACGTTGCCCTGCGCGACGGGTCCGCCATCACGGCGGCAGCGGCGGCCGACCCGTTCGGCGACGAGGTGTTCTGGACCGACGGCGAGCACGCTCGCCTTCGAAGGGGCGGTGCGGACGAGGAGTTGGCGCCCTCGTCCGGGTCCCGGCTGGTGGACGTCAACCTCGACCCGCCGTTCCCCAACGCACCGGACTTCCGGGCGGTCGGCCTGCTGGCCGCACCGGAGTTCGCGGAGCACTTCCGGCCGCGCGTCGTCTCCAGCACCCTTGCCGTGGCCTGGGTGGCGGCAGGGCGGCGGGCCGCGTACGTCACGGACGGTCGGCTGCGCGACAGCGTGCACTTCGCCGCCGGTATCGCCCTGTGCGAAGCGGCGGGCTGCGTGGTGACCGGCATTCACGGCCGGCCGCCGCACACCGGCGCGGGCGGCCTGGTGGTGGCGGCCGACCGGGAGACGCACGCCCTGCTGCTGGAGATGATCAGGAACCAGGTCCCGGCCGGCCGCTGAACAACCACTGAGCGGTCAGTCGCCGGGCGCGTCCGTGTCCCGATGCTCGGGACGCCCCCCCGCACGCCGCGACGGAAGGCTTCTCACCCGCGCTCACCGTCACCGCCGCCCTCCTCGCGCTCGGCGCCGTCCGCATAGCCACCTCGCTGGGGAGGAGCCACCGTGGCTGCCGTAGCGTTCGGGCGGCCCCTAGGCCATGAGGCGCCGCCCGCGGTCCTGGCCTGCGGTCTCCCGGCCCGTGGTCCTCGCCCGTGGTCCTCGTTCGTGGAAAGGACGCCTGATGCCGGCCGTTCTCGTCCTGCTGCTCTCCGGCACCTGGCTGCTCTCCGGCGCCCTCGTCACCGGGACCGATCCGCTGATCGTCGCGGTGGGCCGTACCGCCGTGTGCTGCCTGGTGCTCACCGCCGTCGCCGCGTCGAGCACCAGCGGCCGGGCGGACCTGCGGCGGGCCGCCGCCCGGCCGGGGACCGTCTGGCTGCTGGGCCTGCTCGGCTTCGCCGGGTACGCGGCGGGCACCCTGCTCGCCATCCCCCGCGTCGGCACCTCCCTGACGAACCTCGTCGTCGCGCTGATGCCGTGCGCCTCGGTGGCCGTCGGCGCGTTGTTCTTCGGCGAACGGTCCGGGGCCCGCAAGGCGGCGGGCGCCGCCCTGGCCTGCGCGGCGGCCGCCGGATACGCGGCGCTGGGCGCGGACGCCGGGGACCTGGACGCGATCGGGCTGCTGCTGGTGGCGGCCGCGACGGTGGCGTTCGCGGTGTACGGGTTCCTTTACCGGAACCGGCTGTCCGGGCTGCCGCCGCCGGCCGTCCTGCCCGTGCTGCTCGCGGCGGCCACCTGTCTGCTGCTCCCGATGTCGCTGCCCGCGCTGATCGCCCACCCCCCGACGCTCGCCGCGACGGGCGGGATCGTGGTGCTCGGCGCGGTCGTCTACGCCCCCGCCTACCTCGTGCAGCACCGCCTCATCCTGCTCCGCGGCCCGGTCTTCACGGCCGCCGTCCAACTGGCCGTGCCCTTCACGGTCCGGCTCGGGGACTGGGCCCTGGACACCGCACCCGCCCCCTCGCCCGCCGAACTGCTGTTGCTGGCGGTGTGCTGTGCGGGGATCGCTCTGGTCACCGTCCGGCCGGTCCGCTCGTCCGAGCCGGTCGCCTCCGAAGGCTGAACAGAGCGGGTGGTTCAGTGCGCCCGTCACACGATCGTGGGACGCTGAGGAAAGCGGCCTCGCGTCGCAGAACCGTCGATCTACGCTCCCCAGACAGGCTTCAGGAGAAGGGACCCGCGATGACCGCCGCGATGGTCGAGCACCAGCAGGACTCTGAAGGCCGCCCGTGGGACTACCTGCTTCATACCTGGCAGGAACTGGACGTGCCCGAGGGGTGGCGCGCCGAGATCGACGAAGGGCGGATCGTCTTGGTACCGCCGCCGCATGCGCATCACAACGGGATTGCCGCCAAGGTGCAACGACGCCTCTACGTGAATCTGCCCGACGAGCTGGAGATTTATCAGACCTTGGGGGTGCACGTGGCACCCCTCGACAAGCTGTACGTTCCCGATCTCGTCGTCATGCCGGCCGAGCTGATCGATGCCGCCGACCCCGAGGCCAGCGATCCCATGGACGCCTCCGAAGCGCTCCTCGTCGTCGAGATCACGTCGAAGGGGAACGCGCGGGAGGACCGGACGAAGAAGTACCGCGCCTATGCGCGCGCGGGTGTCCCCATGTACCTGCTGATCGACCGGTTCGACACGCGTGGCGCCATGAGCACCCTGTTCACGGAGCCGAACGAGGACGGCACGTACAAGCGCTACGACGCGGTGCCGTTCGGCAAGCCGCTCGGCCTGCCCGCGCCTTTCGACGTCACGCTGGCCACGGACGCCTTCCCGGTCTGAGGCGGAACGGCGAAACGGCGGCGCCCCGAGGGGCGCCGCCGCGCGGTGTGGCCGTCAGACCCCCGCGGGTTCCTTCGCCAGGGCGTCCGGGCCGGCGCTTGCCCCAGTCGGGGGCGCGGCGGCCACCGGGGAGGCGGCGGCCGGTTCCTGCGACACGTTGAACTCCGTCAGCAGGTCCTTGCTGAAGCCGAAGAAGTACGTGGCGACGAAGCCGGCCAGGTAGCCGACCACCAGACCGCCCGCGTAGATCGCGATCGTCGCGCCCAGGCCGTGGTTGCCGTCCAGCAGCGGGAACAGGGCCCAGCCGGACGGGCCGATCGCGGTGGAGCCGACCGCGTCACCGAGCTGGTTGAAGAAGCCGACGAACGCGCCGCCGAACGCGCCGCCCACGCACGCCGTGACGAACGGGCGGCCCAGCGGCAGCGACACACCGTAGATCAGGGGTTCGCCGACGCCCAGGAAGCCCGCGGGCAGGGCGGACTTGATGGTCTTGCGGATCGACTCATTGCGGGGGAGGCGGAAGTAGACCGCGATGGCCGCACCGACCTGGCCCGCGCCGGCCATGGCGAGGATCGGGAGCAGGACCGTGTAGCCCTGCTGCTCGATCAGCGTGGTGTGGATCGGGATCAGCGCCTGGTGCAGGCCCAGCATGACCAGCGGGAGGAAGAAACCGCCGAGGACCAGGCCCGCGCCCGCACCGCCGTTGGACAGCAGCCAGTCCGCGAACGTACCGATCGCGGTGGAGACCTCACCCGCCACGTACATCAGGCCGAAGATCGTCACCAGTCCGGAGATCAGGACCGTCAGGGTCGGGGTGACCAGGACGTCCAGCGCCTCCGGGACCCAGCGCCGGCACCACTTCTCCACGTACACCGCGAGCACCGCCGCGCCCAGGGCGCCGAGGACGCCGCCCTGGCCGGGGGAGAGCTTCTGGCCGAACGCCTCGATGTTCGCGACGCCCGGGAAGACGATGATGGCCGCGACCGCACCGCCGAGGATCGGCGTACCGCCGAACTCCTTCGCCGTGTTGTAGCCGACGAAGACCGCGATCAGGGCCATGAAGCCGGACGCCATCGCCGCCAGGGCGGGGGTGACGGACGGCAGCCGGCCGAGGTTCACCAGCAGACCGTTCAGGCCCGCGATGATGCCGCAGCCGATCAGGGCCGGGATCAGCGGGACGAAGATGTTGGCGATCCTGCGCAGGAAGAGCTTGAACGGCGTCGCGTTCTTCGCCTTCCGCGCCGCCTTCATCCCGGCGCCCTGCGCGGCGAGTTCATCGGCCGTGACCGGGACGCCGGCGGGCTCCGGCGCGGACGCCCGGCCCTCCTCGACGAGCTTCTCGAACTCCGGCGTGACGCGGGCGACCGTACCGGGACCGAGAACGATCTGGTACGTGTCGTCGTCGACCACGCCCATGACGGCGGGGAGGGCCTTCAGCGCGTCGTCCTGGACGAGGAGGCGGTCGTGCAGACCGAGCCGGAGCCGGGTCATGCAGTGGGCGATGGAGCGGACGTTCGCGGCGCCACCGACGAGCGGAAGGATCGCGGCGGCAGCGGCGCGGTTCTTGTCTTCTGTAGCCATGGTGCGTGGTGCCTTGCTGTGCGGGGGGTGGGGCAGAAGGGCAGGGCCTCTCGTTCGGATGAGGCCGGACCAGGCTGCGGGTGCCAGGCCCCGCGCGCCCGGCCTGATCCGAACGAGAGGACCTAGGCGGTGCGGGGCGCGGCGGCGAGCGCGGCGCGGAGGTGGCCGTCCGACGCGGTCAGGAGCGTGGCGGCGGTGGGGCCGTCGACCTGGCCGAGGATGGTGAGGATGGCGTTCTTCACCTCACCGTCGGTGGCGGCGAGCGCGGCCTCGATCTCGGCGTCCGACGCTCCGGTGGCCAGCGAGACGATCCGCCGGGAGCGGGCGCGCAGCTTCTCGTTGGAGGCGCGGACGTCGACCATGAGGTTTCCGTACGTCTTGCCGAGCCGGATCATCGTGATCGTCGAGAGCATGTTGAGGACGAGCTTCTGGGCCGTGCCCGCCTTGAGCCGGGTGGAGCCGGTGAGCAGCTCCGGGCCGACGACGACTTCGAGGGGGTGCTCGGCCGCGCCGCCCAGCGCGGAGTCCGCGTTGCAGGACAGGCCGATGGTCAGCGCGCCCTTGGTACGGGCGTGCTCGACGGCACCGATCGCGTACGGCGTACGGCCGGAGGCGGAGATGCCGACCACCGTGTCGTCGGCGGTGAGGCCCAGCGCGTCGAGGTCGGCGGCGGCCAGCTCCTTGCTGTCCTCGGCGCCCTCGACGGCGGTGATCATCGCGGACGGGCCGCCCGCGATGAGGCCGACGACGTCCGCCGGGTCGGTGTTGAAGGTGGGCGGGCACTCGCTGGCGTCCAGCACACCGAGGCGGCCCGCGGTGCCGGCGCCCGCGTAGATCAGCCGGCCGCCGCGGGCCATGCGCGCCGCGGTGGCGTCGATCGCGGCGGATATCTCGGGCAGCCGGGCGGCGACGGCGGCGGGGACGGTCTGGTCCTCGCCGTTCATGATCCGGGCGATTTCCGCGGTGGCCAGCTGGTCGATGTCGGCGAGCTCGGGGCGGAAGGCCTCGGTGGTGAGCGTCGCGAGCTGGGCGCGCAGCTCCCCGTATCCGTCGGGGGCGGTGGCGTCGGCGTCGGTGATGGAGGTCATGGAGAGCGGCTCTGCTTTCTCGAACTCGTACGGCTCTGCGGGTGCGGGGTTCTCTACGCGGGTGTCAGCGGGTGCGTGGGTTGTGGCGGTGGGCCAGCGCCTCGTAGGAGGCGGCGAGGGCCGGGGCCGCCGTCTCGTACGTACGCTGCGCGACTCCGATGAACAGGCAGTCGACGACCAGGAGCTGGCTCGTACGGCTCGACATGGCGGCGGGGCGCAGCTCGCTCTCGCGGGCCGTGGACGTGGTCAGTACGTGGTCGGCGTACTGGGTGACCGGCCCGTCGGGGCGTCCGGTGATCGCGATCGTCGTCGCGCCGCGGTCGAAGGCGACCCGCAGCGGCTCGATGACGTCACCGGTCGAACCGGAGTGGGTGATCGCGATGGCCACGTCACCGGCGCGGAGCTGCACGGCGTTGGTGACCGCGAGGTGGGGGTCCATGTTGGCGTGCGCGATCAGGCCGATCCGGGCCAGCTTCTGGGCCAGGTCCTGGCCGACGAGCGAGGAGGCGCCGACCCCGTAGATGTCGATCCGGCGAGCGGTGGCGGCGGCGGCCACCGCGGCACCGAGCTGCACGGTGTCGAGCCCGGCGGCGGTGTCGGCGAGGGTCTGCTGTTCGTCGTAGGCGAGCTTGGCGACCACGTCGGCGATCGGGTCGTCGACCGCTATGTCGGCGGTGACGGCGGGGGCCCGGCCGGACTGCTGGTGGGCGGCGAGACCGGCGAGCGCGAGGCGCAGGTCGCGGTAGCCGGGGTAGCCGAGGAGGCGGGCGGTGCGGACCACGGTGGCCTCGCTGGTGCCGGTGAGCTCCGCGAGACCGGTGACCGTCAGCGCGGCGCAGCCCGCAGGGTCGCCCGCGACCGCCTCGGCGACCCGCTGCATCGAGCGGGTCATGGACGGCGCGAGCGTGCGCACCTTGGCGGCGAGGGCTGCCGGGGCGGGCGGCGAATCAGCGCTGAAACTTTCCTTCACGTGATTGGTCACATTTGAAAGATATTTTCAACGCGCATGTCCGTCAACCCCCCTTTGGTCCTGACCTCTGGCGGCGGCGGCCGGGATGGCAGGTGGGCAACGGCTGAGGTGGAGAATGGCGGTATGGAGCTGAATCCCCTGGAGCAGGCGCTGCACACCGCCCGCGCACGTGTCATGGCCGACCTCGCGGCCGGAGACGTCGCGCACGCGCAGATCGTCTCGATGGTCGAGGACGCGGTGACGCACCGGCGCTGGTGGGTCGAGCAGTGGCCGGAAGGGGCGGAGTTCGTGGTCGGCCTCGTCGCCCAGGACGTCCAGGACGCGCTGCTGGAGGAGTACGGCCGCTGGCCGCTGTGCCCGGTCTGCGACGCGGGCGACCCGCACGCGCTCGACGTGGAACCGGAACTGGGCCCGGACCCGCACTGGGTCTGCACGAAGGCCGCCGTGGCGGTCGCCCCGGTCGGCTCGCTCGGCGGGATACTGCGCCCGTGACGGTCTATGTCGATCCGCCGGACTGGCCGGGGCACGGGCGGCTCTGGTCGCATCTGGTCAGCGACGAGTCGTTCGACGAGCTGCACGGCTTCGCCGCGTCCATCGGCTGCCCGGAACGGGCCTTCGAGCGGGACCACTACGACCTGCCGGAGACCCGGTACGAGGACGCGGTACGGGCCGGGGCCCGGCAGATCGGCTCCAAGGAACTGGTCCGCCGGATCACCGAGGCGGGCCTGCGCCGCCCGAAGGGCCGTCCGGCACCGGGCTGAGCGCGCTCAGACGGTCGTCGAGGGCGCGGACTCCAGCGCCACGCCGTCCGGCCTGGCGGCCGGCGCGCCCGTCACGAGCAGGGAGGACGCGTTGCGGCTGCGCTGGAGCCGCAACGAGAACACCACCGTCACCAGCGCCAGTACGGTCATCGCCGCCCCCGCCCACGCGGTCGCCGCATACCCGAAGTCCGCGTCGATCACCGTGCCGCCCAGCCAGGGGCCGCCGGTGTTGCCGCTGTTGAACGCGGCGGTGGTCGTCGCACCGGCCAGGGTGGGGGCGGCCCCCGCCACGTTGAACATCCGGGCGTTCAGCGCCGGGGCGGTGTAGAACGCCGACAGGCCCAGCAGGAACGAGAGCACGATCACCGCGACCTGGTTGGAGGCGAACAGCGCCAGCGCGGCCAGGAAGACCGTCGACGCGGTGATACCGCTCAGCAGCACCCCGAAGAGGTGCGCGTCCGCGACCCGGCCGCCGATCGTCGTACCGATGAGCGCGCCGACCCCGAACAGCGCGAGCACGGCCGGTACCCAGCCGGAGTCCAGCCCGGCGACGTCCGTCAGCACCGGCGCGAGATAGCTGAACGCGCAGAACACCCCACCGGCCGCGAGCGCGGTGATCGCGATGGACAGCCACACCTGCCGGTCGCGGTAGATGCCCATCTCCCGCTTCAGCTGCGGCTTCTCGTCCGGGACGGGGATACGGGGGATCAGCGTCGCCACCCCGACGAGGGCGATGGCGGAGGCCACGCCGACCGCCCAGAACGCCGACCGCCAGCCGAGGCTCTCCCCGAGGAAGGCGCCCAGCGGCACCCCCAGCACGTTGGCGATGGACAGCCCGCCGATCATCACGGCCATGGCGCGGGCCCGCTGGTCCACCCGGACCATCGCGATGGCGACGGCGGAACCCACGGCCCAGAACCCGGCGCACGCGAAGGCGCTGATCACCCGGGAGGCGAAGAGGATCTCGTACGTCGGAGCGAGCGCGCCCGCGACCTGGCCGAGGCCGAAGACCGAGATCAGCGCGATGAGCGTGGTGCGGCGCGGCAGCCGCAGCGTGGCGACGGCGAGCAGCGGGGCGCCCACCACCATGCCGATCGCGAACGCGGATATGAGGAGCCCCGCGCGCGGGATCGACACGTTCATGTCGTCGGCGATGGGCGGCAGCAGTCCGGAGAGCATGAACTCGCTGGTGCCGAGGGCGAAGACGGAGAGGCCGAGGATGTATACGGCCAGGGGCATAGGTGAGCGGCGGGGGGCAGAGTCGGGCATGACAGGTGCCAACAGCGCGATTGCCCGTTACATTCCCGCCCCGGCGGCCCGGCGGCCCGTCAGCTCAGCGTGCGAGCAGCTCCAGCTCGGTCAGCAGGTTGTGCCGGGCCCTCGGCTCCCACTCGGCCGCCCCGTACGGCGTACGGAACAGCCGCGGCAGCTCCAGAAGCTGCCGCAGCACGGCCGCCCGGCCCTCCCGGAACGTCTCGTCGGGGACGAAGCCGTACTCCTCGCGCACCTGGGCCGCGTACGCGGCGTACTCCTTCGGCGGCGACGCCAGGATCGCCAGGTCCGCGTCGCACAGCACCTCGCCGTTGCTGTCGCCGCCGGCCGGATCGTGCGTGACCGTGAGCCGGACCAGCCGGGCGACCTCGGCGGTGGTCCCGGCGGGCACCCCGGCCTCGGGCAGCGCGCGCTCGGCGAGGACGGCGCTGCGCTCCTCGTTCTCCGAGCGGTCGGGGCGGTAGACCGCGTCGTGGAACCAGGCGGCGAGCCGTACGGCGTCCGCGTCGGCGGCGTGGGAGGCGAGCGTGTCGACGCGGTCCAGGACCGCCGCCAGGTGGGCGGTGGTGTGGTACTTGCGCTGGGGTTCGGCCCAGCGCGCCAGGAGGTTGTCGGCGTACGGCAGCGGATCGGGGCCTTCGGTGCCGCGCCGGGCCGCGACCAGGCAGTCGCGCCACCGGTCGCGGAGTGCGTCGTCGGTGCCGTGGCGGCGCGGCCGGGCGGTGTCGTCGTCCATGCCTGCGAGGTTACGACCTCCGAGGTGACGACTGCCCCGCGCGTTCGCCGAATACCCAAGTCCGCCGGGGAGCGGGATGGTTGGCTTGGGGCATGGCTGACGAACGCGATCCCGGACTGCCCGGTCTCCTCCTGCGCACCGAGCGGGACGAACTCCTCCCGCTGCTGCGGTCCGCCGGCAGGAGCGATTTCGCTCTGCGCACCGCGTGCCCCGGCTGGACGGTGCGGGATGTCCTCGCGCACTGCGGTTCCGTGCTGAACCGGGTGGTGGAGAGCCGGTTCGGGCCGGACGTGTTCAGCCCCGAGTGCAACGACCGCGACATCGCCGAGCGCGCCGACTGGACGGACGCGCAGGTGGTGGACGAACTGGAGCGGGGGATGGCCGAGGCCGGTGCCGCCATCGCCAAGGCGGGCGGGGTGCTGGACGGGGTGGCGCTGGGGGAGTGGATCCACGCGGGGGACGTGCGCGAGGCATGGGGGCTCGAAGGGGCGTACCAGGGCCCCGGGCTGACGCACGCGCTCCGGCTCCTGGCCCCGTTCGCCCGCCGGAAGGCGCCGCTGCTGGTCGCGCGGCTGGAGGACAGCGACGAGGAGCTGACCATCGGGACCGAGCGGGAGGGCCGGGCCCCCGGACGGTACCGGGGGGACGGGGCGACGCTGATCCGGCTGTACGCGGGCCGGCCGCTGGTGGGGACGCGGTACGAGCTGGAGGGCGTGAAGGAGAGCGAGCTGTCCGTCTTCTGAGGCCCGGGACCAGGGCCTGTCGTCGGACTGCCGTCTGCCGTGCGGGCAATGACGGCAGTCCGACGACAGGCGCCGGCGGGCTTCCCGGGCTCGTGTTCTGAGTACGCGGACGCGCTAACGTGCGCTTCGTGACGAATCCGATGAATCCGGCGGACCGGGGGGACGAGCCGGCCGCCGCCGCTCCCATGGACCTCAACGCGGACCTCGGCGAGGGGTTCGGACGCTGGTCGCTCACCGACGACGAGGCCCTCCTCGCGTGCGTGACCAGCGCCAACGTGGCGTGCGGCTTCCACGCGGGGGACCCCTCGGTGATGCGCCGGGTCTGCGACAGCGCGGCCGCCCGGGGCGTGCGGATCGGCGCGCAGGTCTCCTACCGCGACCTGGCGGGCTTCGGGCGCCGCTCCATGGACGTGCCGGCCGGTGAGCTGACCGCCGAGGTGGCGTACCAGATCGGTGCGTTGCGGGTGTTCGCCGAGGCGGCCGGTGCCACCGTCTCGTACGTCAAACCGCACGGCGCCCTCTACAACCGCGCGGTCCGCGACGACGAGCAGGCGGCGGCGGTGATCGAGGGTGTCCGGCTGGCGGGCGGGGACCTGGCGGTTCTCGGACTGCCCGGTTCCCGGCTGCTCGTACGGGCCGCCGAGGCGGGGCTGCCCGCGGTCGAGGAGGCCTTCGCCGACCGCGCGTACACCTCGCGGGGCACACTCGTGCCGCGCACCGAGCCGGACGCGGTCGTGCACGACGCGGACGAGGTCGTGCGCCGCGGCGTCGGTCTCGCGGTGGACCGGAGCGTGATCGCGGCCGGCGGCGGACGGATCGCGGTCGTGGCGCGGTCCCTGTGCGTCCACGGCGACACCCCGGGAGCGGCGGCGATCGCCCGGCGGGTGCGGGCGGCGCTGGAAGGGGCGGGCGTCGTGGTCCGGGCGTTCACGTGAGTACGCCACCGCCGGACGGGGAGGACCGCGGGCCGGCGCCGGTCGTGCTGACCGCGGGGGCGGACGCGCTGCTGGTCGAGCTGGGCTCCGGGGAGGAGACGGAAGCCTTCCACGCGGAGGTGCTGCGGCGCCGCGCGGCCGGCGAACTGCCCGGCGTGCGCGAGGTCGTGCCCGGTGCGCGGACGGTCCTGCTCGACGGCATCGCGCGGGACACGGCCGGGCTCGCCCGTGAGCTGGCGTCCTGGCGGGTACCGCCGCTGCGACGCGCCACCGGGCAACCGGTGGAGATCCCCGTCGTGTACGACGGCCCGGACCTGGCCGATGTCGCCGAGGCGTGGGGGGTCGCCGCCGCCGAGGTCGCCGCCCTCCACACCGGGACC
This sequence comes from Streptomyces sp. NPDC050423, assembly GCF_040655445.1. Lineage (NCBI taxonomy): Bacteria > Bacillati > Actinomycetota > Actinomycetes > Kitasatosporales > Streptomycetaceae > Streptomyces > Streptomyces sp. NPDC050423. The sequence continues at coordinate 79,584 of NZ_JBFAJY010000038.1, forward strand.
GAATTCCGGGTCGCCTTCTGCGGGTTCGCCCCGGGCTTCGGCTACCTGACGGGCCTGCCCGACCACCTCCACCTGCCACGCCGGGCGACTCCGCGGACCCGGGTCCCGGCCGGTGCGGTGGCCTTGGCGGGCCCCTACACCGGGGTGTACCCGCGCCCGTCCCCCGGCGGCTGGCAGCTGATCGGCCGGACGCCGGACCCGGCCGCCCTGTGGAACCCGGACCGCGAACCGCCCGCACTGCTGACGCCCGGCGCGCACGTCCGCTTCGTCGACGCGGGCACGGGGGCGGGGGCGTGAGCGCGGGGATCGAGGTCGTCCGCGCCGGGGCCCTGACCACCGTGCAGGACGAGGGGCGCTTCGGCCACGCGCACCTGGGGGTGGGGCGGGCGGGCGCCCTGGACGCGCCGTCCGCCCGGCTCGCCAACCGGCTGGCCGGCAACCCCGTCAGCGCCGCACTGCTGGAGACGACCGCCACCGGCTGCGCGGTCCGCCCGAGCCGCGCGGTGCGGGTGGTCGTCGGCGGTGCGCCCTGCCGGGTGACGGTGGACGGGCGGCCGGTGGCGTGGGGTGCCGCGGTGCACGTACCGGCGGGCGCGGTGCTGGACGCCGGTCCCGCGGCGTACGGGCTGCGCGGCTACCTGGCGTTCGCGGGCGGCCTGGAACCGGAGCCGGTGCTCGGCAGCCGGTCCGCCGACCTGCTCTCCGGGCTGGGCCCGGCGCCCCTGAGCGACGGCGACGTGCTGCCACTGGGGCCGCCCCCGCAGGCCGGTACCCCGCCCGCCGCGGCGGTGCCGTGGCCGGGGGTGCCCGCCGAATTGGTGCTCCCGGTGCTCTTCGGCCCCCGCCACACCTGGTTCACGCCCGCCGCCCTGCGCACGCTCACCACGGCGGAGTACCACGTCTCGCCGCAGAGCAACCGCATCGGCCTGCGCACCGAGGGCCCCGCGCTGGTCCGCGCCCGGCAGGGCGAACTGCCCAGCGAGGGGATGGTGCTGGGCGCGGTCCAGGTCCCTCCGGACGGCCGCCCCGTGGTGTTCCTGAACGACCATCCGACGACGGGCGGCTACCCGGTGGTGGGCGTCGTCCCGGAACCCGCGCTGGCGGCGGCGGCGCGGGTGACGCCGGGGACGCCGGTACGGTTCGTGCTCACCGGGAGGTGATCCGGGGCGACCCGGAGTGATCCGGGGCGATCCGGGGTGATCCGCCGGGCCGGCCGCTCATATGCGGGCGCCACGAGGCGGAGCCTCTGGAACGCTTCGGCACGGAATCGCGTCCGGTACCCGCGCCCGGTACCGGGCGGGCGGCCGGAGGCCCGGCTCCCGGAGGGAGCTGAGTCCGGCCGCCCGCGGGCGGGGACGCGCGGTCGGTCACACCCCGGCCCGGAACCCCCGCAGCCGCAGCGAGTTGCCGACCACGAACACCGACGAGAACGCCATCGCCGCACCCGCGATCATCGGGTTCAGCAGACCCGCCGCGGCCAGCGGCAGGGCGGCCACGTTGTAGGCGAAGGCCCAGAACAGGTTCGTACGGATGGTGCCGAGGGTCTTCCGCGACAGCCGGATCGCGTCGGCGGCGGCCCGCAGGTCCCCCCGGACCAGGGTCAGGTCCCCCGCCTCGATCGCCGCGTCCGTGCCGGTGCCCATCGCGAGGCCCAGGTCGGCCTGGGCGAGGGCGGCCGCGTCGTTCACCCCGTCACCGACCATGGCGACGGAACGGCCTTCCGCCTGGAGGCGCTTGACGACGTCGACCTTGTCCTGCGGCATGACCTCCGCGTACACCTCGTCGATGCCGACCTCGGCCGCCACCGACTCCGCCACGGCGCGGTTGTCGCCGGTGAGCAGGATGGGTGTGAGGCCGAGTGCGCGGAGCTTCGTGATGGCTTCGGCGCTGGTGTCCTTGACGGCGTC
>NZ_JBFAJY010000039.1:0-79448 GCF_040655445.1 Streptomyces sp. NPDC050423
GTGGGGGAGTTGGAGGGGTTGGGTGCTGTGGTGTCGGTGGTGGCGTGTGATGTGTCGGATCGTGGTGCGGTGGCGGGGTTGGTTGAGGGTGTGGGGGCTGGGTTGGTGGGTGTGGTGCATGCGGCCGGCGCGGGTGATAACGGGTTGGTCGGGTCGATGGACGGGGCTCGGTTGGATCGGGTGTTGGGTGCGAAGGCTGATGGGGCTTGGTATTTGCATGAGTTGACGCGGGATCGTGAGCTGGCGTTCTTCGTGATGTTCTCGTCGGCGGGTGGTTCGGTGCTGGCGGCGGGTCAGGCGAACTATGCGGCGGCGAATGTGTTCCTGGACGCGTTGGCGGTGCACCGTCGCGCGGAGGGTCTGCCGGCCACCTCACTCGCCTACGGGCTGTGGGCGGGCGCGGGGATGGGCGAGTGGCTGGGTGAGGCGGATCTTGAGCGGATGAGGCGTCAGGGGCTGCCGGCGTTGAAGCCGGAGCAGGGTCTCGCGTTGTTCGACGCCGGTCTCGCTTCGGGCCGGGCCGCCCTGGTTCCCCTTCCGATCGACGTCACCGCACTCCGTACCCGTACCGACACCATCCCCGCACTCCTGCGCGACCTCGTCCCCACCACCAGGCGGCGCAGTGCGGTGTCCAGGACGGACGCGACGTCTCTGCGGCAACGATTCGCACAGGCCGATCCGGCAGGGCAGGAGGCCCTCCTCAGGACGCTCGTCATGGAGCGGGCGGCCGCACTCCTCGGCCACAGCAGCGCGGACGCCCTCGACGCCGAACGGGACTTCCTGGAGGCCGGGTTCGACTCGCTGAGCGCGATGGAACTCCGTAACGTCCTGATGAAGGACACCGGACTGCGGCTTCCTCCGATGGTGGTCTTCGACAGCAAGAGCCCGGCCGAGCTCGCCCGGATACTGCGTACGGATCTCCTGGCGTCGGCGCCCCTCACGGCCGACGACACCGACCAGGCGGGGCCGGGCGGAGCGGGAGCCTCCGAGGGGGCGGACGGGACGGAGCGCGCTTCCGCTTCCGCCGAGGCCCCCTCGGTCGGCAGGGCGCCGGAGACACTCCGTGACCTGTTCCACTCCGCCGTCGTCTCCGGCCGCGCGGACAAGGGCTTCGCGCTCCTCCAAGCGGCAGCCGACGTCCGGCCCGGCTTCGCCTCGGTGGACGAGATCGACCGGCTGCCCGCCGCGGTCCGGCTCGCGGACTCCTCCGAGGGGCCGCACCTCATCTGCCTCAGTACACCGATGGCCACCGGGGGCGTCCACCAGCACGCACGTCTGGTGTCCCACTTCGGAGGCAGGCACAAGATCTCCGCACTGCCCGTCCCCGGATTCCTCGCGGGCGAGAGCCTGCCCACGTCGTCCGACGCGGCCGTCCAGGCACTCGCCCGGAGCGTGCTCGACGCGGCTGACGGCCAACCGTTCGTCCTGCTCGGCTACTCGTCCGGAGGCACCCTCGCCTACGCCACCGCCGGACACCTGGAACGGGAATGCGGGGTACGCCCGGCGGGCGTCATCCTGCTGGACACGTTCAAGGTGCACGACGGCGGGAGCGACGGCGTCCCCCTCGACGGCCTCGCACTCGGCATGTTCGACAAGGAAGCGGTGTTCGGCCGGTTCGACAGCAGCAGACTCTCCGCGATGGGCCGCTGGGTGGAACTGGTACCGAAGCTTCCGCTCACCCCGGTCGAGGCCCCGGTGCTCTTCGTGCAGTGCACCCAGTCCTTCGTGCCGGACGGGGATGACACGTCCCCCGACCTGGTCAGCGGCCGTGCCGAGCCCTGGGAAGCCGGCCACACGCTGCGAACCGTGCGCGCCAACCACTTCACCCTCGTGGAGGACCGTGCGGAGGAGACGGCGCACGTCATCGACGAGTGGCTGGCGTCGGAGGAGTGGCCGGCGTCGAACGAGACTGCGGCCGACGCCCTGACAACCGAATGACCACCGGCCAACCGGCCAACCGGCCAACCGGCCAACTGGCCAACTGGCCAACTGGCCAACTGGCCAACCGGCCAACCGGCCGAACGCCCGGAGACGCCGGGCCCGAGCGGCCCGAGCGGCCCGAGCGGTCGCGGCGACTGAGCACAAGACCCACCACAGCTCCCATCCGCAAAACAGCGTGAGTGAAGCGAAGCGAGGCGAAGTGACGTGACTGTGGCACCCAGCACGAAGGGAACCCTGCCGTTCGGCGAGCACGAGACGTGGTACCGGGTGACGGGCGACCTCCGCTCCGACCGGCCCACTCTCGTCGTCGTGCACGGCGGCCCCGGATCGACCCACGACTATCTGCAGAACCTCTCCGACCTGGCCGACGACGGCTGGTCCGTCGTGCACTACGACCAGATCGGGAACGGCGGCTCGACGCATCTGCCCGACCGGGGAGCGGACTTCTGGACCGTGGACCTGTTCGCCGCCGAACTCGACAACCTGCTGACGGGTCTCGGGATCGCCGACAACTACGTACTGTTCGGCCAGTCCTGGGGCGGCATGCTCATCACGCACCACGCCGCGGCACGCCCGGCGGGCCTGCGCGGTCTGGTCATCGCCAACTCGCCCGCCTCCTATCCGCTCTGGCTCCAGGAGGCCAAGGTCCTGCGCGACCAGCTCCCGCCCGGCGTCAACGACACGCTGCTCCGGCACGAGGCCGCCGGAACCACCGAGACGGACGAGTACCACGGGGCCATGCGCACGTTCTACGAGCGCCACGTCTGCCGTCTCGAACCCTGGCCCCGTGACTACCTGGCCTCGTTCTACGAGGTGTACAACGACCCCACCGTCTACTACGCGATGAACGGCCCCAGCGAGTTCCATGTGAACGGCACCCTGCGCGACTGGTCGGTCATCGACCTCTGCCCGGACGTCGACGTGCCCACCCTGCTGATCTCCGGGCGCCACGACGAAGCCACACCCGCGACGGTGCAACCGTTCCAGGACCTCATTCCGGGAGCGCGCTGGGAGATATTCGAGGAGTCCAGCCACCTGCCGCACCTTGAGGAACCGGAACACTTCCGTCAGGTCATGAAGGAGTTCCTCCAGGAGATCGCCCCCGGCTGACCCCTGAGCGTCGCCGGCCGCACGTTGCATAGAGTGCTGAGAACATGCCGCGCCTCCGGTGCGGCGTCCCGGGTGTCATCGGTAACCCTGAACAAATGCATGGCTGTGCGGCAACACGGATGTGCGAATGTGTGGCCGCGCGGTGGTGACAACTGGGACAGTAGTGATCAGGTAGTCGCAAGGCGTGTCCGGAGTGGAGTACAAGTCCGGGCTGCCTGTCGCGGCGGGGTACCCCGGGCACGGGTCCGGGGTTTCGTTGAGAGGGCGGTTGTGATGGTCACCGGTCGTGTGGTGCGGTTCGACGGCGTGAAGGGCTATGGATTCATCGCCCCCGATCATGGAGGCGAGGACGTCTTCCTGCATGTCAACGACCTTCGTATTCCCGAGGCGTCTCTCAGGCCCGGTCTGATGGTCGAGTTCGAGATCGAGCAGGGCGACCGGGGCCTGAAGGCGTCCTCGGTGCAGCTCGCCCCCGGCAGCAGCGGCGGCACGGGGTCGGCGGCGGCTCCGGCGTCCGCGTTCTCGGGGCGTCCCGAGACCCCGGGCAGGCAGGTCGCGGACGGCGACGACGTGTTGTGCGATGTGCTCAACTCGCAGGAGTACGTGCGGGACGTCACGGAGGTGCTGCTGGAATCGGCACCTGGCCTCACCGCGGCGCACATCCTTCAGGTACGCCAGGGGATGCTGCAGTTCGCCAAGAAGCACGGCTGGGTCGAGGGCTGAGCCGGTAGGCCGGCCGGCGCTGTCGCCGGCCGCGGCCCGGGGAGCACGGACAGCGGCGGGCGTGTCGTCCGCCGTCCCCGCTGTCCGTCCCCGTCGCCCGCTGTCCGCCGTCCGTAGGCTGTGACGAACGGCACCGGCCCCAGGCCTGTCCGGCGCCGTGTTAGCGCCGGTTAACCTGCCTCTCATGACCGTATCCCTCGAAGTAAGCGGCGGCGTCGGCACGATCCGGCTGGACCGTCCGCCGATGAACGCACTGGACACCGCCACCCAGGACCGGCTGCGCGAGCTGGCCGAGGAGGCCTCCGGGCGCGACGACGTGCGCGCCGTGGTGCTCTACGGCGGCGAGAAGGTGTTCGCGGCGGGCGCGGACATCAAGGAGATGCAGGCGATGGACCACCCGGCGATGGTCGTCCGGTCCAAGGCCCTGCAGGAGTCCTTCACCGCGGTGGCCAGGATCCCCAAGCCCGTCGTCGCGGCCGTCACCGGCTACGCGCTCGGCGGCGGCTGCGAACTGGCCCTCTGCGCCGACTTCCGGATCGCCGGCGACAACGCCAAGCTGGGGCAGCCGGAGATCATGCTCGGCCTGATCCCGGGTGCGGGTGGCACCCAGCGGCTCGCCCGTCTGGTGGGCCCCGCCAAGGCCAAGGACCTGATCTTCACCGGCCGCCACGTGAAGGCCGACGAGGCTCTCGCCATGGGCCTGGTGGACCGGGTGGTGCCCGCCGCCGAAGTGTACGAGCACGCGCACGCCTGGGCCGCCAGGCTGGCGAAGGGCCCGGCCCTCGCGCTGCGTGCCGCCAAGGAGGCCGTCGACGCCGGGCTGGAGACGGACATCGACACCGGCCTCACGATCGAGCGGACCTGGTTCGCCGGACTCTTCGCCACGGAGGACCGGGAGCGCGGTATGCGCAGCTTTGTGGACGAAGGACCGGGCAAGGCCAAATTCCTCTGACCGAACGCCAGTTGGGAACAGATCGCGGCGCGTTCATCCGTGCGGGCGGATTAGCTGAGCCTTAAGGCAACCTTAAGGCTCAGTGCTCCGCCCGTGCCGGCAAAACCGTTCGGGCGCGGTGTTCGCGCAGGTCGGCGGGGGTGTGGACGAGGGCATTCTGCCACTGGCATATGCCAAGAGCTCTCTGTGGAATTGCTGATTCCGGGTCGGGGATTCCCTCGGAACGGCCACGGGAGGCCCGCCGTGCAGCCATGATGGTGTCCATGGCGGGCCTGGAGGGTGTGGAGCAGTCGCGACAGCGCAGCAGCGCGGCAGCGGCACGGAGGATTCCGGCCGTCGAGGACGAACAGGCGTTCAAGGCGCTGGAGTTGTTCGGGAATCCGACGGAGGACGAAGTCCGGCTGCCCTCCCGTCCGGAGTCCGCGGCCACCGCGCGCCGGCTCACTTCCTGTGTGGTGCTGCGTCAGTGGGGGCTCTCCCCGCAGACCGGCGAGCACGCCGTTCTGCTCGTGTCCGAACTCGTCGGCAACGCGGTGCGGCACACCGGCGCCAGGGTCTTCGGTCTGCGGATGCTGCGCCGTCGCGGCTGGATCAGGATCGAGGTGCGTGACCCCTCGCGCGGACTGCCGTGTCTCATGCCCGTCCAGGTGATGGACATCAGCGGGCGAGGCCTCTTCCTCGTCGACAAGCTCTCCGACCGGTGGGGCGTGGATCTGCTGCCGCGCGGCAAGATCACCTGGTTCGAGATGCGGATCTCCGACCGCTGACGGCCGCCCGGGTCATCGGCCCGGAGGGCCCCGGACGCACAGAAGCCCCCGGATCGGCCGTGATGCGGCGCTGCGGGGGCTGCTGTGTGGGGGCCGTGAAATGGGGGGTGTGTTCACGGCCGCTTATGACGACCCGGCCCGGGTCAGTGCGGGTCGTGTCACCGACTATGGCAGACGGGCGACTCCATCGCCAAAGCCGCAAAATGCTCATGAGGTGATGAATTCGGGCAATTCTTCAATGAATCATAGGTGTGCTGGGTCACCTGCCTGGAAATCTATGAATGCCGACCAGCCCACGCGAGTGATTCATTGATCGCCGAGGGGCCGGGCGGTGCGCATCCGTGTGACCTGCGAAAGTGGCGGCAAGGGTCAATTGTCATTTTTCTGACATCTCGCACTTAATGTTCTGCACATGAACGACTCCGGCACACCGGTGCACCGCCGCAGCGCCCTGCGCGCAGGAGCTGGGGCCGCGCTCGCCGCGGCCCTCGCCACCGGTTGCGGGGACCACGACACCGCCGGGACCGCGGCGAAGACCCTCACCCACCCGGCACCGAAGAAGCCGGCCGCCACCGCCGGGGCGCCCGCCCCCGCGCCCGCCCCGCGCCGCTTCCCCGGGCAGCCGGTGCAGATCGACCACGGTCCCCGCGACCGGGCGCGCGTCGCCCTCACCTTCCACGGCCAGGGCGACCCCGCCATCGCCCGGACCGTGCTGGCCGAGGCCGAACGGGCCCGCGCGCAGGTCACCGTCCTGGCCGTCGGCAGCTGGCTCGACGAGCACCCCGAGATGGCCCGCCGGATCCTCGACGGCGGCCACGACCTCGGCAACCACACCCAGCGCCACATCGACATCTCCTCGATGGGCGAGGCCCAGGCGTACGCGGAGATCACCGGCTGCGCCCAGCGGCTGCGCCGGCTCACCGGCTCCATCGGCACCTGGTTCCGTCCCTCGCGCACCCAGTACGCCACCCCGCTCGTCCAGCGGCTCGCCGTCCGCGCGGGGTATCCGCACGTCCTCTCGTACGACGTGGACTCCCTCGACTTCACCTCGCCCGGCGCCGCGGCCGTCACCCGCAAGGTGGCCGGGGAGATCCGTAACGGATCGGTGGTGAGCATGCACTTCGGCTACGCGGACACGGTCGCCGCGCTGCCCCTCCTTCTCACCGAACTCGACCGCCGCGGACTGCGTGCGGTGACGACCACGGAGCTGTTGACCTGATGCTTCCCTCCACCACGCGCACCGCGGCCCTGCTCGGGGGCGTCCTGTTCGCCGTACTCACCGGTTGCGGCACCCCCGCCGGCAAGGGGGCGTCGGACGCGGCCAGCGAGGCGGCCGCGCCACCCGCCAGACCCAAGCACGTCACCCCGCCGGCGCCGCCCGGACTGGCCGGGATGCCGCCGGTGCTCGATCCGGCGAACGTGTACGCGGCCGACGCCGCGGGGAAGCTGTCGCCGGCCGTCAAGGGCTTCCCGTCCCGGGTGTACGTACCCAACACCAACTCCAACACCGTGACGGTGATCGACCCCGCCACGTACAAGGTCGTCAAGACCATCCCGGTCGGCCGTCAGCCGCAGCACGTCGTCCCGTCCTGGGACCTGAAGACCCTCTGGGTCAACAACGACCTCGGCGACAGCCTCACCGCGATCGACCCGGCGACCGGCAAGGCGGGGAAGACGGTCGCCGTCTCCGATCCGTACAACCTCTACTTCACCCCGAACGGCAAGTACGCCATCGTGATGGCGTCGATGGACCGTCAACTGGTCTTCCGCGACGCGCACACCATGAAGACGGCCAAGGCCGTCCCGGTCAGCTGCGCGGGAGTGAACCACGCCGACTTCTCGGCGGACGGCCGGTACTTCATCGTCTCCTGCGAGTTCTCCGGCGAACTCCTCAAGGTCGACACGGAGAAGATGAAGGTGGTGGGCCAGCAGAAACTGCCGTTCAAGGGCGCCATGCCGCAGGACGTGAAGCTGTCGCCCGACGGAAGCACGTTCTACATCGCGGACATGATGGCGAACGGCATGTGGGTGCTGGACGGAAAGAAGTTCACCACCCCGAAGCTGCTGCCCACCGGCAAGGGCTGCCACGGGCTCTACGTCAGCCGCGACGCCAAGGAGATGTACATCTCCAACCGCGGTGAGGGCTCCGTCTCCGTCTTCGACTTCGCACAGAGGAAGCTGGCGAAGAAGTGGCACCTGCCGGGCGGTGGCAGCCCCGACATGGGCGGGGTCTCCGCGGACGGCAAGGTCCTCTGGCTGACCGGGCGTTACAACTCCGAGGTGTACGCGATCGACACCACCAGCGGCAAGCAGCTCGCCCGGATCCCGGTGGGCAGCGGACCGCACGGCCTCGCCGTCTACCCGCAACCGGGGCGCTACTCGCTCGGCCACACCGGCGTCTTCCGGTAGGAGGCCCGCCCGCGGCGTCTTCCGTTCTGGGCGCCGCCCGCCGGTGGCTCACCCCTCGATCAGCAGCGCCTCCGAGCCCACCGGCCGGTAGCCCGCCGCCTGGAACGTCCGCACACTGCGGGCGTTCCCCGGCGACTGCTGCGCCCACACCACCGTGTCCGGCACCAGATGCCGGGCCGCCCGCGCCAGCCGTTCGCCGAGCCGCTGCCCGCGCGCCTCCTCGGCCACCTCGATCGCGGTCTCCCAGCGCCCCGCGACACCGCGCCCGAGGATCAGCACACCGCCCTGCGTTCCCCAGACCCGCACCTCGTCACGGAACCTCATCGCCCGTGCCACCCGGGGGTGTTCGGGGTCCCGGATCTCCCGCAGCTCCACCTCCGGCGCGCCCGGCAGCGCGGGCGCGACCGTGAGCAGATCGATCGTGTTCATGTGCCGTCCGGTCCGGGCCAGCAGCGCGCCCAGGAAGTGCGGATTCATCGTCGCGGCGAGCGCGTCGCCCGGGGCGGCGGCCAGGGCGTCCCGCACCCACCGCGGGTCCTCGTCCGTGAACACCACCGAGTGCGCGGTGAACGCCAGCACCCCGGCGTCCCGTACGTTCGGCTGCCGCACCACCGTCGTGGCCCCGTCCGGCGGCGGGAACCGCCCCTGCGCCGCGGCTGCCAGGATCCCCGCCAGTGCATCGGTCATCGCGCCGCGCTCTCCCCGCTCCGGGCCACCGTCCGCCGGGCGGCGGACGGACCCACCCATGATCGACGACCGGCCGCCGCGATCGCCATCCGTCGCGCCCGTTAATCTGACCCCGTCATACAGGCATTACGAAGGGGCGGAACAGTGGCGGACATCGAGTCGGCGCGCAAGGCGTTCGAGCGGTTCGACCTGAACGGCGACGGGCTGATATCGGCTGCCGAGTACACGAGCGTCATGGCTCAGCTGGGGGACCCCTATGTCACCGAGCCGGTCGCGCAGGCCGTGATCAACTCCCACGACGCGAACGGCGACGGGCTCCTCACCTTCGACGAGTTCTGGGCCGCGCAGAACAAGGGCTGACGGCCGCGGACCCCCGGCCGGCGGGCCGGGGGCCGCGGACCCGCCCCGCTCACGAGCCGGGCGGGACGGACGAGCCGGACGGGACGGACAGGCCGGCGGCCCCGTCCGATTCGAAGGCCTCGTCCGGCGTCGCCACCGGGCGGAACACGTCGTGCAGCCGGCCCGCCCGCAGCAGCCGCAGGATCCTCGGGCAGTCGCAGATGAGCCAGAACCGCCCGTCCCGGTCCAGCGCCCGCCGCCGGGCCCGGCACAGCAGCGTCAGCCCCGAGCAGTCGAGGAAACTCACGTCGGTCAGGTCGACCACCACATGCGGTGACCGGTCCGACGTGGCGACGTCCAGGGCCGGTGCGATGAGGGCCGCGGTCGCGATGTCGATCTCGTCGCGCAGGGCCACCACCGTCCGGCCGTTCCTGCGGTACACGCGACCGCACGGCTCGGGCAGGGGGACCAGTACGGGGGATGCCGTGGGGGACAGCCTCTCGGTCATGATGCCTCTCCTCGCAGCGCCGAATCCGCGGAGGCATCCGGGCCTGGGTGGCTGTCAGTGAGGTGACAGTCGGTGAACCTAACCCGAGGCTCGCGTCGGGTGGGGATGCAGAAACGTTCGAGCCTGCCGTAATGCGTCCTTCCGGGTGAATGTTCGATGGTGCCGTGGACGTCGAAGGCTATTTGTATGGTTGTCGGTCAGAAAAGGGGGTGGGCGGTGCTCCGCTCACGTGTGCCCGCACCCGCCCGCCGCAGGTCCGCGCCGGCCGTACTCGTCACGGCGGGGGCCGGCCTCCTGGCCTTGGCAGCCGCTCTGCTGGGCGCCGCCGCCGTCGCCCGCGGCACCGGTGAACTGCGCATACCCGGCGCCGGAACCGCCACCGTGCTGCGTACGGTCCTCTTCGGCGCCCTCGCCGTTCACCTCGGCGGCCTCGCCGCCACCGCTCTGGCCCGTTCCCTGCCCGGCCGGCCGGAGACCGCCCCGCGCAGCTGGGCGGCGGCGGCCTCGGTCGCCGGGGCGCTGGCCGCGGCCGGACAGATCGTCCGGCTCGCCCGGGTCAGCGATCTCGGCCTCGTCGAGACCTACGGGACCCGCGAGGGCGGGCTGCTGCTGCTCACCGCCAACGGCTTCGCCCTCGCCGCGTGCTGCGCGGCGAGCAGGCGCCCGGCACTGGCCGCCGCCCCGCTCGCGCTCGTCATCGGCGCGGAGGCGTTGCGCGCCCACCCCGAGGCGTACAGCCCGGCGGTGGGCGCCGCGCTCACCGTCGTCCACCTGACCGCCGCGTCGCTCTGGTGCGGCGGGCTGCTCCACGTGCTGCGCACCATGCGGCTGTGGCGGCGGAACGGGCCCGGCGCCGCCCGCGCGCTGCTCGGCCGCTACGCCCGGCTCGCCGGGTGGCTGTACGCGGCCCTGGCGGTGACCGGTACGTTCAGCGCCCTGCGCCGGCTGCCGCCGGATACCGTCCTCACCTCGGCGTACGGGCGCACCCTGCTGGTCAAGCTGGTGCTGATGGCCGTGGTGAGCGCGCTGGCGCTCGGCGCGCGCCGGGGGCTGGCGTCGGACCCGGACCCCGCGGTCGCCCGGCGCAGGGCGCGCCGTGAACTGGCCGCGCTGGCAGCGGTCGTCCTGGTGTCGGCGGTCCTGACCGTCGTACCCGACCCGCACTGGCTCAGCACCCGCTGAGACGTGGCCGGGCACTCCCCGCGCCCCGCGCGCTGCATCCCGCTCCCCGCGCCCCGCTCAGCGCCTGTCACGGTACGGCGGCCAGCCGCACAGCTCGTCGTCGCGCGGGGCGCGCACCGTCGCGGGGGCGCCGGGGCCGAAGAGCATCACCGGACGCGACGCGTCCCAACCGGGCCAGCCCGGGTCGCCGGAGACGGCGAACCGTACCCACGCCGCGTGCATCGCGTCGGCCAGCTCCTGCGGGGCGTCCTCGCCCGCGAGTACCACCGCGTCCGGCCGGCCCAGATTGTCGAAGACGAAGCCGATCTCCAGCCCGTGGCAGGAACCGAGCCGCTGTACGGGGGACGGCCAGCCGAACTCGTAGAGGTGTGTGCCGCCGGCTGCGCCGATCCGGGCGTCGGCCAGCCGGTTCAGCGGTACGCGCAGGAGCAGGTCGGTGGCGAGGGCGCCGAGCAGTTCGCCCGGGGTCGCGCCGGGCCGGTTCGCGCGGTAGGTACGGGCCGTGGCGCCCGGCACCCTGAACTTCAGCAGGGCCAGCCGGAGTCTCGTACGGGAGAGCCGTTCGGTGAGCCCGCTGGGAACGAACCAGAGCCGGTACTCCTCGGTGTTGGAACCCATCAGCAGATCGATGCCGGACGCGGCGCCGTCCCGCAGCGCCTCGGCCGGCTCGCGGGGCAGCAGATCGCCGTCCACCACGATCTGGAAGGAGTTCCCGCCGGTCAGCGGGGAGCCGCCGCTCGTCACCGCGGTCTGCGCCGCCAGGAGCGCGGCGGGGTCCACGGCGGCCAGGGCCCGTGCCGTCGCGGCCACCCCGAGCCGTTTCGCGATCAGTTCGGTGGTGCGGCGGCCCTTGTCCACGGGGAGCGCGGCCGGGGCCCCGCTCTGCAGCACCGCGCGCCGGAACAGGCCCCGGGCCCGTGGCGCGGAGAGCAGCGCGCCGATGCTGATGGCCCCCGCCGACTCGCCGCACACCGTCACCAGGTCCGGATCGCCGCCGAACGCCGCGATGTTGTCCCGCACCCAGCCGAGCGCCGCCAGCTGGTCGAGCAGCCCGCGGTTGGCGGGCGCGTCCGGGAACACCCCGAACCCCTCGATGCCGAGCCGGTAGTTGAGCGACACGAGGACCAGACCGTCGCGGGCGAAGGCGGCCCCGTCGTACAGCGGGACGGCGGACGAGCCGTGCAGCAGCGAGCCGCCGTGGATCCAGACGAGGACGGGCAGCCCGGTGCGGGCGGGCGACGGCGTCCACACATTGAGGTTGAGGCAGCCGTCGCCGGGCACCTCGGGATCGGGCAGCAGCCGGTCCAGCGGCGGGGAGTACGGACGCTTGGGCGCGGTCGGGCCGAGGGCCACCGCCTCCCGTACGCCCTCCCAGGGTTCCGGTGGCGCCGGGGCCCGGAACCGGTGGGCGCCCACCGGCGGTGCCGCGTACGGGATGCCGCGGAAGACGGCGACGCCCGGTTCGTGTGTGCCGCGGACGGTGCCGTGGGCCGTGGCGGCGTGCGGAGCGGTCCGGTCGGCGCCGGATGCGGATATCGGAGGAGGTACGGCAGTCATGAGATGCCTCCAGCCCTTCTGCGGTACGGCCGGCGAGTTCGGTTCATCGGACTGCCGCCTGCCATCGGGCGTACGTACCAGCAGATCACGGCAGGGGGTGGCCGACCATTCGTGAGGGTGGCGGCCCTTGTGCGGCCGGCCCCTGATTCCTCGGTCCTGGTGCGGTCCTGGTGCGGTCTTGTGCGGCCGTGAAGGGACCGGAAGTGGCCGCTTTGCGTGCACGCGTTTCCGGCCGCGGGCGGGTGGGCCGGTGCCGGACGAGCCATCGGGGCTACGAATGTCCGGAAATCGCTGTCGAGTGCGTGGGTGCCGGTGCCGTGGGCCGTCTCGGCGGGGCCCGGCAGGGGCGTCGGCCCCCGCCGAGGGCCCCCGCCGGGCGTCCGTCAGGTGTCCTTCAGGCGACGAAGTTCCGGGACAGGGCGTCCTGTTCGTCGATCTCCACGAGGTCGGGACGGGTGTAGCGCTCCGCCCGCGCGTGGTAGTCGAAATCCCCTCGGACGAGCCCCCGGTAGTCCCGTACACAGCGTTCCAGAGCGACTCGCTGGGGGCCCTCGATTCCCGCCGCCTCCATCTCCTCGACGAGTTCCTTCTCCGCCCGTTGCACGCGCTCGGCAATGCGGGCCAGCAGGATTCCGGCCTCGTCCGCCGCCTCCTGGAGCGTGCCCCCGCGGTCCCGTTGGATCAGCCGGACGGTATTGTGCTCATAACCGAGCAGGGCTTCCTTCTCGAATGAGCAGATATCGTTGCAGAGGCCTGAGTGGTCGGTCACCGCATTACGTAGCGCGATATAGGCGGGAAGGCTTCGGGCGGATTCCGTGAGGTCGATTCCGGCCGTGATCTCATGCAGGTCGAGGAATGGCTGCATGGCCACCGAATCGCGGCGGTGCTTCACGAAATCGGCCATGCTCGGCACATGGCCGGCGGCCCGGTCGACGGCCTCGGCGTAGTACGTCCACAGCCAGGCGGCCGTGTCCCTGCGGAACTGCCGCACCCAGTGCGGCGGCCGGTCCGTGCAGGTCCGGACCAGTAGCTCGTCCAGGGCGTGCTCCATGGGGCCGACCGGTGTCCGGGCACCGTCGAGTACGTCCACCAGATGCGCGATGGCGGATTCGCACAGCCCGGGGTCGCGGCCGGCCGGGCCGTCGTCGAACTCGTCGTCGACGAGGAAGGCCCAGAAGAGCCACTGACAGAACAGGTCGAGGTGCTTCTGCGACGCCTCGGGAAATATCAGAGATATCCACAGTTCGGGGCGGGTCCGGATCATCTTCTTGTGGGCCACCGGAGAGAGGGCGAGGTTTCTGGTCTCGGCCCATTCCCAGGCGGCCTGCCTGGTCCTGTCGACTCCCGGATTACATCCCGTGCTCTCGAACGGCATGTGGAATTCTGGAAGCGCAATCTTACTCATGGTGCACCTCGTCCAGACGAATGCGAACAGGGAAGGGGGATGCGCGGAACGAATCGCGCACGCACGGCCGGAGCGGCGAGCGGCGAGCGGTGAACGCGGCTCTGCCGATCGGCGCTTCGATACGGCCGCGTCCTCGGGGACAGCTGTCCGCACCAGCCGAACGAGAGGGCGGTGGGACCGTGAACCGGCTGCGGCGGACCGCCGCAGGAGCGGATCAGCGGCGGCGGGGCGGCTGGTCGGTACGAGGGGGCCGAGACGCTGTTCGTGAAACGGCGCGGCCGGGCCGGACGGCCGGATCCCGTCGGGGGTGCGTCACGGGAGGGGCGGCTGTCATCGCTGTCCTCTTTCTTCCGCCGGGGCCTGGGCGTCGGAGCCGGGCCCGTGGGGCTCATGGCAGCGGACCGCCTGACGTGCACGGCGATTGCGTCACCACTCGTCACGACCAGTGAACTCCCAGTATGCGGGGGAGGGAAGCCGCCTGTGACTGAAAATGTGTGTTCGACAGGAACGCCTGCTCAGTTATGAGCAGTTGGACTACTCCCGTGTTGGCCGAGGTGGCGGACGCCGGGGGTGGGGCCGGCCGATTCGACGCACACGTCTGCCTCACCGGCCCCTCTCACCGTAGGGCCGGTTCAGCCGGCCAGCGAGGCGAGCCAGCCCGTCAGGATCCGGTTGACCTCCTCGGGGCGCTCCTGCTGGATCCAGTGGCCGCAGCCGTCCAGGACGTGGGAGGAGACCAGGCCGGGCAGCGTCGTGGGGTACGCCGCGATGGCATCGGCCAGCCAGGTGGTGGAGGCGTCCAGGGACCCGCCGAGGAAGAGGGACGGCTGAGTGACGGGTGCGCCGTCGAAGTCCGCGAGATCCTCCCAGTCCCGGTCCATGTTCCGGTAGCGGTTGAGTGCCCCGCTCATCCCCGTCCGCTCGAACTCGCCCGCGTAGAAGTCGAGGTCGGCCTCACCGAGCCAGCCGGGCCGCCGGTCGGGGAACCGCTCGCGCAGTGTCCCGCCGGACCCGGCGAAGTGCGGGTCCGGGGCGTCGGGCGCGGGCATGGTGTCGGCGGAGAACGCCGCGTAGAAGCCGGCGAGCCAGCCGCGCACGTCAGGCTCGATCTCGGCCTCGGCCCGGCCGGGCTCCTGGAAACGGGCGACGTAGAACTCCTCGCCCCCGCCCATCCCCGCGAAGACCTCGCTGGGGCGCGGACCGCCGCGCGGGGCGTAGGGAACGCTCAGGAGCCCCACCGCGCGGAAGACATCGGGCCTGATCAGCGCGGAGTTCGCCGCGATCGTCGCGCCCCAGTCATGGCCGACGACCACGGCACTTCGCTCCCCGAGCGCGTGCACCACGGCGGCGTTGTCCTCGACCAGTTCGAGCATCCGGTACGCCGCGACGTCCCCGGGCCGGGAGGACCGCCCGTATCCCCGGACATCGATGGCGACCGCCCGGTATCCGGCAGCGGCCAGCGCGGGCAGCTGGTGGCGCCACGAGTACCAGGACTCCGGGAATCCGTGCAGCAGCAGCACCAGGGGTCCGGTGCCCTGCTCCACCAGGTGGATACGGCCGGCGGGAGAGGGCACCGTGCGGTGCGTGGGCTCCGGGGACGGGGCGGGCTGATGCGACATGGGTCCTCCGCGGTTCTCGGTCTGCGCCGGTCACGGTCGGGTCCTGTAGGCCGACCGCGCTCCGGACCCGTACCGCCCGGAAGCGGTCGGCGGCCCGGAACACGATCATGCGCCGGACGCCGGGCCGGCCGCGAGCTCTGTTGCCGCTTCGGCAAATGGACAGGCGCCACTCACCGGATGACCGGCGCCACTACCGGATGACCGGCGTCACTCACCGGCTGAGCGGTGCTGGTCACCGGATGGCACGAGGCATGCACCGGATGTCAGGCGCCATTCACCGGCTGCCAAACGGCACTCACCAGGTGACGGGCAACGACCGGAGCCCGGGCATCGCCGCGTCCGGCTGGTGTGGCCGTGCTCGGCCAGGAGGGCCTGGACTTGGTGAACGGCCCTGGTGATGGTGCCGCCGTTGACTCCGAAGGGCTGGGCGATCAGGGCTCCGCGAGGTCCTGAAGCCGAACTGGAGTCCGGGAAGTCTCCCGGACTCGATATATTCCGGGAGTTCGGCGGACCCGCTCTCATGGTTCCCAAGAAATACGACGGGTTCGCGGCCTCCTTGACGGATGGCCTGTACGTCCAGCGGCTGTTGGGCGCGCGCTCCCCGTCCCTGTCCCTGGCCGGTGCCGAGGGGATCGAGGTACGGCCGCTCGGGGACGCGCAGGTGCTGCCGGGCTCCGAAACCCGTGAAGTGGTGCTGATCGACGTCGATGTGCCGGGCGACTACATATCGTCCGTGGGCGACCCCCAGGCCCTGGACGCCGCGCTCGCATGTATCAAATGGTGCCCCTCTGATGGGTTCAGGGGGTCGATTCGATACATCCTGGCGACGGCCGGCGGGCCGGGTGGATCCGAATGGTGAACGAGGGGAAGGCCCTGACAGCGCTGAAAGATGGAAACGCACTGGTCAGGGCCTATGTTTGCCTAGCACTCGATGATGTTCACCGCGAGCCCGCCCCGCGCCGTCTCCTTGTACTTGACGCTCATGTCGGCGCCGGTCTCCTTCATGGTCTTGATGACCTTGTCGAGGGAGACCTTGTGGCTGCCGTCGCCGCGCAGCGCCATCTTCGCGGCCGTGACGGCCTTCACCGCCGCCATGCCGTTGCGCTCGATGCACGGGATCTGCACGAGGCCGCCGACCGGGTCGCAGGTCAGGCCCAGATTGTGCTCCATGCCGATCTCGGCGGCGTTCTCGACCTGCTCGGGGGTGCCGCCCAGCACCTCGGCGAGGGCGCCCGCGGCCATGGAGCAGGCGGAGCCCACCTCGCCCTGGCAGCCGACCTCGGCGCCGGAGATGGAGGCGTTCTCCTTGAACAGCATGCCGATGGCTCCGGCGGCCAGGAGGAAGCGGACGATGCTGTCGTCCTTCTCCGCCTCGGTGGCGCCGCCGGCCGCGAAGTTCACGTAGTAGTGCAGCACCGCCGGGATGATGCCGGCCGCGCCGTTGGTCGGGGCGGTGACGACGCGGCCGCCCGCGGCGTTCTCCTCGTTGACCGCCATCGCGTAGAGGGTGATCCACTCCATCGCGTGGGTCTGAGGGTCGCCCTCGGCGCGCAGCTGGCGGGCGGTGTTCGCGGCGCGGCGGCGGACCTTGAGGCCGCCGGGCAGGATGCCCTCGCGGGACATGCCGCGGGACACGCACGCCTGCATGGAGCGCCAGATGTCCAGCAGGCCCGAGCGGATCTCGTCCTCGGTGCGCCAGGCCCGCTCGTTCTCCAGCATCAGGGAGGAGATCGACAGGCCGGTGTCACCGGCGAGCCGCAGCAGTTCGTCGCCGGTGCGGAACGGGTTCTTCAGCACGGTGTCGTCGAGGACGATCCGGTCCTCGCCCACCGCGTCCTCGTCGACCACGAAGCCGCCGCCGACCGAGTAGTACGTCTTCTCCAGGAGCGGGGCGCCGTCGCGGTCGTACGCGAAGACCGTCATGCCGTTCGCGTGGTACGGCAGGGCCTTGCGGCGGTGCAGGATCAGCTGTTCTTCGGCGTCGAAGGCGATGTCGTGCATGCCGAGGAGGTTGAGCCGGCCGGTGGAGCGGATCTCGGCGACCCGGTCGTCGGCCGTTTCGACGTCGACCGTACGGGGGGACTCGCCCTCCAGGCCGAGCAGGACGGCCTTGGGGGTGCCGTGGCCGTGGCCGGTGGCGCCGAGCGAGCCGAACAGCTCGGCGCGTATCGAGGCGGTGTGGGCGAGCAGGCCCTCGTTCTTCAGCCGGCGCGCGAACATACGGGCCGCGCGCATCGGGCCGACCGTATGGGAGCTGGACGGGCCGATGCCGATCGAGAACAGGTCGAAGACCGAGATGGCCACGGGTGACTCCTCAAAGCGCTGGTAGACGCCGTTGTCTGCCGGGTGGTGCGGTACGGGCCGGGTCGGCCCGGAGAGCGGGGGACAAGGGATGGGGCACCGCGCTCACTGTTCAGTGTGCGTGGTGCCCCGCCCCAACGTGCAAATGCGCAGGTCCGGACTACAGACCGGGGTACAGCGGGAACTTCTCGGCGAGCGCGACGACGCGGGCCTTCAGGTCGTCCGCGTCGTAGGACGGCTTGAGGGCGGACGCGATGATCTCCGCGACCTCGGTGAAGTCCTCCGCCCGGAAACCGCGGGTCGCCAGGGCCGGGGTGCCGATCCGCAGGCCCGAGGTGACCATCGGCGGCCGCGGGTCGTTCGGGATGGCGTTCCGGTTGACCGTGATGCCCAGCTCGTGGAGCCGGTCCTCGGCCTGCTGGCCGTCCAGCTCGGAGTTGCGCAGGTCCACCAGGACCAGGTGCACGTCCGTGCCGCCGGACAGGACGGAGACGCCGACCTCGGTGACGTCCGGCTGCACCAGACGCTCGGCGAGGATGCGGGCGCCGTCCAGGGTGCGCTGCTGGCGCTCCTTGAACTCCTCGGTCGCCGCGACCTTGAACGAGACCGCCTTGGCCGCGATCACGTGCTCCAGCGGGCCGCCCTGCTGACCCGGGAAGACCGCCGAGTTGATCTTCTTGGCGAGCTCCTGCGTCGACAGGATGACGCCACCGCGCGGACCGCCGAGGGTCTTGTGCGTGGTGGTGGTGACGACATGGGCGTGCGGCACCGGGCTGGGGTGCAGACCCGCGGCGACCAGACCGGCGAAGTGCGCCATGTCGACCATCAGGTACGCGCCGACCTCGTCCGCGATCCGGCGGAAGGCGGCGAAGTCCAGCTGGCGCGGGTACGCGGACCAGCCGGCCACGATCAGCTTCGGCTTGGACTCCTTGGCGAGGCGCTCGACCTCGGCCATGTCCACGAGGCCGGTCTCGTCCACGTGGTACGGGACCACGTTGTAGAGCTTGCCCGAGAAGTTGATCTTCATGCCGTGGGTCAGGTGACCGCCGTGGGCCAGGTTCAGGCCCATGATCGTGTCGCCCGGCTTCAGCAGCGCGAACATCGCGGCGGCGTTGGCCTGCGCGCCGGAGTGCGGCTGCACGTTCGCGGCCTCGGCCCCGAAGAGCGCCTTGACGCGGTCGATGGCGATCTGCTCGATCACATCGACGTGCTCACAGCCGCCGTAGTAGCGGCGGCCGGGGTAGCCCTCGGCGTACTTGTTGGTCAGGACGGTGCCCTGGGCCTCCATGACCGCGACCGGAGCGAAGTTCTCCGAGGCGATCATTTCGAGGGTGGACTGCTGACGGTGGAGCTCGGCGTCGACAGCGGCGGCGACGTCCGGGTCCAGCTCGTGGAGGGAGGAGTTGAGAAGCGACATCAGGTGGTCCCTTGGGGTCTCAGTTGCCGGAGAACGCGGTGTACTCGTCGGCGGAGAGCAGATCCTCCGGCTCCTCCGCGACACGTACCTTGAACAGCCAGCCGCCTTCGAACGGTGCGGAGTTCACCAGCGAGGGGTCGTCCACCACGTCCTGGTTCGCGGCCGTGATCTCGCCGGTCACCGGCGAGTACAGGTCGCTGACCGACTTGGTCGACTCCAGCTCACCGCAGGTCTCGCCCGCGGTCACCGTGTCACCGACCTCGGGGAGCTGGGCGTAGACGACGTCACCGAGCGCGTTGGCCGCGTACTCCGTGATGCCGATCGTGGCCACACCGTCCTCGACGGCCGACAGCCACTCGTGCTCCTTGCTGTACCGCAGCTGCTGGGGGTTGCTCATGACCTGAATTCTCCTGTACGCGGGGGAGTGCTGATGAACGATGGTCTTACGGTGTGAGACAGGACTGCGTCACGTACGCGGTGCCCTGTTCCGCCTGCGGACTACTTCTGGCGCTTGTAGAACGGCAGCGCCACGACCTCGTACGGCTCGTGGCTGCCCCGGATGTCCACCGCGACGCCCTCGGTGCCGGGCGCGGCGTGCCCGGCGTCGACGTACGCCATGGCGATCGGCTTGCCGAGGGTGGGCGACGGGGCGCCCGAGGTGACCTCGCCGATGACCTGGCCGCCGGCGACGACGGGGAACCCGGCGCGCGGGACCCGGCGGCCCTCGGCGACCAGGCCGACGAGCTTGCGGGGCGGGGCGGTCTCGGCGCGTTCGGCGGCGGCCTCCAGGGCCTTGCGGCCGACGAAGTCGCCCTCCTTCTCGAACTTCACGACCCGGCCGAACCCGGCGTCGAACGGGGTCAGCCCGGTCGTCAGCTCGTGCCCGTACAGCGGCATGCCCGCCTCCAGGCGCAGCGTGTCGCGGCAGGAGAGCCCGCAGGGGATCAGGCCGCGCGAGGCGCCGGCCTCGGTCAGCGCCCGCCACAGCTGCTCGGCGTGCCCGGGGGCGACGAACAGCTCGAAGCCGTCCTCGCCGGTGTAGCCCGTACGGGCGATCAGCGCGGGGACCCCGGCGACCGTGCCGGGCAGTCCGGCGTAGTACTTCAGCCCGTCCAGGTCGGCGTCGGTGACGGCGGCCAGGATGGCGGAGGACTCGGGGCCCTGGACGGCCAGCAGCGCGTACGCGTCGTGGTCGTCGCGCACCTCGGCGTCGAAACCCTCGCCGCGGGCGGTCAGCTCGTCCAGCACGATCTGGGCGTTGCCGGCGTTGGCGACCACCATGTACTCGGTCTCTCCCAGCCGGTACACGATCAGGTCGTCCAGGATGCCGCCGTCCTCGGCGCAGATCATCGTGTAGCGGGCCCGGCCCACCGACACGGTGGCGATGTTGCCGACCAGCGCGAAGTTCAGCAGATCCACGGCCGCCGGGCCGGTGACGGTGATCTCGCCCATGTGGGAGAGGTCGAAGAGGCCGGCCTTCGTGCGCACGGCGATGTGCTCGTCGCGCTCACTGGCGTACCGCAGGGGCATGTCCCAGCCCGCGAAGTCGGTCATCGTGGCGCCCAGCGAACGGTGCAGGGCGTCGAGGGTGGTGAGACGGGGGGCGGTGCTCATGGATATGGCTCCCAGGGCATGACGACGAGGACGATCCCTCCCCATCTGTCATCGGAACCTGAGAGGTTCGCCGAGAGGCCCCGGAGGGGTTCGGCT
Organism: Streptomyces sp. NPDC050423; assembly: GCF_040655445.1. Taxonomy (NCBI): domain Bacteria; kingdom Bacillati; phylum Actinomycetota; class Actinomycetes; order Kitasatosporales; family Streptomycetaceae; genus Streptomyces; species Streptomyces sp. NPDC050423. The sequence continues at coordinate 20,628 of NZ_JBFAJY010000039.1, forward strand.
TGCACCTTGGGTGGAGCCGCTGGGCGACTCGCTTTTCAGATCTGCCTCATCCACGCGGTACGGGGCCTGAGAGATTCAAGGGAGGATCTTGCTCCTTCGGCGCCCGGCCCGGAGGCCGGAACTCTCCCGCGCGGATTCAAGCGGCCTTTATGCAGTTGGCCGGGTCATCATCGCACGCATCGCCGGGCAGTGGGGCGCCGGTACCCCACCGGATCCGGCGGGTCGCACGCTTGTGTCGCATTACCTTTTCTTTACACTTCGTGGCAGGTGTGGGTCGGCCGACAGGGGGATGGCGATGACGTTGCAGCGGTACGCGACGACCGCGGGGGTCGCACACGGGGCACTGCCCGCACAGCCGGGCGCACCGGCCCGGGAGACGCGGGGCCCGCACGGACCCGTCGTACGGGATCTGCGGGGCCGGTCCGGGCGCGGCCCGCGCGGCCTGCACTTCGTGGCGGGTGACGTCGTGGTGGTATCCGGGCTGCCGGGCAGCGGCAAGTCGACGCTGATCAGGCGGGCCGTGTCCGCCCGCGTCATCGACTCCCAGGACACCAGGGACCGCTGGGCCGCTCTGCTGCCGCGCTTAGTCCCGTACGCCCTCTACCGCCCGTTCGTCCGCGTCGCCCACTACTGGGGACTGTGGCAGGTGCTGCGCTCCGGCGTCTCCGTCGTCGTCCACGACTGCGGCACCCAGGCCTGGGTGCGCGGCTGGCTGGCGCGCGACGCCCGGCGGCGCGGCGGCGTCCTGCACCTCGTCCTGCTCGACGTCACCCCGCAGACAGCGCGGGCGGGCCAGCTGGAGCGGGGGCGCGGCGTCTCCGGGTACGCGTTCGCCCGGCACCGCAGGGCCCTGCGGAGGCTGCTGCGGGACACCGAGACGGGCACACTGCCGCTCGGCTGCGTCTCGGCGGTGCTCCTGGACCGCGAGGCGGCGGCGCTGCTGACGCGGATCACCTTCGCGGACGCGCGGGGCGAGAACCGGTAGCGGGCCTTCCGATGCCCGGACACCCGGCGCGCGGCGCTAACCTCTTGCTGCACGGCACGGGGCGAGAGAGGGAAGCAGTGGACATTCCGGCACAGGGCCACACCGTTCCGCAGGGCGGATGGCCGGCCAACGAGCTCGAAGAAGTGCTGAGCGCCTCGCTCGGCAACCCGGAAGCGGGCGGCCGGCTCGTGGAGGTGCTCGGCCGCAGCCATCTCTGGGTGCCCCTGCCCAACGGCGGCGGACCGGACGCCACCGATCTGGACCTGCCGACACTGGAGATCGACGGCGCCGCGTACGTCCCCGTGTTCAGTTCCGAGCAGCAGTTCCTCGGCTGCGTCGGCGCCCGTATGTCCTTCACCGTGGCGCCCGCCGTCGAGTTCGCCCGCGGACTGCCCCCGCAGCTCGGCATCGCGGTGAACCCGGGCGGCGCGGTCGGCATGCCGCTCCCGCCGCCCGCCGTCGCCGAACTCTGCCGGTCCGGGCGCAGCCTGCTCGACGGACCGGCCAGCGGCGGCCGGGTCCGGCTCTACGAGCCGGACTGGAAGGAGGAGCCCGTCGACTTCCTCGCCGCCGCCGCCGGTGAGTTCGAGGAGAGCGGTGTCGTGCTCAGCGCCCGCAGGACCCTGGCCAGCATCGAGGGCGGCGACCCCGTCCTCTTCGTCGGCGTCGAGTTCTCGACCTGGGACGGTGCCGGGCGCAACGCCCCCATGGACGCGCTCGGCCGCGCGCTCGGCCGCGTCGAGCTGCCGTGGCCGGTCAACCTGGTGCTGCTCGACGTGGCGCAGGACCCGGTCGCCGACTGGATGCGGGCGAGGATCCGGCCGTTCTATCAGCGGGCAGGCGAGTAGCGCCGCCCGTCGGTCCGCGCGGGACGGCTGCGGCCCATGGCGTCAAGTCGGTGTCAGGACCGGCGCCTAAGCTGGTTTGATGGCTGGTGCCTCGGCACCGCGCCGTACCCGCGTGCCCCGGGAGCGGCAGGCCGACACAGTGGATCGAAGAGGGGCGGGACCCAGGGTGAGTGCGTCAGGCACCGCGGCGGCCGGGAAGGTCGAGCACATGCTGCGCCAGGTGACACCCGGGCGCTACGACGCGTACGAGGCCTTGCTCCAGGCCCTGGCGGCCGACCGGATCTGGATGCTGCTCTGGCACGGCCGGGCCGGTTCGCCCGACGCCCAGTACGGCAACATGGAGATCGACGGCCTCGGCTACGCCCCCTGTGTCACCTCCGCCCAGGAGCTCTCCGCCAGCGGCTGGAACCGCGCCCATGAGGTGGTGGGCGGCCGCGACATCGCCCGCGCCCTCTTCCCCGACCGCTGGGGCATCTGGCTGAACCCGCACGCCCCGGGCGGCGGCGTGGGCATTCCCTGGCTCGACCTGCGCCGGATCGCCACCGGCCTCGACCGGATGCCCGCCGGTCCGCTGCGGATCAGCGACCCCGCCGTCGAGACCCCGCAGTTCTACGCCCAGCTGACGCAGAACGCCCACCACACCCCGGCGATCCGCTCGCTGCGCCGCGCCTGGGTGCAGCCCGCGCTCGGTGTCCCGTACCTCGCCATCGGCCTCGATCTGTACGACACCAGCCAGCCGTCCGTCGACGCGGTGCGCGCGATGATGCAGCAGTCGATCGGCACGGTCCCGGAGGGGCTGCCGGTCTCCACCGTCGCCATGTCCGACGAGTACGACCCGGTCGCGATGTGGCTGCGGGGCAACTCCCGTCCGTTCTACGACCGCGAGTCGCACGCTCCGGCCGGCCGGAGCGGCGTCGTCGCTCCGGGTTACGGCTACCCGCAGCCGCCCGGTCCGGCCCCGCACGCCTACTAGGCCCGCCGGGCCCGCTCACCCGAGCGGACAAAGCACCCTCGGGCGGACAAGGCAACCGCCGTGGTCACCCAAATAGCCACCCAATAACGCCTGTTGGGTGGCATGTCCGTTCTGATGGATTAGTGGCCGAGTGGTCCGCTCACTCGATCAAGCTGTCCGGATAACGGAAGCTCACTGACCGCATCACGTTTGAGCAAACATTCCCCGTCAGGTCTGGCGGGTGATCGCAACCGCGTTGAAGACTCCCGACTAGTGGGGATCGTCGCTCCTTTGTACGAGGTTGCCCCGGCGGACATTTCGTGGACGCTTCAGACGCTTCAGACGTATCTCAGTACCAGGACATCAGCCGCATGATCGTGCGCGGCTGATGCGCGCCAGGCCGTTACCGCGGCGAGCAAGGGCCGGCCACCGCCGGCGGGAGGGGTCAAAGGCACTGTGACCGCACCGATCGAGACCACCGGATCGGCTGCCGAGGCTCAGCCGGAGGCAGTACTCACGGGAGTCAAGCAGAGCCAGATCGAGGGCCGTTCGCTCGGACAGATCGCCTGGACGCGCTTCAAGCGCGACAAGGTGGCCGTTGCCGGCGGCATCGTTGTCATCCTGCTGATCCTGCTCGCCGTCCTCTCCAAGCCGATCCAGGCCGTCTTCGGTCTGGACCCCAACGCCTTCCACCAGGAACTCATCGACCCCGCGCTGCTCGCCCCCAAGGGCGACTGGGGCGGCATGAGCTGGAGCCACCCGCTCGGCGTCGAACCGCAGTACGGGCGCGACATCATGACCCGCATCATCGAGGGCTCCTGGGTCTCCCTCGTCGTCGCCGTCGGCGCCACCCTGCTCTCCGTGGTGATCGGCGTCTTCTTCGGTGTGGTCTCGGGCTTCTACGGCGGCTGGGTGGACACGGTCATCAGCCGCATGATGGACACCTTCCTGGCCTTCCCGCTGCTGCTGTTCGCGATCTCCATCTCGGCGGCACTCCAGGACGGCGCCTTCGGCCTGACGGGGCTGCCGCTGCGGATCGCGGTACTGATCTTCGTGATCGGCTTCTTCAGCTGGCCGTACATGGGACGTATCGTCCGAGCCCAGACGATGAGCCTGCGCAACCGCGAATTCGTCGAAGCTGCCCGGTCGCTGGGCGCCCGGGGACCCTTCATCCTCTTCCGGGAGCTGCTGCCGAACCTGGTGGCACCCGTTCTGGTCTACTCCACGCTGCTGATCCCCTCGAACATCCTCTTCGAGGCCGGTCTCAGCTATCTAGGGGTCGGTATCGCCCCGCCGCAGGCCTCCTGGGGCGGGATGCTCACCAACGCGATCGACTTCTACCAGAACGACCCGATGTACATGATCGTGCCGGGCGTGGCCATCTTCGTCACGGTCCTGGCGTTCAACCTGTTGGGAGACGGGCTGCGCGATGCCCTCGACCCCCGCAGCAAGTAGTGCCCGGGTCCTCGTCACAACGACGTGCGACATGCCATGGCAACCATCGATTGAGGGGAATTTCCTCAGGTGAAGACCAGAAAAACGACAGCGGTGGTTGCCACGGCTGTGGTCCTGATGCTGGGCGCCTCCGCGTGCAGCGGCTCCAAGGACGACAACGGCGGCGGCGGCGACAAGGGCGGCTCCGGCACCACTGACGCCGCGCTGACCTCGATCGTCAACAAGTCGGACAAGAAGGGCGGGACGCTCAAGCTCGAACTGTCCGACGAGCCCGACTCCCTCGACCCCGGCAACACGTACTACGGCTGGGTGCAGAACTTCTCCCGCCTGTACGGCCGTTCGCTCACGTCGTTCAAGCCGGCCGCGGGCAAGGACGGCCTGGAGGTCGTCCCGGACCTCGCCGAGAGCCTCGGCAAGGCGAGCGCGGACGCGAAGACCTGGACGTACAAGATCAAGAAGGGGCTGAAGTACGAAGACGGCTCCGTGATCACCTCGAAGGACGTCAAGTACGCCGTCGAGCGCTCCAACTTCGCGCCGGAGGCCATGTCCAACGGCCCGACGTACTTCAAGTCCCACCTCATCGGCGGCGACAAGTACAAGGGCCCGTACAAGGACAAGAACCCGGACGGCATCGCCTCCATCGAGACGCCGGACGACAACACGATCATCTTCAAGCTGAAGGACGCCTTCGCGGACTTCGACTACCTGGCGACCTTCACGCAGACGGCCCCCGTGCCGGCCGCGAAGGACACCGGCGCCGACTACGTGAAGCACATCATGTCCTCGGGCCCGTACAAGTTCGAGTCCTACGAGGAGGGCCGCAGCGCGACCCTCGTGCGCAACCCGAACTGGGACCCGAAGACCGACTCGCTGCGCCCGGCCCTGCCGGACAAGGTGACGATCCGGTTCAAGGTCAAGCAGGAGACGGTCGACAACAACCTGCTCGCCGACAACATCACCGCTGACGCCGCCGGTACCGGCGTCGCCCCGGCGACCCAGCCGAAGGTCCTGACCAAGGCTGATCTGAAGAAGCAGACCGACAACCCGTACGCGGGCGCCACCTCGTACATCGGTCTCAACGTCAACGTGAAGCCGTTCGACAACATCCACTGCCGCAAGGCCGTGCAGTGGGGCATCGACAAGGCGTCGGTCCAGGCCGCCCAGGGCGGCGACCCCAAGGGTGACGTCGCGACGACGCTGCTGCCGCCGACGGTCAACGGCTACTCGAAGTTCGACCTGTACGAGTCCGCCGGCCACAAGGGCGACGAGGCCAAGGCCAAGGACGAGCTGAAGCAGTGCGGCAAGCCGAACGGCTTCGACACCAAGATCTCGGCCCGCTCCGACCGCCCCGCCGAGATGTCCATGGTCACCGCGGTGCAGGCCTCGCTCAAGAAGATCGGCGTCAACGCCGAGATCAAGGCCTTCCCGACCGGTAAGTACTTCTCGAACTTCGCGGGCAACCCGAGCTACGTGCACGCGAACAAGCTCGGCATGATCATGAGCGCCTGGGGTGCCGACTGGCCGACCGGCTTCGGCTTCCTGGACCAGATCATCAACGGCGCGTCCATCAAGCCGTCCGGTGGCAACAACGTTCAGGAACTGAACGACCCGAAGATCAACAAGCTGCTCAACGAGGGCATCGCCAACACCGACACCGCCGCCCGTGAGAAGGCGTGGGGCGACGTCGACAAGGCCGTGGCCGAAGGTGCGACCGCAGTGCCGCTGATCTACCGCAAGAACCTGCTGCTCCGGCCGAAGTCCGCGACGAACGTCACGGTCACCCAGGCCTACCTCGGCATCTACGACTACGTGCTGATGGGTTCCGCCAAGTAGGAACGGCCCCGCTCCCCGGGCCGCGCACGCGGCCCGGGGAGCGGGCCCCCGGGCCCGAGAATTGTCCTGAAAGGCAGGTGAAGGCACGGTGTCCGACCGGACGGGTTCCCCCCGGCAGACAGTTACCGGCGCCGGATAGCTGTGGCTGCGTACATCATTCGACGCGTCTTCGGCGCGGTGCTGCTGCTGTTGATCGTCAGCGCAGTCACCTTCGCGATCTTCTTCCTCGTCCCCCGGATCGCCGGGCAGACGATGGACCAACTGGCAGCCCAGTACGTGGGCAAGGACGCCAACCCGCAGTCCATCCTCGCGGTCAAGCAGAATCTCGGCCTCGACCAGCCGCTTTACATCCAGTACTGGCACTTCATCAAGCAGCTCTTCGTCGGCGCCGACTTCCAGTTCGGCCCCGAGGCCACGCACTGCGGCGTGCCGTGCTTCGGCTACTCGTTCAAGCGACACGTCGAGGTGTGGCCCGAGCTGACCGCACGCATTCCGGTCACGTTCTCCCTGGCGATCGGCGCCGCGGTGATCTGGCTGATCAGCGGTGTGGCGATCGGTGTCGTCTCCGCGCTCAAGCGGGGTTCGATCCTCGACCGCTTCTTCATGGCCATCGCGCTCGCCGGTGTCTCCCTGCCGATCTTCTTCACCGGCATGCTCGCGCTCGGTGTGTTCACCGTGCAGTGGCCGGTCTGGGAAGGCGGCGTCAACTATGTGCCGTTCACGGACAACCCGCTGGACTGGGCGTGGAACCTGCTGATCCCGTGGTGCTCGCTGGCCTTCCTCTACTCCGCGCTCTACGCCCGCATCACCAGAGCCGGGATGCTGGAGACGATGGGCGAGGACTACATCCGAACGGCCCGTGCCAAGGGTCTCCGGGAGAGCCAGGTCATCGGCAAGCACGGTCTGCGGGCCGCGCTCACCCCCATCGTCACCATCTTCGGCATGGACTTCGGCCTGCTGGTCGGTGGCGCGGTCATCACCGAGACCGTGTTCTCCTTCCCCGGACTCGGCCAGTTCGCCATCAAGAGCGTGCAGGAGAGCGACCTGCCCATCGTGATGGGCGTGACGCTCGTCGCGGCCTTCTTCATCGTCATCTGCAATCTGCTGGTGGACCTGGTGTACGCCGCCATCGACCCCAGGGTGAGGTACTCGTGACCGAGCTTTCCAAGGCACAGACCGCGGCGGCCGACGAGCCCGCCGCCGCGCGCGCCGGCGGCGACGAGGCCTTCCTCTCCGTACGGGACCTGCGCATCCACTTCAAGACCGACGACGGGCTGGTCAAGTCCGTCGACGGCGTCAGCTTCGACGTGAAGCCCGGACAGACCCTCGGCATCGTGGGCGAGTCCGGCTCCGGGAAGTCCGTCACCTCGCTCGGCGTGATGGGCCTGCACCGCACGGCCCCCAACGCCCGTATCTCGGGCGAGGTCTGGCTGGACGGCGAGGAGCTGATCGGCGCCTCCGACGCCCGGGTGCGCGAGCTGCGCGGCCGCAAGATGGCGATGATCTTCCAGGACCCGCTCTCCGCGATGCACCCGTACTTCAAGGTCGGCGCGCAGATCGTGGAGGCCTACCGGATCCACAACAAGGTCAACAGGAAGACCGCCCGCACCCGGGCCATCGAGATGCTCGACCGGGTCGGCATCCCCGAGCCGCACAAGCGGGTCGACGCCTACGCGCACGAGTTCTCCGGCGGTATGCGCCAGCGCGCCATGATCGCGATGGCGCTGGTCAACAACCCGGAACTGCTCATCGCCGACGAGCCGACCACCGCTCTGGACGTCACCGTCCAGGCGCAGATCCTGGACCTGATCCGGGACCTGCAGAAGGAGTTCGGCTCCGCCGTCATCATGATCACGCACGACCTCGGGGTCGTCGCCGAGATGGCCGACGAACTCCTGGTGATGTACGGCGGCCGCTGCATCGAGCGCGGGCCGGCGGAGAAGGTCTTCTACGAGGCCCAGCACCCGTACACCTGGGGCCTGCTCACCTCGATGCCGCGCATCGACCGTGAGCAGACCGAGCGGCTGATCCCCGTCAAGGGCCAGCCGCCGTCGCTGATCAACGTCCCGAGCGGCTGCGCCTTCAACCCGCGCTGCCCGTACGCGGACATCCCCAAGGACGACCTCACCCGCATGACGCGTCCCGAGCTGCAACAGGTCGGCGACGGGCACTTCTCCGCCTGTCACATGTCGCCGGAGGAGCGGACCCGGATCTGGACCGACGAGATTGCGCCGAAGCTGTGAGCGAGGCGAGTGATGTGAGCGACGTGAGCGAGAAGAAGGATCCCCCGGTGCCGGAGAAGGACGTGACGATCCCGGAGCAGGCCACCGCCTCGCGCGAGCCGCTGCTCAGGGTCGAGGGCCTGGCCAAGCACTTCCCGATCCGCAAGGGACTGCTCGGCCGGCAGAGCGCCGCGGTCAAGGCCGTCGACGGCATCGACTTCGAGGTGTACCCGGGGGAGACCCTGGGCGTCGTCGGCGAGTCCGGCTGCGGCAAGTCGACGATGGGCCGGCTGATCACCCGGCTGATCGAACCGAGCGCCGGAAAGGTCGAGTTCGACGGCCGCGACATCACGCACCTGTCCATGGGCAAGATGCGGCCGATGCGGCGCGACGTCCAGATGATCTTCCAGGACCCGTACTCCTCGCTGAACCCGCGGCACACGATCGGCACGATCGTCAGCGCGCCGTTCAGGCTCCAGGGCGTCGAGCCCGAGGGCGGTCTCAAGAGCCACGTCCAGGAGCTGCTGCAGCTGGTCGGGCTCAGCCCCGAGCACTACAACCGCTATCCGCACGAGTTCTCCGGCGGTCAGCGCCAGCGCATCGGCATCGCCCGCGCGCTCGCCCTGCGCCCCAAGCTCGTGGTGGCCGACGAACCGGTCTCCGCGCTGGACGTGTCGATCCAGGCGCAGGTGGTCAACCTGCTGGACGACCTCCAGGACGAGCTCGGGCTCACGTACGTGATCATCGCGCACGACCTCTCGGTCATCCGCCATGTGTCGGACCGGATCGCGGTCATGTACCTGGGCAAGATCGTCGAGCTGGCGGACCGCAAGTCGCTGTACTCGGCGCCGATGCACCCGTACACCAAGGCCCTGATGTCCGCGGTGCCGGTGCCGGACCCCCGGCGGCGCGGGGTGAAGAGCGAACGCATCCTGCTCACGGGCGATGTGCCCTCGCCGATCTCGCCGCCCAGCGGCTGCCGGTTCCACACCCGGTGCTGGAAGGCGACGGAGATCTGCAAGACGCAGGAACCGCCGCTGATCGCGCTGAAGACCGGCCACCAGGTCGCCTGCCACCACCCGGAGAACGCACCGGACCAGGCGCCCGGACAGCCGGTTCTGGCCGAGGCGCGGGAAGCGGTCGCGCTGATCACGAAGGCGGAGCCGGAAAGCCCCGCCGAGGAGCCGTCCGAGGCCCCCGCCACCCCCGCCGAGGCCGCGGAGGACAGCCCCAAGGAGTAGTACCGGCACAATTGCCCGGTGCTCAACGAACTGTTCACGCCCTCCGTCCAGCATGCGCTCGACATCGTCGGGATCTTCGTCTTCGCGATCTCCGGCGCTCTGCTCGCCGTACGCAAGAACTTCGATGTCTTCGGCATCGCGGTACTCGCCGAGGTCACCGCGCTGGGCGGAGGGCTGTTCCGTGACCTGATCATCGGAGCCGTGCCACCGGCCGCCTTCACGGATCTCGGCTACTTCACCACGCCGCTGCTCGCCGCCGGTCTGGTCTTCTTCCTGCATCCGCACGTCGAGCGGATCCAGGTCGGCGTCAACGTCTTCGACGCGGCCGGGCTCGGGCTCTTCTGCGTCACCGGGACGGTCAAGGCGTACGACTACGGCCTCGGCCTGACCGCGTCGGCGGCGCTCGGGCTGGCCACCGCGGTCGGCGGCGGTGTGCTGCGGGACGTACTCGCCAACGAGGTGCCCTCACTGCTGCGCTGGGACCGCGACCTGTACGCGGTGCCCGCGATCGTCGGGGCCGTGATGATCGTGCTCTGCATCCGCTTCGACGCGCTCAACGCCTTCACCAGCGGGGCCGCGGTGATCACGGCGTTCGTGCTGCGGCTGCTGGCGCTGCGCTACCACTGGCGGGCGCCGCGCGCCTACAACAGGCGCTCGGCGACGGCGGAGGAGGGGTAGCGCCGCCGGCCCTCAGCGTCTCACCGAGCCATCTCACCGAGTCATCACCGAGTCATCTCACCGAGCGAGAAAAGCTACCGCTCAGTAATAGGATCGGTGTACCGTGCGTTCCATGGCACAGGCAGCAACGCAGGCGGCAGAGACCGCGCAGGCGACCATCGGTGACAGCGAGTTCGACCGGGACACCGCGGTCACCCTCCGCGAGGAAGGCGTCTACGACGCCGAGCTCTCCGCCGGCTGGACGATCATCCAAGCCGTCAACGGCGGCTACCTGCTCGCGATGCTCGGCCGCGCACTCGGCCAGGCGCTCCCGCACCCGGACCCCTTCTCGGTCTCCGCGCACTACCTCACCGCGTCCGTCCCGGGCCCCGCGGTGATCCGCACCCAGGTCGTCCGGACCGGGCGCACCCTCTCCACCGGCGAGGCCTCCCTCTTCCAGTACGCGCAGGACGGCGCCGAGGTCGAGCGCATCAGGGTCCTCGCCACCTACGGCGACCTGGACGGCCTGACGGGCGACATCCGCACGTCGGCGAAGCCGCCCGCCATCCCGCCCCGTGAACACTGCCTGGGTCCGGGTGACGGCCCGGCCCCGATCCCCGGCAGCTCCGCCATCACCGAGCGGCTCGACATCAGGCTCGACCCGGCGACGATCGGCTGGGCCGTGGGGCAGCCGTCCGGCAAGGGCGAGATGCGCGGCTGGTTCGGGCTCGCGGACGGCCGCGACGCCGACCCGCTCTCGCTGCTGCTCACCGTCGACGCCCTGCCGCCGACCTCGTTCGAGCTGGGGCTCAAGGGCTGGACCCCGACCATCGAACTCACCACCCACATCCGCTGCCGCCCGGCCCCCGGACCGCTCCGCGTCTCCATCACCACCCGCAACCTCGCGGGCGGCTTCCTGGAGGAGGACGCGGACGTCTGGGACAGCGCGGACCGGCTGGTCGCGCAGTCCCGCCAGCTCGCCAGGGCGCCGCGCGGCTGACGCCCCGCGAAGGCCGGAACCGGGGGATGCTGGTGCGGTGAAGTCCGACCGGTTGCTCTCGATCCTGCTGCTGCTCCAGACCCGCGGCCCGGTCCCCGCGCCCGAGCTCGCCGAGCGCCTCGACGTCTCCGTGCGCACCATCTACCGGGACGTCGAGGCGCTCTCCGCGTCCGGCGTACCCGTCTACGCGGAACGCGGCAGGCACGGCGGGATCGCCCTGCTGCCCGGGTTCCGCACCGATGTCACCGGGCTGACCGCCGACGAGGCGCGCGCCCTGTTCGTACTGGCGGCGGACGGCGCCCACGCGGCGCTCGGGCTCGACACGGCCATCGGTTCCGCGCTGCGCAAGGTGATGGCGGCGCTGCCCGCCCCGCACCGGCCCGCCGCCGAGCTGACCAGCCGCCGGATCCTCGTCGACCCGGTGCGCTGGATGAGCGGCCCGCGCGCCGCCGTCGACATCGCCGAGCTGCACGACGCCGTGTTCACCGACCGGCGGCTGCGGCTGGACTACCGGCACAGCGGTACGCGGACCGAGCGCGCCTACACCGTCGATCCGTACGGCCTGGTGGTGAAGGCGGGCGTCTGGTACCTGGTCGCCGACCGCGACGGCGAGCCCCGGCTCTTCCGCGCGGACCGGGTGCGGCGGGCCGTCCTCACCGCGGAAACGGTGGTGCGCAGGCCGGGGGTGGAGCTGGCGCGGGTGTGGGAGCTGCTGCGCCGCCAGGTCGAGGAACGGCAGGGCGGCGTGATCCTGCGGGTCCGGGTGCACCGCTCGCGGCTGGATCTCTTCCTGCGGCTGAACGCAGGGGTGCTCACCGGGGAGCCGCGGCCCGAGGAGCGGGACGGCGAGTGGCTGCGGGCCGAACTGGCCGTGGAATCGGTGGAGTGGGCGCGCTCCCTGCTCTCCTTCGGCCCGAACGTCGAGGTCCTCGCACCGCCCGCGGCGCGCTCCGTGGTCGCCGCGCACGCGGCCGCGGTCATGGCGCTGTACGGGGATCCGGACCCGGGCCGGTCCGCGGGAAGCGGGTGAGCGCCGCGGTCGGCCCGGCCGGACCTCCCGGGCGGAGCTGTGGAACGTACGGTCCAGGACCCGGTCGTCGGCGTTCATGGGCGCTGGCGCAGGGGCCGCCCGGGGTCAGGGGCGTCGTCCAGCCAGTGCCGCCGGCCGAGTGTGACCAGGCGCAGCCGGCGCCGGGCGACCTCGGCCACCGTCCGCCCGCCGTCCGGACCCGCGTCCAGCATCGCCGACGCGGTGATCACCATGTGGTCGACGTAGAGGCCGCCCAGCATCAGCAGATCCTCCTCGCTCCAGCCCCGCGACTCCGGCTCCCCTGCCAGCGCCGCCGCCACCTCCTGGGCGAACAGCCGGAGCTGGGCGGAGATGGCCTCGCGGACCGGGCCGACCCCGCCGTGCTGCTCACGGGCGATGAACCGGAAGTGGGCGGGCTGCTCGCGGACATGGCGCGTTATCAGGCCGACGCCGCGGTCCAGCCGGACCTCGCTGTCGCCGGTCTCGGCGAGGATCGCGCCGATCATTCCGTGCAGGCTGCCCAGCGTCTGCTCGACGAGAGCCACCCCGAGCCCGGCGATGTCGTCGAAGTGCCGGTAGAAGGCCGTGGGCGCGACACCGGCGGCGCGGGTCACCTCGCGCAGTCCCAGGCTGCTCAGGCTCTGGTGCTCCAGCAGTCCGAGAGCGGCGTCCAGCAGCGCCTGACGCGTCTTCAGCTTCTGGGTCTGGCGGATGCCGGCGGTGTGACTCATGCCATTCAGTAAACAACTGTTCTCCGGGGTGGGGAAGGGATGCCGGGTCTAGACTGACAAGTCAGTGAACACTCGTACTCTCAATTATGGAAAGGCCGGCCATGCTCGTCCTCGTCGTCGCCCTGCTCCTGCTGGGGATCGTGCTGGGAGCGGCGGCCCAGATCCCGCTGCCGCTGACTCTCGTCCTCGGCGCCCTGATCGGCTGCTGGCTGCTGGTCTTCGCCGTGCGCGAGCGGACGGGCACGCAGCGCCGGTCCCGGTGACGGGCGCAGCGCTCCGCCGTCCGTTCGCCCCTACCGCATCCGTCCCCTGAGGAGTCCGCACCATGACACTCACCACACTCACCCGCCGCTCCGGAACGACGGACGCCACCGGGCCGGGCGCCCCGGCCGGCGCACCTCGGGACCGTACCCGGCGCCGCGCCGCGCCCGGCGCCGTCCGGTCCACCAGGGACGCCGACGCCCTCGCCGTCGCCTCGTTCGTACTCGGTCTCGTCGGTCTGCTGGTGATGAACATCCTGCTGGGTCCGGCGGCCGTCGTCCTGGCGGTCATCGCCCTGGCCCGCTCCACCGCCCGCCGCGGCCGCGCCCTGCTGGGACTCGCACTCGGCATCGCCGACCTGGTGGTCCTGGCCTTCCTCGTCACCGGAAACGGCGTCGTCGCCTGGAACTTCGGCGGCTGACAGAGCGCGATTCCCGCCGCTCTCCCCACCGGATCGGGCTCCGGACCGGGGCGGGCGAGACGCACCTTCCGCGGTGCGCGGGCACCGGGACGCCATGCGCCCGCCGTACGCCCCGCCGCAGGCTCGTAGAATCGAGCCCACCATGGCTTACCTCGACCACGCCGCGACCACGCCGATGCTCCCGGAAGCGATCGCGGCGATGACCGCCCAGCTCGCCGTCACCGGCAACGCGTCCTCCCTGCACGCCGCCGGGCGCCGGGCCCGCCGTACCGTCGAGGAGTCCAGAGAGACCCTCGCCGACGCCCTCGGCGCCCGCCCCAGCGAGGTGGTCCTCACCTCCGGCGGCACCGAATCGGACAACCTCGCGGTGAAGGGCCTGTACTGGGCCCGCCGCGACGCCGACCCCCGCCGCACCCGGGTGCTGGCCAGTCCGGTCGAGCACCACGCGGTGCTCGACGCCGTGGACTGGCTCGCCGAGCACGAGGGCGCGACCGTCGAGTACCTCCCCGTGGACCGGTACGGGCGTGTCCACCCGGACGTGCTGCGCGAGGCGCTGGTCCGTAATCCCGACGATGTCGCGATGATCACCGTGATGTGGGCCAACAACGAGATCGGCACCGTCATGCCGGTCCGGGAACTGGCCTCCGTCGCCCGCGAGTTCGACGTGCCCATGCATGCCGACGCGGTGCAGGCCTTCGGGCAGCTGGAAGTCGACTTCGCCCGCTCCGGACTGGCCGCGATGACCGTCAGCGCGCACAAGATCGGCGGCCCGTTCGGCGTCGGCGCGCTGCTGCTCGGCCGTGAGTACACCCCCGTTCCCGTGCTGCACGGCGGCGGTCAGGAGCGCCATGTGCGCTCCGGCACCCTCGATGTGCCCGGCGTCGCGGCGTTCGCCGTCGCGGGACGGCTCGCCGCCGACGGGCGCGAGGACTTCGCGCGCGAGATCGGCGGCCTCCGCGACGAACTGGCCGCGGCCGTGCTGGCGCAGGTCCCGGACGCCCTCCTCGGCGGCGATCCGGCCCCCGGCGGCCGGCTCCCGGCGAACGCGCACTTCACGTTCCCCGGCTGCGAGGGCGACTCGCTCCTGCTGCTGCTGGACGCCCAGGGCATCGAGTGCTCGACCGGCTCCGCCTGCACGGCCGGGATCGCCCAGCCCAGTCACGTCCTGCTCGCCACCGGTACCGACCCGGACCTGGCGCGCGGCACCCTGCGCTTCTCGCTCGGCCACACCACGACCAAGCAGGACATCGACGACGTGGTGCGGGCGATCGGCCCGGCGGTCGAGCGCGCCCGGACGGCCGGGCTCAGCTAGGGCCTTTCGTCTGGACCCCGCGAGCCCAGCATGATCCAGACGAGAGGCCCTGGATCTCGCGTCCGTGCCGGGACCCGACCGTCAGGGACTCGGTCGCTCCGGTGTCCGGCGCCGATCCGCCGGACAGCCAGTGGCCGACCAGGTCGGCGTAGAGGGCGGACGACCGCAGGAGCTCCTCGTGGGTTCCGGTCGCGGTGCTCGCCCCGTCCATCACCAGGATCCGCCGGGCGCGCAGGGCCGAGCTGATGCGGTGCGCCACGATGACGAGTGTCGTGCCCCGGGCCACGAACGCCTCCTCCGCCTTCGCCTCCGCCGTGGGGTCGAGATGGCACCCGGCCTCGTCGAGCACCACGATCGAGGCCGGAGAGGCGTAGGCACGTGCCAGGGCGATCAGCTGCTTCTCGCCGGAGGACAGTTCCGGACCGTTCAGGCCCACGGGACCGTCCATGCCGCCGAGGCGCTCGGCCAGTTCCGTGGCGCCGACCGCGGCCAGCGCGGCCGCCAGCCGGCCGTCGGTGGCCGCCGGGCACAGATACCGCAGGTTGTCGCGGAGCGTACCGGTGAACACGTACGCCTCCTGGGGTATCAGCACGACTTCGCGGCGAAGCCACCGCGTGTCAACCTCGTGCACGGGTACCCCGCCGATGCACAGGCGGCCGCTGCCCGGACCGGCCAGCCCCGCGATCAGGAGGGTCAGGGTCGATTTGCCGACACCGCTGGGTCCCACGACCACCAGATGCGTGCCCGCGGTGACATCGAGGGACAGTTCGCTGATCACGGGGACGGCGTGAGGGCCGTAGGCATACGTCAGCCGGTCCGCCGTGAGGTCCGCCGACGCCGGGGTACGGCCGGACGCGCGATCGGCGGGGCCGATCGCCGTAGCGGTCTCCGCCAGCCGGCGCAGTACCGTGTCCAGCTCCACACCCCAGGAGCCGAGCACAGCGACCAGCGAGCGCAGTGCGGGAGCGATTCCGCTGAGCAAGTAGCTCGCCGCGCCCAGGAGTTCGCCCACGGTCAGGGCGCCGCTCCGGAGCAGCCGGGGGGCGGTGAGCAGCAGCGCGAGCATGGGTAGCTGGCAACCCACCGAGACCAGCAGCGTGTTGCCCGCCGACGTCCGTTCGGTGGCGCGGGTCGCCATTTGGTGCTCGGTGATCCGTGCCGTGACGGAGGCCGCCGCACGGTCGCGCGCACCGCACGCCAGCACGTCGCGGATCCCGTCGAACGTCTCGCCCGCGGCCGCGGCCAGGCGCTCCTCGGCCAGGAGCTCGGTACGCTGCCGCAGGGCGAGCCTCCGCAGCCGCGGCACGCACAGGACGAGCGTGAGCAGGACCGGCGGGAAGGCGATCGCCGCCACCGGGGCGGACAGCGCGGCGAGCCCGATGAAGGCCATGGCCAGCGAGATCCCGAACTGCCGTGCCGACCGCAGCAGTGCGGAGACCAGGGAGCGCGCGGATTCGACCTGGCCGGTCATGCGTGACACCCCGGCACCCGCGCCGCCCCCGGCCCCGCGGACGGCCCGGTCGATGGAACCGGCGACCACGGTGGTGACCAGCTCGTCACGCAGGGGTTCGACGAGCCGGCCCAGATGCAGGGTGAGGGTGCGTGTCACAGCTGCCCGGATCACCATCGTGATACCCAGCAGGCCCAGCCAGCCGAGGCCCACCGCCGGTCGTCCCGCGAGGAACCCGCGGTCCAGGGCGGTTGCGACGAGGAGGCCGGAGAGCAGTGCCGGCAGCGCTTCGAGCAGGGACCAGGCCGCCACCGCGGTGGCCGTGGACCGGTGCCGCACCAGGTATCCGCCGAGCATGCGCCAGCCGGGAGCGGCGGGCGGGCCGGGCGGGGTGGTCCCGGCGTCCGAGCCGGGAGCGGCGGGCGGGGCTTGCGGGGTGTGGGTCACGAGTCCTCCTCCACGGGTCGGGCGGTCGCGCCGAACAGGTCCCGGTAACCGGGCAGCGCCCACAGCTCCCGGTGCGGGCCCATGGCGCGGATCCGTCCGCCGTCCAGCCACGCCACCAGGTCGGCACGGGCCGCCGTGGACACCCGGTGTGCGATCACGATGCGGGTCCGGTCGGACCAGGCGGTGGCGAGCGCCGCGTCGACCTGGGCCTCCGTCGCCGTGTCCAGGCTGGACGTGGCATCGTCCAGGACCACGACCGCGGGATCATGGACCAGTGCGCGCGCCAGCCCCAGCCGCTGGACCTCGCCACCTGACAGGGGCGCCCCGGACAGGGGCGTGTCGTATCCCGCCGGCAGTCGGCGTACGAAGTCGTCGGCCCGCGCGGCCCGCGCGGCGGCGGTCACCTCGCTGTCGGACGCGGTGGGACGGGCGAAGGCGATCATGCCGCGTACCGTCTCGCCGAGCAGTGCGGGGCGCTCGAACGCGTAACCGACCGCGGAACGCAGTGCGTCCGGGGTGAACCGGGTCACCGGAACGCCGTCGATGAGTACGTCGCCCTCATCCGGGTCCCGCAGCCGTCCGACCAGCGCGGCCAGTGTGCTCTTGCCGGAGCCGGACCTGCCGACCACGGCCAGTGCCGTGCCCGCGGTGATGCCGAGATCGACCGAGTCGAGGACGGTCCGGTCGCCCGACCGGACGGTGACGCCCCGGAAGTCCACCGTCCGGCTGTGGGACCCGGGGCCGGAGAAGCCGGTTCCGGCGGTGGCCACCGGCTGATCGGTGACCTCGATGACCCGACGGGCCCCCGCGGTCGCCATGCCGAGGGCGAAGAGAGCGTCGAGCTGGTCGAGCATGGCCATCGCGACAGCGGTGTAACCGACCACCGCTGTCAGCTGCCCCGCGGTGATGTCACCGCCGACCAGCGCGTAGCCCCCGACGCTCAGGATCAGCACCTCCACCGCGGGGAGCAGCAGCCCGACCTGCCAGCCAGTGTCGCGCTGCAACCGCCACAGGCGGAGCCCGGTGGCGGACAGGCCGGGGAGCGGCGCGAGTACCCGGGACATCTCACGGTCGGTGGTGCCTGCGGCACCGATGGTCCGGGCGCCACCGATCGCTTCGAGCAGCAGGGCGGAGATCCTTCCCTGCGCCTCCTGGTAACGGGTGAAGAGTTCGGAGCTGCGGCGCATGAACAGGCGGGCCGTCAGGACCACCGGGGGCACCCCGAGCAGGAAGGCCGCCCCGAGCCGCCAGTCGATGATCCACAGGGCGACCAGACCGCCGAGCGAGGTCAGGACGGACGCCGAGGCGGTCACCACGGTCAGTCCGGCCCGTCCGGCCTGCGCGCAGTTGCCCGACAGCCGGCTGGTGAGGTCCCCCGAGGGGAACCGCTGCCCGCCCGGCAGCCCGGCGTCGAGAGCGGCGCCGGCCAGATTCCGGCGCAGCGCGGCGACGGCGTCCGCGCCGTAGAAACCCCCGGCCAGTGTCTGCACGGCGGAGGCAGGCACCAGGACGGCCACCACCAGAGCGAACCAGTACACGGGCGCGGCGGCGACCCTGCCGTCGATGACCGAGTCGAGCGCGGCGGCCAGCACTCCGGGAAGCGCCAGTGTGCCGGCGGCACCGGTGACGGCCGCGGCACTCGCGGACACGAACCAGCCGCGGGAGTACGACGTGGCGTCGATCAGCAGCCGTTGGGGGGACGTCATGGTTTCCTCCGCGAGGTGGCACCGGTGGGACGGCCGACGGCCCCACGGACGGACGGCCGTCCCACCGGCCCACCGGTCCTGGCCCGCCGCCGCCGGACGGGGGGGCGCTGCGGGGACCGGTTCGCGCTGTCCTCGCCGGGCCGGGCCCCGGGGGCGTGCGGGGCACGCCCCCGGGATGGTCGCTACTGCTGGACCAGGCTGGTCCAGGAACAGGTCCAGGTGCAGGTCGCGGCGCACTGGCTGAGCTCGGCGGTCTCTTCGCCGTCCAGGGTCTGGAGCTCGTTGACGTCGATCGTCATGGCGTGTCCTTTCGTCGGTGGTACGGGGGTGCCGGCCGGTCCGACTCCCCGGGGGTCTCACATGTGCCTTCGCCTACTGCTGGACCAGGCTGGTCCAGGAGCAGGTCCAGGTGCAGGTCGCGGCGCACTGGCTGAGCTCGGCGGTCTCTTCGCCGTCCAGGGTCTGGAGCTCGTTGACGTCGATCGTCATGGTGATTCACCTCCAGTCACGGGTTCGTCGTCGCGCACCGCCGGGTCCGGCGGTGTCACACGGCCGGGTGAGCGGCCATGAGGTCAGGGGTGGGCGGTGGGGCGGTGGCGTCCCCGGAGACCAGGAACGCCACCAGCCGCCGGGCGAGTTCGGCGCCACCGGCTTCTTCCAGTGGGCTGTGTCCCGACCCCGCCACCTCCAGGAAGTCGAAGTCGGTGTGCTCACGCCTGCCCACCTCGATGAGTCGCTGTCGCAGCAGCCGGGACTGCTCCACCGGCACCGTGAGGTCGTTGGCGCCGTGTACGACGAGCAGCGGTGTCCGGATGCGACCGGCCAGCTCCCAGACGTCCCGCGCGCCCAACTCGTCGTCGGGCGGGGTGCCGTGGCCGTGCCGGTCGATCAGGGCCCGGGTGGGCGCCTCCGCCTGCGCGTACAGGCGTGCCGCGGACAGGAAGGGGGCGATCACCGCGCACCGTGACCAGGCCGATGGGTCGGCGCTCACGGCCAGCAGGGCGAGGAAGGCCCCGTAGCTGACACCGTGGAGCGCGGGAGGTTCCGCCCCGGTGCTCCGGTGTGCGGCCAGCGTGCCGACCAGGCTGCGTATGTCGGCCAGGTCGGGGACGCCCCAGGCGCCGTGAATGGCGGCGGAGTGTGCGCGGCCGTACCCCGTACTGCCCCGCTGGTTGGGTGCCACCACTGCGGCCCCCGCCTCGATCAGGCGGTGCAGGGTCGGCTGGAAGCGCAGCTCCCAGGCGGCTTCGGGGCCGCCGTGCAGGGCGACCACGACAGTCGCACTGGTCCGCCAGTCACCCAGGCAGACCGCCTCCAGGCTTCCGTCGGGGGTGTCGAACCGCTCGGTGCGGGCACCGGAGGCTGCCGGGAGGACCGCGCCGGCCGCCGTGGCGGCCGGCGCGGTCGTCGCGGAGACCGGCGCGGCGCCGGTTGCCCCGCCGGTGATGCCGGTGGGACCGGTCGGCACGGTGACGATGCCGGTGGGGTGGGAGGGGTGCGAGTAGACCACTCGTAGCCCCTTCTCGCCCCAGCCGGCCACGGGATGGAGCGCACCGGACGGCAGGCAGGTCCGGCTCCACCGGTCCTCGGCCACGTCATAGAGGACCAGGTCCGCCTTGGCCCCCTTGGTGACCCGCAGGGCCACCCGTTCACCGGACGGATCCGCCGCCAGGGGCAGCACCGCCCCGTCCAGGGAGCCGAATCCGGCCGGGAAACACACATCTGCGGGATCACCGGCCGACGTACGGCCGATGCGCAGGGTCCCTCCGCCATCACTGGCGACCAGGAGCAGCCCGGAGCCCGGTGCGGACAGCAGGAGCCGGTGGACGCGTGCCTCGGCCGGGGCCGGCATCGGGGACCAGGTCGCGTCGGCGAGGTCCACGATGACGGGCCGGCACCCGCCGTCCCGGCTGAGGTCTGCCGCGTACCGGAGCCCGGTGGTGTCCAGGGGGAAGAAGCCGGCTGTCCGGCCGGGCAGGGACACGGGCCGGACCAGCCGCAGTGGTGTGTCCCGGACCTGCCATATCCGGGTGTGGCCGCGGGCCTCGGCCTCGATCGCCAGTGCGAGGATGCCCATCGGTCCGCCGGGGACCAGCCTCAGCCCCTGCGCCTCGACCGTGACCGACTGCGTCCGGCCGGCGTCGGCCGGTTCGCACAGGACGAGTCGGTGACGGCCGACGCCGTTGCGCAGGAGGAGGAGCCGGCCGTCGTCGGTCGGCAGCGGCTGGGTGGACGTGGACTCGGCCGTGGCCGTCTCCCGGTGGCACACCCCGGCTTCGCCGTCGAGGTCCCACCACTGCGCGACGAACCCGCCGTCCGCGACGTCGGCCAGGCAGGCCGCGTGGCGCGCCCGCGAGGAGAAGCGGAAGCTGATCCGGTTGCGCGGCCGGTTCACGACGCACCGGCCATGGCGGGGGCGGAACGCTCACCGGGGGCAGGCAGCGAGAGCGAGTCCGGCATCCACAGCCGGCTGCCGCCGTCCCGCAGCCGCAACAGCATGCCG
This sequence comes from Streptomyces sp. NPDC050423, assembly GCF_040655445.1. Classification (NCBI taxonomy): domain Bacteria; kingdom Bacillati; phylum Actinomycetota; class Actinomycetes; order Kitasatosporales; family Streptomycetaceae; genus Streptomyces; species Streptomyces sp. NPDC050423. The sequence continues at coordinate 41,682 of NZ_JBFAJY010000039.1, forward strand.
ACGGCTCCTGCGAGCCCCGTGCCGTACCCGATGGAGATCCCTTCCAGCGTCTCGTCGGGAACCACCAGCAGCCCGTCCCGGACGGCGGCGCGGGCGTGGACGCACGCGGCGAGTTCCATGGCCCAGCGCAGGTAACGCGGTTCGTCGAGGGCCGCCGCCAGGTCCAGGAGGAATTCCGCGTTCCCGGAGAGCCCGTGGCAGGCGGCGGGGGAGGCCTGCCACATCGTGCCGCGCACGGTGGCCGCACCGAGTTCGGCGAGATCCCGGTGGCGCGCCTGCCCGGTGGCCTGCCACAGGCGGATCAGGAAGGTGCCCACGCCGGAGGCACCGGTGCACCAGTGCGGGGTCCGGGACGCGTCCGAGACCTTGGCGTCGGCAGGCCACCAGGCCTGTCCGTTCTCCACCTCGGCGGCCTCGGCCAGTGTGTCGCCCGCCGTGTGCGCCATCTGCACGAAGTCCTCGCGACCGGTGGCCCGGCCCGCCGCCAGCAGGAAGGCGCCGATCCCCGCCACACCGTGGGCGAACCCGTAGTGGCGAGCGCCGGCGAGCTGGGAGTCGAAGGTGGCGGGTATCGGCCAGATGACACCGCAGGGGTGGTTCTCCGCCGCGGCCAGGAGCGTCTCGCCGCAGGCGACGACCCGGTCCCGGAACGCGGTCTGCCCGGTGGTCCGCCAGAAGTGCAGCTGGGTCATGCCCGCACCGGCCGCTCCATGGCAGATGTCACGGTTGGGCCAGTCGACCGGGACGTCCAGGGCCAGGCGGATCGCGGTCTCCGTCACGGCGTCGTCGCCGAGGAGCCGTGCCGAGTCCAGCAGCGCCCACGCCGTACCCGACCGGCCGAAGTGAAGCCCGGGCAGGGTCACGCCGTCGGCTGTGCGCCCGGCCCCCGGATCGGACAGCCGCTCCCGGATCCACTCCGTCACCTCGGCGACACCGTCGCGGAGTCCGGCGCCGGATCCCGCCGCGGCGGCGCCCCGGGTCATGACCGCGAGGGCCCCGGCAGCTCCGTACTGCACGTTCAGCGGGTCGGTGCTCGCCCCGAATCCGCTCAGCGGCCACAGATGACCCTCCCGGCCCGTCCCCCGGGTGCGGAGCATGTGGGTGAGGCCGTCGGATATCAGCCGGTCCCGCTGTGACGCCCCGATCCGCACATCCGGTGAGCCGGCGGAATCGGTCCGTCCGCTCCTGGCCGCCGGGGCGGCGCCGGCCGTCCGGAGCGCCGTCAGGAAGTCCCGTACCCGGGTGAGTTCCCACCGGACCGCGGGATCGGCGGCGCACAGCGCCAGGAGTGCCGGGAGCAGTGGCGCGGCCCATGGGCGGTCCGCCACCGCCAGGGCGGCCAGTGCCCGGATGCGCTCGTCGGCGGGTCGCGGGTCCGGGACGTCCGCCGGGAGGAGCGGATCCACTCCGGTCGCCAGGTACAGGAGTACGGCGCCGAGGCTGTACAGGTCCCCTTCGTACTCCGGGGTGGTGAACGCGCGTCCGGTCAGCGAGGTGAGCTCCGGTCCGGCGTATCCCGGGGTGTAGCCGCGACGGGTCGGTACCCCCTGCGGTGCCAGGAGTTCGACGTCGATCAGCCTCACCCGCCCGTCGGAGGTGACCATGAGGTTGTTGGGGGACAGATCACGCAGTACGTGGCCGGTCCCGTGGACCCCGGCCACCACATCGAGGATCTGGTGTGCCAGATGCAGGAACTCGGCCATTCCCGGGCACGGATTCCCGGACACCCACTTGCGCAGGGTCTGCCCCGTCACCTGTTCCTGTACCAGGAACAGGTTCCCGCCCTGGGCGAACGTCTCGATCGCCCGCGGGGTGAAACCGAGGGGCGCCAGCAGGTCCAGCATCCCGGCCTCGTACCGGAGGGTGTCCTGGAGGTCGGTGCCGTCGATCCGGACACCGACGTGGGGCCGGGCTTCCTTGATGACCACGTCCTGCCGGGTGTCCCGGTCCGTCGCGAAGTACACGCCGCCCTTGTAGGCGTGCCGGATGGCCTTGCTGACGGTGTACCGGCCGTTGAGCAGGACCACGGTCCGCTTCGCCGGTGCGGGGGGCTTCGCCGTGGTGGCCGCCGGTACGGGCGCCGCCGTCCTCGTGGGAGCGGCGGGCGGCTCCGGCACGGAGAGGGGGAAGGGCTCGGGTGCCCAGGCGGGAGTGGTGACCCACGCCTTGCGCCGGTCCTCTTCCAGGCCGCCGTCCGGGCGCCTCAGCCTGACCTCCACGCTGCCGTCGTTCGTCATGGTCCGCACGCCGTTGAACACGCCGTAGCGGTAGTGCACGAGACTGTCGGGGCGGTAGCGCCGGTCGGAGAGGATGCCCGGCCCCCGCAGGCCGTCCGTGGCTTCGTGCAGTCTCCGTGCGAGCCGACGGAAATGGCCGGGTCCGTCCGGGTACACGGTGATGAACTTGCCGCCGCTCCCGCGGTCCGCCTGAGCGCCCGTCAGTTCCGTGATCCGTTCGACGGTGCCCGCGAACTTGAAGGAGGCCCGCTCCTCGATCAGCACCTCACTCGCCACGGCGAGGACCAGCGCCGCCGACAGCGGTGTGGCGGAGAGGTGCAGCTTCCAGCCCTGCTCGTCCGACTCGTGCCCGTCCGGACGGACCGAGCACCAGAAGGCACCGGCCCGCACGGTCCAGTCCTTCGCGTCGGCTCGGTGCAGAACGCCCTCGACGATCCCGGGCAGCAGGGTGGTATCCGACACGAAGTACGTGGGGTCGCTGCTCGTCACACCGTCATCGGCCACGGAGATTCCTTCCGGAGTACGGCGCCGTCGCACGCCGGCGGACTCCGGCGGGCATGGCGGGGGAGCTGGAGAAGAACTGACTGGAGGGGAGCTGGGAACCGACCGTGTGCGGGCACGGTGAGCCGTTGTGATCGCGTCGTGGGAACCCGCCCGGGGGGCGATCGGGTCCGGTACGCCGTCCATGAGGTCGACCGCCCCGATTGAGGCGGCAACTTCCGCTTGGAGCAGGCCTGTTGATGAGGAAACGTACTTCCTGGGCAATGTGTGGCGACAATGCGCCAGTCGTGCATATCGTGTGCGCGAAGACCCCCCCGATCTCCACGTGTGACGGTATAGCTGCGTCGCGTACCGGTGTACCACCCGTTCAGGGGGGCTTGCGGACAGCGGTCGGGAAGGTATGCGGGACGATGAAAATGGCGCTCCACCGTGCGCAGACCTCCATGGTTCTGGCGACCGCGCTCTATCGCGGAAGCCATCTCGTGGCAGGGATCTCCGCCGTTCTCCAGCACCAGCGGCATCGCCCGGTGCAGTGGGCGATGCTGGGCGCCGTCCTGGCGTGCAGCGCCGTGGTGTTCGCCGACACCAGGCGACGCGGCTGCCCGGGTCCCTGGGTCGTGTGGCTGGACGTCCTCGTCACCGGTTCCTTATTGCCCTTCGTCGCGTACGCGTGGGGCGGGGCGCGGGCATCGGAGTCGATCGCGTGGGTCATGCTGCTGGGCGGTTCGTCGGCCGCGCTCGCGACGGTCGGCCTGCGCCGGCGTGCGGCCGCGACCGCCATCGTGCTGCTGTTGGTGACGCATGCGAGCGGCTACGTCGCGGTCGCCGCCGATACGGCGGTCATCGGAGCGCATCTGAACGCACTGGTCTTCTCCGCGGTGATCTCCAGAGTGCTCTGGTGGTACCTCCGCAGACAGGGCACGTTGCTCGACGCGGCCAACGATCGCGCACTGGCCGCCGAGGCGCAGCGGGCGCGGTACGCGGAGCGGATCAAACACCACCGGGCCCTGCACGACACGGTGCTGGCGACCCTGACGGCGATCGCCGGCGGTGTCGACGCCGGAACGAACGAGGTACGGCGCCGCTGTGCCCGCGAGGCCGCGTACCTGAGGAGGCTGGTCGAGCAGACCGGCGACCAGGAAACCGGTTCGGAGATATTCACCGCCCTTGAGGAGTCCGTACGGTCCGCGGAATCCCTTGGTCTCCGGGTGACCGCCAGGTACCACGAACTGCCCTCGGTGCCCGCGGACATAGCCCGCGCCATGGCGGACGCGGTCACGGAGGCGCTGAACAACGTCCGGCGGCACGCCGGGACCGGGCACGCGTACCTGACCGTCACCGGCGATTCCGGCCGGCTGACCGTCGCCGTGGTCGACCAGGGACACGGTCTCGTCCCCGGCCGGGCCGCCCCGGGACTCGGGCTCACCCGCTCGGTGCACGGGCGGATGCGCGAGATCGGCGGCCGCTGCACGGTGGACGGTGCCCCCGGCGAGGGTGTCAGTGTGGAGCTCCGATGGCCGGGGTGATCACGGTGGCGGTGGTCGACGACGACCGCATGCTGCTCGACGGGATCCGCTCGTGGCTCGGGAACGTGCCCGGCCTGCGGCTCGTGGGCCGCGCCTGCACGGTGAGCGAACTGCTCGAGGAGTGGCAGGGGCCGGCGGATGTCGTCCTGCTGGACCTGATGCTGCGCGACGGCAGCCGGCCCGCCGAGAACATCCGCCGGATCCGCGGGTTCGGCAGCCGGGTCCTGATGATCAGCGTGGTGGCTGACCGCGACCGGATCATCGCCGCCATGGCGGACGGGGCCGATGGCTATCTCACCAAGGACCACGACCTGTCCGTCCTCGTCGCCGCGATCGAGGAGATCGCGGCGGGCCGCACCGCGCACTCCCCGGAGCTCGCGTTCGCCTGGGCCTACAGCCCGGACCGGCCCAGGCTCTCACCGAAGGAACGGGAAGTGCTCGTCGGGTACGCCTCGGGCCTCACGCTGAAGGCGACCGCCCGACGGGCCGGTATCAGCCCGAACACCGCGAAGTACTACCTCGACCGGGTCAAGGACAAGTACCAGCAGGTGGGCCGGCCGACGTACACCAAGATCGACCTGTCGCTCCGTGTGCGGGAGGACGGCTGGTTCCTCCCGGGCATCCGCTCCGGTGCGCCACCGCAGCACTGAAGCGCGGCCCCGGCACCGCCGGCGCTCCGCGGCCGGCGGCTCGGCCCCTGGGGGCTGTGGCTCTCACCGCTTGCGGGGCTCAGCCGAATCCGGGCCGGTCCGCCGGTCGAGGACATCTCCTGAGCCCGTCCGGCGATCGAGGACGGGCCGGCACCGTCACCGGGCGCGGTCCGCCGCCCGGACCAGCTTCATGTACCGGTCCCAGTCCCAGTGCTTGCCCGGGTCCGTGTGATCGGCGCCCGGCACCTCCACGTGCCCGATGATGTGCTTGCGGTCCACCGGTATCCCGTACCGCCCGCATATCGCCGCGGTCAGCCGGGCGGACGCCCCGTACATCGCCGCCGTGAAGTCCTGCGGGCGGTCCACGAAGCCCTCGTGCTCGATGCCGACACTGCGTTCGTTGTACGAGCGGTTCCCCGCGTGGAACGCCACGTCCAGCTCGCGGATCATCTGCGCCACATGACCGTCCTTGCGCACCACGTAGTGCGCCGCCGCACCGTGCCCCGGGTCCTGGAAGACCCTGACCGCGCTCTGGAAACTGCCCTGGGTGACGTGGATGACGACCCGGTCGATGCCGTAGTCGTCGGGGCGGTCCGCCCGCCGCCAGTTCGACGGGGACGCCGCCGTCCACTCGGCCCGCGCGTAGTCCACCGCGCCCGGCGTACGGGGCTTCTCCACTCCCGGCAGCCGCCACCAGGCACTTTTCAGCCGGTCCCGGGCCAGCGCCGCCGTGCCGACCGCGGTGACGGCACCGCCGATCAGCACCGAACGCCGGCTGATGCCGGCGCCGGATCCCTCGGCGCCCGTCGTGCCCTTGGTCCCCATGTGATCGACAACGCATATCCATGAGCATTCCGTTCCCGGTGCCCCGTACCCTGGTGGAGCTATGACTCAGACTTCCCAGCGCCCCCTCCGTGTCCTCGCCGCCATGTCGGGCGGTGTCGACTCCGCAGTCGCCGCGGCCCGCGCCGCCGAGGCGGGACACGACGTGACCGGTGTGCACCTCGCCCTCTCCGCGAACCCGCAGTCCTTCCGGACCGGAGCCCGAGGCTGTTGCACGATCGAGGACTCCCGTGACGCCCGCCGCGCCGCGGACGTCATCGGTATCCCCTTCTACGTCTGGGACCTGGCGGAACGCTTCCGCGAGGACGTCGTGGAGGACTTCGTCGCGGAGTACGAGGCCGGCCGCACCCCCAACCCGTGCCTGCGCTGCAACGAGAAGATCAAGTTCGCGGCACTGCTCGACAAGGCCCTCGCCCTGGGCTTCGACGCGGTCTGCACCGGCCACTACGCCACCGTGGTCCTCGCCGCCGACGGCACCCGTGAGCTGCACCGCGCCTCCGACATGGCCAAGGACCAGAGCTATGTGCTGGGCGTCCTGGACGAGCGACAGCTCGCCCACGCCATGTTCCCGCTCGGCGACACCCTCACCACCAAGGACGAGATCCGCGCCGAGGCCGAGCGCCGTGGCCTGGCCGTCGCCAAGAAGCCCGACAGCCACGACATCTGCTTCATCGCCGACGGCGACACCCAGGGCTTCCTCGCGGACCGCCTCGGCGGCACGGCGCAGGGCGACATCCTCGACGAGTCCGGTGCCAAGCTCGGCACCCACGAGGGCGCCTTCGGCTTCACCATCGGCCAGCGCAAGGGCCTGCGCATCGGCCACCCCGCGGCCGACGGCAAGCCGCGCTACGTCCTGGACATCTCCCCGGTGAACAACACGGTCACCGTCGGCCCCATCGAGGCCCTGGACGTGACCGCGCTGACCGCGATCAAGCCCCGCTGGTGCGGCACCCCGCCGGCCGGCACGGGCACGTACACCGCCCAGCTGCGCGCCCACGGCGGTGAGACCGAGGTGACGGCCGAACTGCTCGACGGGACCCTCAGCGTCTCGTTCACCGAGCCGGTGCGAGGGGTGGCCCCGGGCCAGGCGGTCGTGCTGTACGACGGCACCCGGGTGGTCGGCTCCGCGACGATCGCGACGACGGTGCGCCGCGAGACGGCCGCCGCGGGCTGAGCCACCCCGGCCCACCGCTTGGACTCCGCGCGGAAACGCCCGACCCCTGTACGGGCGTGGCCGCGCGGAGTGCTTTCAGGCCCCCCTCAGGACGCCTGGCCCACGTGCGCGTTCCGGGTGAAGAACTCCGCCAGCACCGGAGCGACCGCCTGCGGCGCCAGCTCCCGGGCCTGGCCCGTCAGCGTGCGGTGGCGGCCCCGGGGGAGGGCGTCCGCCAGCAGCCGGGTCGCCGCCCGTGCGGAGGCCGGGCTGAAGCCGCCGCTGACCACCAGGGTCCGCGCCCGGACGGAGGCGAACCGCTCGGCCGGCACCGTGCCGTCACCGAGCAGCGAGTCGTCGTACGCCAGGGTGTGCGCTACGGACTCAAGACTCCGCCACAGCGGCGCACTCCGCATCCTGGCGATCAGATCGGCCGGGACGCCCGTCACGGACAGGAACAGCTCCACCGCCCCGCCCCGGTCCCCGGCGGACAGCAGCCGGTGCAGCCGGGCCGTGCAGTCCGCCTTGAACCGCAGACCGGCGGCGCCGGGGGTGTACGGCGGCTCGTGCACCGCGAGCAGGTTCACCGGGAGCCCGGCGGCCTGCGCCTCCAGGGCCAGCGCGCCGCCGGCCCCGGTGCCGAACACGGAGGGGCGGCCGCCCACCGCCTCGGCGACCGCGCTCAGGTCCTCGATCTCGCGCTCCACCGCGTACGGGGCGCTGTCACCGCTGTCGCCCCGGCCGCGCCTGTCGTACGTGACGACATGGAAGCGCGGCGCCAGCAGACGGGCCAGCGGCGCCTCGGTCGCGGCCGTGCCCAGTGCCCCGCTCACCAGGATCACCGGGGGGCCTTCACCCCGGCACCGGTACGCGATCAGGGTGCCGTCGCGGGAGAGAGTCTTGTCCATGTGAAGGTGGACTGCGGGGCGTCCGGAAACTCATCGCCGGACGCGAAGAAGATTTGAGATTTCTCTTCTCCGCAGCTCAGGACGGTGTGTGACGTCAGGTCAACTGGCGTCGGTCGAGGGTCAGGACGCGACGGCCTCGGTGTCGTAGAAGCAGAAGTGGTCCTTGATCGCGGCGACTTCCTCCTTCGGCTCCGGGTACGCCCAGACCAGATCCGCCGCGTCCGGCAGCGACCAGTAGGACGCGTCCCCCTTGAACGGGCAGTGGGTGCGGGTGTCCGACGCGGTCAGCAGCTCGGTCCTGACATCCTCGGGAGGCAGGTAGTACCGGACCGGACAGCCGGTCTCGCGCAGGACGAGCGGGCGCCGGCTCTCGGCGAGCAGCACGCCCTCGCGGACCACACGCACATGCTCGGTGCCGGGCTCGACGGTGATGAGATGTCCTCGGGTGGCAGTCATGTGTTTCTCAGCGGCGCAGCACTCCCGTTTCTTCCCCGGCGGCACGGCTGTCAGTGACGGGTCCTACCGTGGACGCCATGAAGATCTGCGTATTCCTCTCCGCCGCCGACCTCGACGAGCGCTACACCCGGCCCGCCCGCGAATTCGCCGAACTGCTGGGCCGCGGCGGGCACACTCTGGTCTGGGGCGGCTCGGAGAGCGGGCTGATGAAGGTCGTGGCCGACGGGGTGCAGGAGTCGGGCGGGAAGCTGGTCGGGGTGTCGGTGGACTTCCTGGCCGCGAAGGCACGCACCAACGCCGACGAGATGGTGATCGCAAGCGATCTCGCCGAGCGCAAGGCGCTCCTCCTGGAGAAGGCCGACGCCGTCGTGATCATGGTGGGCGGCACCGGCACGCTCGACGAGGCCACCGAGATCCTGGAGCTGAAGAAGCACGGCAAGCACACCAAGCCGGTCGTGCTGCTCAACACGGCGGGCTTCTACGACGGCCTGCGCCAGCAGTTCCAGCGCATGGAGGACGAGGGCTTCCTGCCGCTCCCGCTGACCGACCTGGTGTTCTTCGCGAAGGACGGGGTGGGCGCCCTGGCCTACCTGGAGGAGTGGTCCGGCCTGCAGTGATGTGCCGGCGCCGGGGTGGACGGGTGCGACGATGGGCGCATGTCCACTCACCTCATCACCGGCGCCGGTTCCGGCATCGGCGCAGCAGTCGCCCGCCGCCTCACCGAGCGCGGGGACGATCTCGTACTCCTGGCTCGTGACGCGGGCCGCGCCAAGGAACTCGCCGCGCTGCACCCCGGCGCCCGCACGATCGTCGGCGACCTCTCCAACCCGGACCGGCTCTCCTGGGCCTTCGCCCAGCAGCCGATGCCGGAGCGGCTCGACTCCCTGATGCACATCGCGGGCGTCGTCGAGCTCGGCCGGGTCGGCGAGCTCACGCCCAAGGCCTGGCACCTCCAGCTCAACGCCAACCTCGTGGCCCCGGCCGAACTGACCCGGCTCTTCCTGCCGCAACTGCGCGTCGCCCAGGGACACGTCCTCTTCGTCAACTCCGGCGCCGGGCTCGCCGCCCACGCCGAGTGGAGCGCCTACGCGGCGAGCAAGCACGGGCTGAAGGCACTGGCCGACTCGCTGCGCCACGAGGAGCACGGCAACGGGGTCCGGGTGACGTCCGTCTACCCCGGGCGCACCGCGAGCCCCATGCAGGCCAAGGTCCACCAGCAGGAGGGCAAGGAGTACGACCCCGAGCGCTGGATCGACCCGGAGTCGGTCGCCACCACCATCCTGATGGCGATCGACCTGCCGCGCGACGCCGAGGTCAACGACCTCACGGTCCGCCCCGGCCGCTGACGGCACGGACGGCGAACCGCCGTAGGCTTCCCGCGTGAGCGAGAAGAGCAAGTTCAGCGGGTGCCCGGCCACCGGAATCGGTTCGATGCCCGGAGGGGACGCACGGGAGGCGGCGAAGACCGTCACCGGCTCCTTCGGGGACGGCCAGGGCGTGCCGTACCTGGCGGAACTGCCCGCGCGCGGACCGGGTGCGGACATGATCGGACGGACCATCGGGCTGCTCGTCGAAATGTACGGACACGTCGAGCCGAGCGGCTGGCGGATCAGCGACCGGCCGGGGCGCGACACCCGCCGGGCCCGATCCTGGCTCGGCGAGGACCTCGACGCGCTGGAGGAGTTCACCCAGGGCTACGAGGGCCCGCTCAAGGTGCAGGCCGTCGGCCCCTGGACGCTGGCTGCCGCGCTGGAGCGCCGGGGCGGCGAGGCGGTGCTCGGTGACCCGGGCGCCTGCCGCGACCTGGCGGACTCGCTGGCGGAGGGGCTGCGCGACCACCTCGCCGAGGTACGGCGGCGGATGCCCGGCGCCCGGGTGATCCTCCAGCTCGACGAACCGTCCCTGACCGGGGTTCTCCTGGGGCGGGTCAGGACGGCGAGCGGCTACCGCACCTACCGGGCGGTCGACCGCCAGCTCGTCGAGTCCACCCTGCGCGAGGTGCTGGGCGCGGCGGGCGAGGACGCCTCGGTCGTCCACACCTGTGCGCCCGAGGTGCCGTTCGCGCTGCTGCGCCGGGCCGGGGCGGACGGCATCTCGTTCGACTTCTCCCTGCTCACCGAGCGTGAGGAGGAGGCGATCGGGGAAGCCGTCGAGGGCGGGACCCAGTTGTTCCTCGGGGTGGTGCCGGGCACCGACCCGGCCTCGGGCGGATTGTCGGACCCGGGCGGTAGCGTCATAGGTGTCAGGACGCTGTGGCGCAGGCTGGGGCTGAATCCGGGGACTCTGACCGAGTCCGTGGTCATCACGCCCTCGTGCGGGCTCGCGGGTGCGTCGCCCGCGTACGCACGGGCCGCGCTCGCCCACTGCGGCCGGGCCGCGAGATCGCTCGCAGACAACCCTGAGTAACGGGGCACTGGGTAACGGGAGGACGGGACGATGGCCGGCGAAGAGCAGACGGCAGTGCCAGCGGAGGCACTGACCGCGGTGCCAGCGGAGGCACGGGAGCGGCACGCGCTCCTCGCCGAGCAGATCGAGGAGCACCGGTTCCGCTATTACGTGAACGACCAGCCGGTCGTCAGCGACGCCGAGTTCGACCGGCTGATGCGTGAGCTGGAGGGCCTGGAGGACACGTATCCGCAACTGCGCACGCCCGACTCGCCGTCGCAGAAGGTCGCAGGGCCCTACCGGACGGAATTCACCTCCGTCGAGCACCGCGAGCGGATGCTGTCCCTGGACAACGCCTTCGACGACGACGAACTGGCCACCTGGGGCGAGCGCGTCGCCCGGGACGTCGGCGCCACCGGCTACCACTTCCTGTGCGAGCTCAAGATCGACGGCCTCGCGGTCAACCTCACCTACGAGCACGGGCTGCTGACCCGGGCCGCCACCCGCGGCGACGGCCGCACCGGCGAGGACATCACGCCCAACGTCCGGACGATCGCGGAGATCCCGCACCGGCTGAAGGGCGACCGCATCCCGGCGCTCGTCGAGATCCGCGGCGAGGTCTTCTTCCCGATGGACGGATTCGAGGCGCTCAACGCCCGGCTGGTCGAGGCGGACGACAAGCCCTTCGCCAACCCGCGCAACGCGGCGGCCGGTTCACTGCGCCAGAAGGACCCCAAGGTCACCGCCGGCCGGCCGCTGCACATGGTGGTGCACGGCATCGGGGCCCGTGAGGGCTTCGACATCGACTGCCTCTCGCACGCCTACGAACTGCTGCATGAGTGGGGACTGCCCACCGCCAAGTACAACAAGGTGGTGGACTCCCTGGACGGGGTACGGGAGTTCATCTCCTACTTCGGCGAGAACCGGCACTCGGTGGAGCACGAGATCGACGGTGTCGTCGTCAAGCTCGACGAGATCCCCCTCCAGGGCCGGCTCGGCTCGACCTCCCGCGCACCGCGCTGGGCGATCGCCTGGAAGTACGCGCCGGAGGAGGTCAACACCAAGCTGGTCAACATCCGGGTCGGCGTCGGCCGCACCGGGCGCGTCACCCCGTACGCCCAGGTGGAACCCGTCGAAGTCGCGGGGTCCGAGGTCGAGTTCGCCACCCTGCACAACCAGAACGTGGTCCGGGCGAAGGGCGTCCTGATCGGCGACACGGTGGTGCTCCGCAAGGCCGGCGATGTGATTCCGGAGATCCTCGGCCCGGTCGTCGACCTCAGGGACGGCACCGAGCAGGCGTTCGTCATGCCGACCGAGTGCCCCGAGTGCGGGACGGAGCTGCGGCCCATGAAGGAGGCCGACATCGACGTCCGCTGCCCCAACGCCCGCTCCTGCCCCGCGCAGCTGCGTGAGCGCGTCGCCTATCTGGCGGGCCGCAAGTGCCTGGACATCGACCACTTCGGCTATGTCGCGGCCGCCGCCCTGACCCGTCCGCTGGAGCCCGCCGACCCGCCGCTGCGCGACGAGGGCGACCTGTTCGGGCTGACCGTCGACCAGCTGCTGCCCATCCGGGCCTACGTCCTCGACACGGACAGCGGACTGCCCAAGCGGGATCCGAAGACCGGTGAGGAGAAGACCGCGCTGGTCTTCGCCAACCAGCAGGGCGAACCGAAGAAGAACGCCGTCGCGATGCTGGACGCCATCGCCGAGGCGAAGAACGCGCCGCTGGCCCGGATCCTCACCGGGCTCTCGATCCGCCATGTCGGTCCCGTCGCCGCACAGGAGCTGGCCCGTCAGTTCCGGTCCATCGACCGGATCGACGGGGCCACCGAGCAGGAGCTGTCCGACGCCGACGGGGTCGGACCGATCATCGCGGCCTCGGTCAAGGCGTGGTTCGCCGAGGACTGGCACCGGGAGATCCTGCGCAAGTGGCGGGAGGCCGGGGTCCGGATGGAGGACGAGGGGGCCGGCGAGGAGGAGGGGCCGAGGCCGCTCGAAGGGCTCACCGTCGTCGTCACCGGCACGCTGGCCTCGCACACCAGGGATGGCGCGAAAGAAGCCCTCCAGAGCCGCGGAGCGAAGGTGACGGGTTCCGTTTCGAAGAAGACCTCCTTCGTGGTGGTCGGCGACAACCCCGGTTCGAAGTACGACAAGGCCATGCAGCTGAAGGTGCCCGTGCTGAACGAGGACGGCTTCGCCGTGCTGCTCGCGGACGGACCCGACGCGGCGCGCGAGGCGGCGGTGCCGGCCGAGGCGGAGACCGGGACGGAGACCGAGGAGGGGGCCGGGGAGTAGAACCGGCCGAGGGGCGGGGAACCGTGGGTGTGTACGCCCCGGATTCACCCGGTCGGCGCCCAGCAGACGCTGACGGGTGGTCGGTTCGCATTCGGGCAAGAGATGTAGACGGCTGCCCCTGGAAGCCCTCTGCGGCCTACTGTTGAGGGATGCGCCCGCGGCGCCCGGCCACCGGGTGTGCCGGGCGTGGTGGCAGGGAACGGAACCATCAGGTGACATCGGCACCGCCGGCTGTGAGAGGGACGGAATGAAACCGACCGAGAACGCCGCACCGGTGTCGCGGCTGCAGGGTTTCGCCGGACTCACGCCCAAGGTGGGCGCTGTCGTCGTGGCCCTCGCCACCGTCCAGCTCGCGACCGGCTTCTACCGGACCGTGAGCGGCGGACACGCGCTCTTCCCGGACGGCAGGGCCGGCTGGTCGCTCGCCGTGCTCACCGGGATCGTCGTCGGTCATCTGGTGGCGCTCGGCCGCGACCGCTGGTGGGGCGGCACCGGTTCCGGGGCTGCCCTCACGCTCGCCGTGCTGCTGCTCTACGGCTGGGTGCCCGCCGGCCTGGTCAGCCTGGTCGTGGTCGTACTCGTCGGGATGGCCCGCAGGCACCGCTGGTGGCAGGGACTGCTGCACGGGGCGGTGGACATCCTGGGAGTGGGTGCGGCGGCGCTGGTCATGGCCGCGTTCGGTGAGGTCCAGACCGTCGAGTCGCCCTGGCAGCCACTCGACTGGGGCATCGACGTCGTCCCGGAAGTCCTCCTCGCCGCCTCCACCTATCTGCTCGTCACCCGGGTGCTGCTCTGGTACGCCCGGCCCCAGGGCGGCGGGCTGCCGACCGTCGCCCGCACCGCACTGCTGCGGCAGGGCCTCGTCGCCGTCGCCCTGCTCGGCATCGCACCGCTGATCTGCGTCGTCGCCATGGCCATGCCGGTACTGCTGCCGCTCTTCGCGGTCCCGCTGATCGCGCTCGACTCCACGCTCTGGATCGCCCGCGCCAGGGCCGAGGAGCAGCTGCGCGACCCGCTGACCGGACTGCCGAACCGCCAGTGGCTGCTGGAACGCACCTGGACGGCCCTGGAGGAGGCCGAGAGCGTCGGCACCCGGGCCGGCCTGGTCCTGATCGACCTCGACCGCTTCCGGGCGGTCAACGATACCCTGGGCCATCTGGCGGGTGACCGGCTGCTGCTCCAGATAGCGGAACGCCTGCGCCTCGCCCTGCCGCGCGGGGCGGAGGCGGCCAGGCTCGGCGGAGACGAGTTCGCCGTCCTGCTGCCGACCGCGGACTCCGCCACCAGCGCCCAGCGGGTCGCCCGCCACCTGGTCGCCGCACTCTCCTCCCCGCTCGACCTCGACGGGCTCACCCTGGTGCTGGAGGCCAGCGCGGGCGTCGCCGTCTACCCCGACCACGCGCTGGACGCCGAGGGCCTGCTGCGCCGCGCGGACGTGGCGATGTACCAGGCCAAGCGCGACCGCACGGGCGTCGAGGTGTACGAGTCGAAGCGCGACAGCAACACCCCGGACCGGCTCGGGCTCCTCGGTGATCTGCGGCGCGCGCTGGACGCCGGCGAGGTCGAGCTCCACTACCAGCCGAAGGTCCGCTTCGACGGACAGGTGGCCGGTCTCGAAGCCCTGGTCCGGTGGGTGCACCCGGAGCGGGGGCGGGTCCCTCCGGACGAGTTCATCGCCATCGCCGAGTCGTCCGGGCTGATGCCGCACCTCACCGAGTACGTACTGGAGACGGCGCTCGCCCAGGTCGCGAGATGGCGGGCGCAGGGGCTGTTCGTCCCGGTCGCGGTCAACGTCTCCCCGCGCGACGTGCACACGCCGGGGTTCGCGGGCGGCGTCGCGGCCCGGCTGGCCCGGCACGGCGTTCCGGCCGGGGCCCTCCAGCTGGAGATAACGGAACACGTACTGCTCGAGGACCCGCAGCGGGCCGCGGACACACTGGCCGGGCTCACCGGGCACGGCGTGAAGATGTCCCTGGACGACTTCGGTACGGGGTACTCCTCCCTCGTCCATCTGCGCCGGCTGCCGGTCAGCGAGCTCAAGATCGACCGGTCCTTCGTGGCCCGGCTCGCCATCGACCACGAGGACGCGGAGATCGTCCGCTGCACGATCGACCTGGCGCACTCGCTCGGCCTGCTGGTCGTCGCCGAGGGCGTCGAGGACGACGAGACCTGGGAGCGCCTGCGGGACCTGCGCTGCGACGCGGTCCAGGGCTGGCTGGTGGCCGCCGCGATGCCGCCCCAGGAGACGACCGCGTGGCTGCGGGCGCGGGGCGAGCACGGGTGGCGGCGGCCGGCGGAGCTGGCGGCGGCGGCCGCCGCCGCCGCGGCGGCAGCGGCGGGTGCGACCGCCGCGGCGACGCCCGAGGTGGAGCAGCGCCCCTCCGGGCGGACGGTCGACTCGCGGCCCGCGACGTCGTAGGGCGGGGCGCGGGGCTGCGGTGAGGCGCCCGGTGGCCGCCTCGCCGAGCAGGTGTTCCACGGGTGGCCGTGGCCGGTACGGAGGACCCCATAGGATTGGGGGTCGGCGGCACATTTCCACCTGCCGCGCGACGTCCGGCACGCACGCTCGCCGTGTTGCCGAATCGCCCACGTGGCTCCGCCACGGGGGCGCTCCGGCGCCTTGCGACCGCACGCACCTGACGCCGCGCGGCCCGTCCTTCGGACGGACGGCGGAAATGTGCCGCCGGCCCCCGGCCAAAACCACACACCAACCCCTGAGGATCGCTGCATGCCTGGCATCACGCGCGAGGAGGTCGCCCACCTCGCCCGGCTGGCGCGTCTGGAGCTGAAGGGCGAAGAGCTCGATCACTTCGCCGGTCAGCTCGACGACATCATCGGCGCGGTCGCCCGCGTCTCCGAGGTCGCCGACCAAGACGTACCGCCGACCTCCCATCCGCTGCCGCTGACCAACGTCATGCGGACGGACGAGGTCCGTCCCTCGCTCACCCCCGCGCAGGCGCTCTCCGGCGCCCCGGCCCAGGAGCAGCAGCGTTTCAAGGTGCCGCAGATCCTGGGGGAGGACTAAAAAGCCATGACGGACATCAGCACCATCATCAAGCTCACCGCCGCCGAGACCGCCGCGAGGATCGCCTCCGGCGAGCTCACGGCCGTCGAGGTCACCGAGGCCCACCTGGCCCGGATCGAGGCCGTCGACGAGAAGGTCCACGCCTTCCTGCACGTCGACCGCGAGGGCGCGCTCGCGCAGGCCCGCGCCGTCGACGCGAAGAGGGCCGCGGGCGAGAAGCTCGGCCCGCTGGCCGGCGTCCCGCTCGCGCTCAAGGACATCTTCACCACCCAGGACATGCCGACCACTGTCGGCTCGAAGATCCTCGAAGGCTGGGTCCCGCCCTACGACGCGACCGTCACCAAGCGGCTGAAGGCCGCCGACGTCGTCATCCTCGGCAAGACCAACATGGACGAGTTCGCCATGGGGTCCTCCACCGAGAACAGCGCCTACGGCCCGACCGGCAACCCCTGGGACCTCACCCGTGTCCCGGGCGGCTCCGGCGGCGGCTCCTCGGCCGCGCTCGCCTCGTTCGAGGCCCCGCTCGCCATCGGCACGGACACCGGCGGCTCGATCCGCCAGCCCGCCGCCGTCACCGGCACCGTCGGCGTCAAGCCCACCTACGGCGGCGTCTCCCGCTACGGCATGGTGGCCTTCTCGTCCTCCCTCGACCAGGGCGGCCCCTGCGCCCGTACGGTCCTGGACGCGGCACTGCTGCACGAGGCCATCGCCGGACACGACCCGCTCGACTCGACGTCCATCGACGCCCCGGTCCCGCCGGTCGTCGAGGCCGCGCGCAACGGCTCGGTGAAGGGCATGCGCGTCGGAGTCGTCAAGCAGTTCTCCGGCGAGGGCTACCAGGCCGGTGTCGTCCAGCGCTTCAACGAGTCGGTCGAGCTTCTGAAGTCGCTCGGCGCCACCGTCGTCGAGCTGGACTGCCCGTCCTTCGACCTCGGCCTTTCGGCGTACTACCTCATCGCGCCGTCCGAGTGCTCTTCGAACCTCGCCCGCTTCGACGCCATGCGCTACGGCCTGCGGGTCGGCGACGACGGCACGAAGTCCGCCGAGGAGGTCACCGCGCTCACCCGCGAGGCCGGCTTCGGCGACGAGGTCAAGCGCCGCATCATCCTCGGTACGTACGCGCTGAGCTCCGGCTACTACGACGCCTACTACGGCTCGGCGCAGAAGGTCCGCACCCTGATCACGCGGGACTTCGAGAAGGCCTTCGAGCAGGTGGACGTCATCGTCTCCCCGACGACACCCACCACCGCCTTCCCGATCGGCGAGCGTGCCGACGACCCGATGGCGATGTACCTCGCGGACCTGTGCACCATTCCGACCAACCTGGCCGGCAACGCCGCCATGTCGCTGCCCTGCGGCCTGGCGCCGGAGGACGGCCTGCCGGTCGGGCTGCAGATCATCGCCCCCGCCATGAAGGACGACCGGCTGTACAAAGTCGGAGCCGCCGTCGAGGCCGCGTTCGTGGAAAAGTGGGGGCACCCACTGCTCGAGGAGGCTCCGTCGCTGTGAGTGCCATGGCAAAGAAGGCCACGAACTTCAAGAAGTCGAAGACCGGGCTGTACGTATCGCTCGGCAGCACCGCGTTCGGCGCGATCAGTGTTGCCAAGCAGATCAGGCTCGCGCGCAACGACAACGACACACTGCGCCTCATCGACGCGACCGTGTCCGCCGCCGCCATCGTCACCGGCCTCGCGATCCTCTATCGCGAACTGAAGCGTCTCGGCGACGATGACGTCCTGCTGGGCTGAGAGGGAAAGTTTTCACCGTGACTGCTGTCATTGACCTGGAGTCGTACGAGGACGCCCTCGCGACGTACGACCCCGTCATGGGCCTCGAAGTCCATGTCGAGCTCGGCACCAAGACCAAGATGTTCTGCGGCTGCTCCACCGAGCTCAAGCAGGACGCCAACTCCCAGACCTGCCCGGTCTGCCTCGGGCTGCCCGGCGCGCTGCCGGTCGTCAACGAGATCGGCGTCGAGTCCGCCATCAAGATCGGTCTCGCGCTGAACTGCGAGATCGCCGAGTGGTGCCGGTTCGCCCGGAAGAACTACTTCTATCCGGACATGCCGAAGAACTTCCAGACCTCCCAGTACGACGAGCCGATCGCCTTCGACGGCTATCTGGACGTCCAGCTGGAGGACGGCGAGATCTTCCGGGTGCAGATCGAGCGCGCCCACATGGAGGAGGACACCGGCAAGTCGACGCACGTCGGCGGCGCCACCGGCCGTATCCACGGCGCGTCCCACTCCCTGCTCGACTACAACCGCGCGGGCATCCCGCTCATCGAGATCGTCACCAAGCCGATCGAGGGAGCGGGCGCACGGGCCCCCGAGGTCGCCAAGGCGTACGTCGCCGAGCTGCGCGAGCTCATCAAGGCGCTCGGCGTCTCGGAGGCCCGGATGGAGATGGGCCAGATGCGCTGCGACGTGAACCTGTCGCTGCGCCCGCACGGCCGCGAGGCGTTCGGCACCCGCTCCGAGACGAAGAACGTGAACTCCCTGCGTTCCGTCGAACGGGCCGCCCGCTTCGAGATCCAGCGCCACGCCGCGGTGCTGAACTCCGGCGGCACGATCGTGCAGGAGACCCGGCACTTCCACGAGGAGGACGGCTCCACCACGGCCGGCCGCATCAAGGACAACGCCGAGGACTACCGCTACTTCCCGGAGCCCGACCTGGTACCGGTCGCCCCGGCCCGCACCTGGGTCGAGGAGCTGCGGGGAGGTCTCCCCGAGCTGCCGCGGCTGCGCCGCGCACGGCTCAAGGAGGACTGGGGCGTCTCGGAGCACGACATGCAGTCCATCCTCAACGCGGGCGCGGTCGACCTGATCGTCGCCACGACCGAGGTCGGCGCACCCTCGGACCAGGCCCGCAAGTGGTGGATGGGCGAGCTGGCCCGTAACGCCAACGAGACCGGCCGCGGTCTCGACGAGCTGCCCGTCACCCCGGTGCAGGTCGCCAGGGTGGCCGAGCTCGTCGCCTCGGGCGACCTCAACGACAAGCTGGCCCGCCAGGTGCTGGAGGGCGTCCTCGCGGGCGAGGGCGACCCGGACACCGTCGTCGAGAAGCGCGGCCTGAAGGTCGTCTCCGACGAGGGGGCGCTGTCCACGGCGGTCGACGAGGCCATCGCGGGCAACGCCGCCATCGCGGACAAGATCCGCGGTGGCAAGGTCGCCGCCGCCGGCGCGCTCGTCGGCGCCGTCATGAAGGCCACCCGCGGCCAGGCGGACGCGGCCCGGGTGCGTGAGCTGATCCTGGAGAAGCTCGGCGTCGAGGGCTGAGCCCGTCCCGTACGTCCTCGAAGGGGCGGTGCATCCGGTACCCACCGGGAGCACCGCCCCTTTCACCGCTCCGGAGAGCCCACTGAACGCCGTCACCGCCGAGATCGTCTCCGTCGCCCTCCTGCTGGGAGTGCTGGCGTTCGCCGTCGTACGCCCCCGGGGGCTGCCGGAGGCGACCGTCGCCGTGCCCGCCGCGGTGCTGGTCATCGTGGTGGGCACGGTCTCCTGGCCGGAGGCCCGGTCCCAGGTGGGCAGCCTGCTGCCGGTCGTCGGTTTCCTCGCCGCGATCCTGGTACTGGCGCGGCTCTGCGCCGACGAAGGGCTCTTCAGGGCGGCCGGTGACCTGGTCGCCCGCGCCTGCGGCGGGCGGACCGGCCCGCTGCTCGCGGGCGTCTTCGCCGTCGCGTCGGTGATCACGGCGGTGCTCAGTCTGGACGCCACCGTGGTCCTGCTGACACCCGTCGTCCTAGCGACCGCGGCCCGCGTCGGGGCCCGCCCCCGCCCGTACGTGTACGCCTGCGCGCACCTCGCCAACTCCGCGTCGCTCCTGCTCCCCGTCTCCAATCTGACCAACCTGCTGGCGTTCACGGCGAGCGGCCTCTCCTTCACCCGCTTCGCCGTCCTGATGACGCTGCCGTGGCTGGCGGCGATCGCCGTCGAGTACGTGGTCTTCCGCCGGTTCTTCGCGGCCGACCTGGCGGCGGGGGCGTACCCGCCGAAGCCGGCGGACCACCGGCCGGCTCCCCCCGTCTTCACCCTGGTCGTCCTGGTGCTGACCCTGTGCGGATTCGCCGTGACCTCGTTCGCGGGCGCGGAGCCGCTGTGGGCGGCCCTGGTGGGCGCCACCGTGCTGGCCGTACGGGCGCTGGCGAAACGGGAGACCACCGTGAAGGGGCTGGTGCACTCCGCGAACGTGCCGTTCTGCCTGTTCGTGCTGGCCCTGGGCGTCGTCGTCAAGGCGGTCGTCGACCACGGTCTGGGTGCCGGTATCGCCCGGCTCCTGCCGGCCGGATCCTCGTTGCCCGCGCTGCTGGCGGTGGCCGCGGTGGCGGCGGTGCTCGCCAACCTGATCAACAACCTGCCGGCGATCCTCGCCCTCCTCCCGGTCGTCGCGGCGGCCGGCCCGGGGCCGCTGCTGGCCGCACTGATCGGGGTGAACGTCGGGCCGAACCTCACGTACGTCGGCTCGCTCGCCACCCTGCTGTGGCGTCGCATCCTGCACACGCACGACGAGGCGCCGGAACTCGGCCACTTCACCAGGCTCGGGCTGCTGACCGTACCGGCGACGCTCGCGGTGTCGACGGTCGCGCTCTGGGGGGCGCTGCGAGTGATCGGGGTCTGACGCCTGCCCCGGCGGGTGGGCGCGGGTGTTCGCGCCCGTCGCGGGCGGTCCGCGAGCCCGCCGGAAGGCTGCGGCGATGTCTCCCATATGCGGATCCGACGCCTGTGAGTATGGCCACGAATCGGGCAAATGATCACAGTTGGCTGTCAGAGTGAAGCTCTCAAGGTCATGCGTTTCCTTGCGTGCGGCTCTGCCGAGCCGCCGGAGAGACCACGAACCCGCAGGGAGCTCGTCCCTTGGCTGCTATCGCCCGCTGGTGCATCGCACACCGTCTCGTCGCCGTCCTCATCTGGCTGCTCGCCCTCGGCGGCACGGCCGCGGGTGCGGTGTTCGCGGGCAGTTCCTACACGAACGACTACGAGGCGCCCGGCACCGAATCCGGCCACGCCGCCGCCCTGTTGAAGAGCGGCTTCACGAACCTCGGCGGGGACACCGACACCATCGTCTGGCACACCGACGGCGCCACCGTGCGGGCGGCCGACGTCGAGCAGAAGATGACCCGAACCCTGCACGCGGTCGAACGGCTGCCGGGTGTCGGCGACGTCAGCGGGCCCTACACCCAGGCGGGCGCCGCACAGATCAGCGCGGACGGGCGCACGGCCTACGCCACGGTCACCTTCGACGGGCAGGCCGACGACGTACCGGTGGCGCAGGCCGAGGCGGTCGTCAGCACCGCGAAGGCCGCCTCGGGCGAACACCTCCGCGTCGAGCTGGGCGGCTCGGCCGTCGCCCTCACCGAGGCGCCCGCCGTGCACCTCAGCGAGGCCATCGGGGTCGCCGTCGCGGCCGTCGTGCTCTTCCTCGCCTTCGGCTCGCTCGCCGCCAGCATGCTGCCCATCGCCACCGCTCTCGTCTCGGTCGGCACCGCGTACGCGGGCATCGTGCTGCTCGGGCACGTGATGACCGTCGCCGACTTCGCCCCCATGCTCGGCATGCTCGTCGGGCTCGGGGTCGGCATCGACTACGCCCTCTTCATCGTCACCCGGCACCGCAGAGGGCTCCGGCGCGGCATGACCGTCCCCGAGGCGGCGCAGCACGCGGTCGCCACGACCGGACGGGCCGTCGTCTTCGCCGGGGCCACCGTCTGCATCGCGCTGCTGGGCATGCTGATCCTGCGGCTGAGCTTCCTCAACGGTGTCGCCGTCGCCGCCTCGCTCACCGTCGTACTGACCGTGGCGGCCTCCGTGACGCTGCTGCCGGCCCTGCTGTCCCTCATCGGCATGCGGGCGCTGAGCAGACGCGAGCGCAGACGGCTCGCCGAGCACGGCCCGCAGCCGGACCTGCCCACCGGGTTCGCCGCGCGCTGGTCCGCCTTCGTCGAGCGGCACCCCAAGCTGCTCGGCGGGATCGCGGTGGTGGTGATGCTGGTCCTCGCGCTCCCCACCTTCTCGCTCCACCTGGGCAGCTCCGACCAGGGGAACAACGCGAGATCCTCGACCACCCGGCAGGCGTACGACCTGCTGGCGGACGGATTCGGTCCCGGCGTCAACGGACCGCTGACCATCACCGCACAGCTCGACGGCGCGGACGACCGGCTGGCGATGGACGCGCTGCCCGCCACGCTGCGCGCCACCGACGGAGTCGCGTCGGTCGACCCGGTCACGTACAACTCCAGCGGCGACACCGCGTTCGTCACCGTCGTCCCGGAATCGGCGCCGCAGTCCCAGCAGACCAGCGCGCTCGTCGACCGGCTGCGTACGGACGTCCTGCCGAAGGCGGCGGACAACACCTCGCTCCAGACCCATGTGGGCGGTGTGACGGCCAGCTACGACGACTTCGCACAGATCATCATCGGGAAACTCCCGCTCTTCATCGGTGTCGTCATCGGGCTCGGCTGCCTGCTCCTGCTGATGGCCTTCCGGTCGGTCGGCATCCCGCTGAAGGCGGCGGTGATGAACGTGGCGGCGGTCGCCTCCTCGTTCGGCGTGGTCGTCGCGATCTTCCAGTGGGGGTGGGGGAGCGAGCTGCTGGGGCTGGGCAGCTCGGGGCCCATCGAACCCTTCCTGCCGGTCATCATGGTGTCCGTGCTCTTCGGCCTGTCCATGGACTACCAGGTGTTCCTGGTCGGCCGGATGTACGAGGAGTGGCTGGAGACCGGTGACAACCGGCGGGCGGTCCGGGTCGGCCTCGCCGAGACCGGCCGGGTGATCAACTCGGCCGCGGTGATCATGATCTCGGTCTTCCTCGCCTTCGTGCTCAGCGGCGACCGGGTCATCGCGATGTTCGGGATCGCGCTCGCCGCGGCCGTCGCACTGGACGCCTTCGTCCTGCGCACGCTGCTGGTCCCCGCCCTGATGCATCTGCTGGGCGGGGCGAACTGGTGGATGCCGGGCTGGCTGGACCGCAGGCTGCCGCGTCTGAGCATCGAGCCTCCCGATTGCCGGGCACCACTTGCGAAGATCCCGGGGGCGGGCGCGAGCCGGGACGACGAAGCCGTACCGGCCGCGGAGCGCGTCCGCTGACCCGGCTCGGAACCGCGGTGGGTGAGACACGAGGAGGGGCACGATATTCGCGGTACCCCTGGGGGATGACGGGGCCGAGCTGAGGCCGTTGGAGATCTGGCAGGCGCAGGAGTTCCTCGACCACATGGACCGGGCGCGCGATCTCGTCGACCCGTGGATCCCGTTCGCCTCCTTCGCCACCGACCTGGAATCGGCGCGGGATCTGCTGCGCCGGTACGCGGAGAAGCAGGCGGCCGACACCGGCCGGCTCTACGGGATCTGGCTGAACGGCACGCTGGTCGGCGGGGTCCTCTTCCGGATGTTCGACACGGAGTCCGGGAACTGCGAGGTCGGCTGCTGGCTGGAGCCGGCGGCCCAGGGGCACGGCCTGGTGTCCAGGGCAGCGACCCGGCTGATCGACTGGGCGGTCCTGGAGCGCGGCATGCACCGGGTCGAGTGGGACGCGTCCGCCGCGAACACCCGGAGCATCGCCGTGGCCGAGCGGCTCGGGATGACGCGGGACGGCGTGCTGCGCCAGAACTACCTGTACCGCGGTGTGAGACACGACTCGGAGATCTGGTCCGTGCCGGCCCCGGAATGGCGGGCCAGGCAGGGCTGAGCCGGGGTACGGGAGCGGGGCGCCGCCGGGCGTTAAGAAGGTTCTCATCCGGGGCACCTAGCGTGCGGGAAATGAACCCCACCACTCCCACTACTCCCACAGCTCCCGTCGCCGAGGGCGACGGAGAGACAACGACGGCGGACAAGGCCGTCACCGACACCGCCGGGGCCAAGGACACGGCGGAGCGACCCGGCACGGCGGGGCGGCCCGACGAGGAGCCCACGGACCGTGACACGGGCGGGGACACGGACGCGGCGGAGCAGGACTTCGACCTCGGCCTCGACGACGACGGGTCCGGCAAGGAATCCGCCGGACTCGGCACCGCCGCCGCGGCCGTCGTCTCCGCCGGCCTCGGCATCGTCTCGCTCACCGGGGCCTGGAGCGGCCGGGTCGCCGCCGAGCGCGAGACCCTCATCGGGCAGATCAAGACGTCGTCCGGCGGCTCGGCGGCGCAGCAGATCTCCGAGATCTACGGCGACGCCTGGCACGCCACCGCCCTGGCCAACGGCCTCTTCGGGCTCGTCGCCCTGCTGGTCGGCATCTTCGTCCTGGTCCGCCCCGCCTTCGGCGCCCCGTCCGCGCACCCGCAGGCCGGCTGGGTCCGCGCGGTGGCCATGGGCGGCATCGCGCTCGGTGTGATCGGTGTACTGATCTCCGTCGGCATGTACTTCGACCTCATCGGCGCCCTGCCCACGGCGGCCGCCGCGACCGCGGGAAGCTGACCGGCCGGGTACCACGCGCCGCACCTCTCTCCCCCCGTACGGCGCCTTCCGGCGCGGCCTAAGGCATCTGCGGGGGTGACCGCCGCCCTTGTGCGGCGGCGCGGGCAGCCGCCTAAGGCGCCGGCCCGTCAGAGATGCGGAACTCGCCCGATGCGGCGGCACCCCCTGGGGGACGAAAGTGGAGGCACGGCAGACGAACTGCCGCCACCGGGGCCCAACGGGCCCTCGCCACCAGGGGGGAATCGCATGTTCACGCTGGAACTCCAGAAGATCAGGCAGGCCGAAATGATCCGCCGCGCCGACAACGAGCGGCTCGTCCGGGCAGCACGTCGCGCCGACCGGGCCGCCCGCAGCTCGGCACGCAAGGAGCGCGAGAGGACGGTGAGTGCGGACAGGGAACGGGCACGGTTCGCGCACGCCGCGTAAGGGCCGAAAGACGATGCCTGTCCAGCTTCCCGGCTCCGAGCCGTCGGACCCGTATGCGATGCTCGGCTCCGTGGAGACCAGGTCAGTCAGTCCCGTGTTCGTCGGCCGCGCAGGTGAACTCACCTCGCTCACCGACGCGCTCGCCCGTGCCACCGCGGAAGGAGCCGGCCCGGCCGGCTGTGCCTGCGGAGAGCCGCAGGCGCTGCTCGTCGGTGGCGAGGCGGGCGTCGGCAAGACCCGCCTGGTCGAGGAGTTCCTCGCGGTGGCGGCCCGCCGCGGGGCCGTCGTCGCCGTGGGCGGCTGCGTGGAGGTCGGCGCGGACGGCCTGCCGTACGCCCCCTTCTCCACGGCCCTGCGCGCCCTGCGCCGCACCCTCCCCGACGAGATGGCCGCGGCCTGCGCCGGGCAGGAGGGCGAACTGGCCCGGCTGCTCCCCGAACTCGGCGAGCCGGGCCGGGACTCGGCCGACGAGCACGGCACCGCCCGGCTCTTCGAGCTCACCGGCAGGCTGCTGGAGCGCATCTCGGCGCAGCGCGCGGTCGTCCTCGTCCTGGAGGACCTGCACTGGTCCGACGCCTCCACCCGGCACCTCCTCGCCTACCTGTTCCGTACGCTGCGCACCGGCCGCCTCGTCGTGGTCGGCACCTACCGGTCCGACGACATCCACCGCCGCCACCCGCTGCGCCCGCTCCTGGCCGAACTGGACCGGCTCCGGACCGTCCGCCGCATCGAACTCGCCCGCTTCAACCGGGCCGAGGTCCGCCGTCAGCTCGCCGGAATCCTCGCGGACACCCCCGAACCGGCCCTGGTGGACGAGATATTCGAGCGCTCCGACGGCAACGCCTTCTTCGTCGAGGAGCTCGCCTGCAGCCTGGAGTGCGGCGACGGGGACGGAGTGCCCAACTCGCTGCGCGACCTCCTCCTCGTCAGGGTCGAAACACTCAGCGACGATGCCCAGCGGGTCGCCCGGGTGGTGGCCGAAGGGGGCTCCGCGGTCGAGTACGAACTGCTGGCCGCCGTCGCCGGGCTCGCCGAGGACGACCTCATCGAAGCGCTGCGGGGAGCGGTCGGCGCCAATCTGCTGCTCACCACTCCGGAGGGCAACGGCTACCGCTTCCGGCACTCCCTGGTCCGCGAGGCCGTCAGCGACGACCTGCTGCCGGGCGAACGCTCCCGCCTCAACCGCCGTTACGCCGAGGCCCTGGAGGCCGACCCCACCCTCGTCCGCGACGGGGAGCGCGCCACCCGCCTGGCCAGCTACTGGTACGGCGCGCACGATGCCGCCAAGGCCCTGCCCGCCGTACTGAAGGCCTCGGTCGAAGCGCGCCACCGCAACGCCTTCTCGGAGCAACTGCGGCTGCTGGAGCGGGCGATGGAGCTGTGGGACGACGCTCCCGATGCGATACGCGGCACTCTGCGCCCCATCGACTACGCCGAGGTCTACCCGGCCTGCGGCCGCGACAGCGCCAACCCCCTGAGCTACCTCGACCTGATGGCCGAGGCCACCGTCGCCGCCCGCTTCGGCAACGACCGCGAACGGGCCCTCACCCTCTGCAAGAAGGCCCTGCGCATCCTGGAGAGCGAGGACGACGCGCTGCGCGCCGCCTGGTTCTGGGTCCAGCGCTCCCATCTGGTCCAGGACCTCACCCGGGGCGACGGCTGGGACGAGCTGGCCACCGCCGAGGAGCTGGTCCGGGGGCTGCCGCCCTCGGCCGTCCACGCGGAGGTGCTGATGAGCGTGGCCGGCTGGGGCGCCCTGCACCGCCCCGGTGCCCAGACTCTCGCCGCCGCCGACCGGGCCGTGGAGTACGCCCGGCTGGTCGGCGACGAGTACATCGAGCTGCACGCACGCCTCACCCGGGGCTGGCTGACCGCCGATGCGGGAGACATCGACGACGGCATCGCCGAGATGTACGCCGTCCGCGACCGGGCCGACGAGCTGTGCCTCATCGGTGTCATGGGCCGCGCCGGCATCAATCTCCCCTCCACCCTCGAAGCCATGGGCCGTTCCCTGGAAGCCGTGGCCGCCGCCGACCACGGGATCGAGATCTGCCACAGCCACGGCATCGCCGACACGGAGGCCTGGGTCCGCACCAACCAGGCGATGTCCCTGTTCTCGCTCGGCCACTGGGACGAGGCCCTGGCCACCACCGAGGCCGCTGCCCGCACGGCGCTGTCCCGCAAGCCCCAGGGCCTGGTCGCCGCCCGCCGCACCGAAGTGGCGCTGGCGCGAGGAGACTTCGCCGAGGCAGAACGGCAACTCGCGCTGAACAAGCGGAGCTTCGGCTCCCGCGACCCGCAGCCCCAATACGTCATCAACGCCGTGCGCCACACCGTCACCCTGGCCGTCCAGCAGGGCCGCTTCTCCGAGGCCCGCACGGCGTTCGAGGCCCAGGCGGAGGTCGGCTTCCCGACCGGCACCCAGCGCTACGCCCTGCCGCTGCTGCACGTCGTCGCGGCGGCCGAGGCCGACGCCCGCGGTCTGCCCGCCACCGAGCCCGGCCGGCCGGCGAATCTCGCCCTGATCCGCTCCCACCTCAAGCGACTGCCGATGGGCGTCCCCGTATGGGCTGCCTACGGTCTGCTCGTCGATGCCGAGCTGGCTCGTGCCGAAGGCCTCGACACCCCTGATCACTGGTCCCGCGCGGCACAGGCCTTCACCCCGCTGCACCGTCCGTACGAGCTGGCCCAGATCCGCCACCGCTGGGCCGAGGCCCTGCTCGTGGCCTCCGGCGACCGGCCCACGGCCACCGCACTGCTGCGCGAGGCGCACGGCACCGCCCTGCGTCTCGGCGCCCGCCCGCTGGCCGAGACCATCGAGCTGCTGGCCGGCCGCGCCCGCATCACCCTCACCGTCCCCGACGCGCCCCACGGCCCCGGCGCGGGCTCGGGCCCGAGCGAGCAGATCCTGGTGGCCGTCACGGTCCCGGACGGCGACGGCGCCACCGACGAGCAGACCGGGCGGGACCACCCCGACGAGCAGCTCCGGGCCGCGGCTGCCGCCGCTGTGGAGTCCTTCGGGCTGACCCGGCGCGAACAGGACGTGCACCGGCTCGTCGCCGACGGCCACACCAACCGCAGGATCGCCGAGGAGCTCTACATCTCGCCCAAGACCGCGAGCGTGCACGTCTCCAACATCCTGGCCAAGCTCGGGGTGGCGAGCCGGGGCGAGGCCGCCGCACTCGCCCACCGGCTGCGTCTCTACCGCACGCCGACGGGTTCCTAGGCGGTGTCGCCGTCCCCGGTGTCCCCGTCTCCGGCGTCCGGTCGGCGGACCACCACCTTGCCCGAGGTGAGGTCTATCGGGCCGCGCGCCGGGTCGCCGATGCCGAGATCCACCCGGCTCAGCTCCAGCCGCCGCTGTTCCTCGGCAGCGTGCTTGCGGCCCGGTGCGAAGAGTTCCTCGAAGAAGTTGAACACGGGCCGCGCACCCTTCCGCCTGCTGTAGCCGCTACCGCACCTCAAGCACCAGGATCTTGTCGTCTCCCGGCTTCGGGGTGCCACGGGTGTCCGTCTCGCTCGTGACGAGATAGAGCTTGTTGCCGCCGGCCGCGAGCACGGTGCGCAGGCGGCCGTACTTCCCCTTCAGGAACGACTGCGGGGCCGCCAGAGGTTCCTTGTCCGCCGCACCGGACAGCGGAATCCGCCAGAGCCGCTCACCGCGCAGACCGGCCATCCAGATGGAACCCTCGGCGAAGGCGACGCCGCTCGGTGACGCCTCGGACGTCTTCCACTGTGCCACGGGATCACGGAACCCCGCTTTGCCCGCCTTGCCCGCCTTGCCCTCGACGTCCGGCCAGCCGTAGTTTCCGCCCGGCACGATCAGGTTCAGCTCGTCCCAGGTGTCCTGGCCGAATTCCGACGCCCACAGCCGCTTGTGGTTGTCCCAGGCCAGCCCCTGCACATTGCGGTGACCGTACGAATACACCACGGAGTCGGCCTGCGGATTGCCGTGCAGCGGCTCGCCGTCAGGCGTCATCCGAAGGATCTTGCCGGCCAGCGACTTCTTGTCCTGCGCGAAGCCGCGATCCCCCGTCTCGCCCGTCCCCGCGTACAGCATGTGGTCCGGGCCGAAGGCGATGCGCCCGCCGTTGTGGATGGAGCCCTTCGGGATGCCGCGCAGAATCGTGTCGGGAGCGCCCAGCAGGTGGCCGGGTGTCGTGCCCTTCTCGTCGTAGAGCATGCGGGCGATGCGGTTGTCCGAGGCGGTGGTGAAGTACGCGTACACCAGATGGTCCGTGCCGAAGGTGGGGGAGACGGTGATCCCCAGCAGCCCGCCCTCCCCGGCGGGAGCCACTCCGGGCACGGTGCCCAGCAGCGTCTTCTTCCCGCTCTTCGCGTCGACCCTGGTGATCGTCCCCTTGTCGCGCGAGGAGACCAGCAGGTCGCCGTCCGGCAGGGCCGTGAGGCCCCACGGCGAGTCCAGCCCCTCCGTGAGGGTCGACACCACCTTCACCGAGCCCTTCGCGGGCGGCAGATCGGCGGCGGAGGGTGAGGCCGCCGGGCTCGACGTGGCCGTCGAGGACCCGGCCGGTGGTCTCGCTCCCTGGCCCGCGGTGCTCCCCGCCCCCTCCTGAGAGGAGCACCCCGCGGCGAGCAGCAGGGCGCCCACCGCCAGCACGGCCACCGCACCGCGCCGCACTCCCGCCCCCGGCTGCCGCCGCGCGACGCGACCACTTCCGTGACACGTCATGTGACGCCCCACCGGGTCCTGCCCAGATCCGAACACCGCACCGATCCCTTCGACGGCCGCCTGTCCACCCTTCTTACACCGCCGCCCCCGTGCTCAGTCCCACGACTCCCGGGCCGGCGGCAGCCGGTCGATCTCCGCCAGGTCCTGCGCAGTCAGTGTCAGACCGGCCGCCCCCGCGTTCTCCACCGCCCAGCGCTCCTGCTTGGTCCCGGGCACCGGAACCACCTGTGGCCCCTGCCGCAGCACCCAGGCCAGCGCCACCTGCGCGGGCGTCGCCCCGTGCCGTTCGGCAACCCGGCGCAGCCCCACCACCACCGGCTGGTTCGCCGCCATCATCTCGGCGGTGAACCGCGGATGCCTGGCCCGCAGGTCCTCCGGCTCGAAGCCCTGCCCCGGGGTGAGCGTCCCCGTCAGATAGCCGTTGCCCAGCGGCATCGCCGCCAGGAACCCCACACCCCGCGCCGCACACCACGGGAGCAGCGATTCCAGCGCCTGGGGCGACCACACCGAGAGCTCCGCCTGCACGGCGCTCACGGGAAACACCTGCTGCACCCGTTCCAGTTGCCGGATCGTTCCGTCATGCAGCCGCGCACCCGGCCGGCGCGAGGCCCGCGCCCCGATCGCGCACAGCCCGAGCGCCCGCACCTTCCCCGCGGCCACCAGCTCCGCCATCGCGCCCCAGGTCTCCTCGACAGGCACCTCGGGGTCGGCCCGGTGCAGTTGGTACAGATCGATCACATCGGTCTGCAGCCGTCGCAGCGAGGCGTCGCACGCCCGCCGCACATAGCCGGGACGGCCATTGGCCACGATGTGCTGATCGCCCACCAGCAGCCCGCACTTGGTGGAGACGAAGGCCTCCGCACGGCGCCCCTTCAACGCCCGCCCC
This sequence comes from Streptomyces sp. NPDC050423, assembly GCF_040655445.1. Taxonomy (NCBI): domain Bacteria; kingdom Bacillati; phylum Actinomycetota; class Actinomycetes; order Kitasatosporales; family Streptomycetaceae; genus Streptomyces; species Streptomyces sp. NPDC050423. Next base: position 72,067 of record NZ_JBFAJY010000039.1, read on the forward strand.
AGCAGCAGTTCATTGGTGAACGGGCCGTACATGTCCGCCGTGTCGAGCAATTGGACGCCCGCGTCGAGCGCCGCGTGCACCGCGCGCAAGGCATCGTCGCCACGCTGCAGCGAGGCGCCGTACGCCCAGCTCATCGGCATACAGCCGAGACCGACCGCGCCCACGGCGAGCGCCGCCGCACCGAGACTCCTGCGCTCCAACTCCCCGAACCCTCCCTCGGCCCCGCCGGCACGGGATCACTCCGGACCCCCAAAGCTAACCTCTGCTCCCCGCGCGCCTTCGCATAGCCTCCTGACCATGACTTCCACCACGAATTCCACCGCGGCCCCCGAGGTGTGGCTGCCGATTCCGGCCGACGGGATCGACGGACTCCCCGAGGGTCTCAACTACCGGTTCTGGGACGGCGGGCAGGACTACCCGGCCGACCCCGCGGACTGTGCCTTCTATGTCGTTCCGTACATGAAGGGCCCGGAGGTCGCGGTCCGTCCGCTCGCCGGGATGAGCGCGGTGCGGGTCGTGCAGACCCTCTCCGCGGGCATCGACCACGTCGAACCCGGTCTCGGCCTGCTGCCCGCCGGTGTGCGGCTGTGCAACGCCAAGGGGGTCCACGAGGCGTCCACCGCCGAGCTGACACTGGCGCTGATCCTCGCCTCCCTGCGCGGCCTCCCCGGCTTCGTGCGCGGCCAGGACAACGAGGAGTGGCGGTCCGGGTTCTACCCGGCGCTCGCCGACAAGTCCGTGCTGATCGTCGGGTACGGATCGATCGGCTCCGCCATAGAGGACCGGCTCGCGCCCTTCGAGTGCGCGCGGGTGGCGCGCGTCGCACGCTCTGCGCGGACAACCGCACGCGGGCTCGTACATACGCTCGACGACCTGCCCGCACTGTTGCCCGAAGCCGACATCGTGATTCTGTCCACCCCGCTGAACCCCTCCACACAAGGGCTGGTGGGCGCGGACTTCCTCGCGGCGATGCCGGACGGGGCGCTCCTGGTGAATGTCGCCCGTGGCGGTGTCGTCGACACCAAGGCCCTGTTGTCCGAACTCGAGTCCGGCCGGCTGCACGCCGCACTCGACGTCACCGACCCGGAACCGCTCCCTTCCGGCCATCCCCTCTGGCATGCTCCGAACGTCCTGATCACTCCGCATGTGGGCGGCAGCACCTCGGCGTTCCTGCCGCGCGCCAAGCGTCTGATCGCCGGACAGCTCAGCCGCTTCGCCGCGGGGGAACCGGTCCACAACGTCGTGCGTACCACCGGCTGAACACGTTGCGAGCACGTTCCGAAGCGCTCAGTGCCGACAAGTCCCCGGGTCGTCACGGAGAGTAGAGGAACTATGTCCCTGTGTGACGAGTCTGGTGTATCGTCCCGAAAGGGAGGCTGCGCCGTGGAAGGGACGGCGTCGGGGAGGAAGCCACACGCGAGGGGGCGACGGGCGATGTACGGCCGATGGGCGAACGATCCGAAACGGCGGGGTGGCCGAAGGCGGTCGGCGATGCGTCCGGTGCGCCGGCGCCGCGGCCGTCCGGAGACCTCTGGGGCACCCCGGTGAGCGCGCCGGCAAGCACCCGCGGAGCCCTCCTGACCAGACGACCGGCCGTCGGGAGGGCGCCCGCGCTGCTCCCGCAGCTCCTCCTCGGCCTCGCCTGCGCCGGATACGCGGTGGGTGCGGGCGTCGGCTGGGGCTCGGCGCAGCTGGCGCTCTTCATGGGCGACTTCGGCCTCAGTACGGCCGCCCTGGCCGCAGCCGTGTCCTGCTTCCTCTTCGCCCGCGCGGCGGACAACCGGTTCCGGCCGGCCTGGCTGCTGTTCTCGCTCTCCTCGCTCATGGCGGCCGGGGGCAACGCGGTCTGGGGCTGGTACGAGTTCGTGCGCGGGCTCCCGGTGCCCAGCCCCTCCCTCGCCGACCTCTTCTACCTCTGCTTCGCGCCGCCCGCGATCGTCGGACTGCTCGTCCTCGCCAGGCGCCCCGTCACCCGGGCCGGCTGGGTCTGCCTGGCACTCGACTCCTGGCTGATCGGCGGATCGCTGCTCACGCTCTCCTGGAGCCTCGCCCTCGCCCACACGGCACATCTGGCGGACGTCGAGGGCTCCAGCGTGGCGCGGGCGGCGCTCTCGCTGGCCTACCCGCTGCTCGACATCGTGCTGGTCTCCATGGTGCTCGCGCTGCACTTCCGGCGGTCCAGCGTCAACCGCGCCGCGGTCAACACCGCCATCGCCGCCCTCGCCCTGACCGTCCTGTGCGATGCCCTGTTCACCTCGCCGCTGCTGCGCCAGTCATACCATTCCGGCCAGTTGCTCGACGCGGGCTGGTTCGCCGGTTCGCTGCTCCTCGCGTACGCCCCCTGGGGGGCGGGCCGCGAGGAGGGTGACGCTGCCCAGCAGCGGCCCGTGCCACGTACCACCAGTCGCCCCATCGCCGGTTCGCTGGCCGCGCTGACGCCGTATCTCGCCGCCGCCGTCTGCACCCTGGGCATCCTCTACAACGTGATCGAGGGCCGCCGGGTGGACCGTGTCGTGGTCTTCACCGGATGCGCGGTGGTGCTCGCGCTGGTCGTCCGGCAGGGCATCATGCTCGTCGACAACATCGCACTCACCCAGGAACTGGCCCAGAAGGAGAACCACTTCCGCTCCCTGGTGCAGGGCTCCAGCGATGTCATCATGATCGCCGCCCCGACCGGCATACTCCGCTACGTCAGTCCCGCCGCCTCCGGTGTCTACGGGCGCGACGCGGACGACCTCATCGGCGCGGAGCTCGCCTCGATCATCCACCCCGACGACCTGGGCGGGGTGGTGCACGAGGTGCGCCGCTTCCTCGCCGCCCCGCCGGCCGACGAACCCACCACCCGTATCGAGTGCCGCTTCAGGTCCGGCAGCGGTGAATGGCTGAACGTCGAGTCCACCGTCAACCGCCACCAGGGCGGGCTGATCCTCAACAGCCGTGACGTCACCGAACGGGTCCGGCTCCAGGCTCAGTTGCAGCACAACGCGGAGCACGACCCGCTCACCGACCTGCCCAACCGCGCACTCTTCACCGACCGCGTCCGCCAGACCCTCAGCGGCCGCCGGACCGGTGACGCGGGCACCGCCGTGCTCTTCATCGACCTGGACGGCTTCAAGGCCGCCAACGACCGGCTCGGCCACCAGGCGGGCGACGAACTCCTCATCCAGGCCGCCCGCCGTCTCCAGGACTCCGTACGGGCCGGGGACACCGCCGCCCGGCTCGGCGGTGACGAGTTCGCCGCCCTCATCGTCGGTGACGGCAGCCGCGAGCAGACCGCCCGCGAGTACCAGGTCCACGAGATCGCCGACCGGCTGCGCCTCACCCTCTCCCAGCCCTACCGGATCGGCGCCGGCGAGGTCCGGGTCACCGCCTCCATCGGGGTCGCCTTCGCCGAGCCCGCCATCACCCCCAACGACCTCATGCGCAACGCGGACCTCGCCATGTACCGCGCCAAGGCGGGCGGCAAGGACCGCGTCGAGCTGTACGCCCCGCAGATGCAGGCCGAGGTGGTACGCCGCTCCGAGCTCGCGGCCCGGCTGCGCACCGCCCTGCGCGACGGGGAGTTCGCGCTGCTCCACCAGCCCGTGGTGCATCTGACCAGCGGTACGGTCGCCGCCGTCGCGGCACAGGCCCGCTGGCGCTCCGCCCAGGGCATCCTGTTCACCCCCGCCGAGTTCCTCCGCGTCGCCGAGGACAGCGACCGCACCGCCGAGCTGGGCCGCTGGCTTCTCGAAGAGGCCGTCGAGCAGGCCGCCGACCGGGCCAGCGCCGGACACCAGGTCTCCGTCGCCGTCCGGCTCTCCGCCCGCCGGCTGCTCGACAAGGGGATGCCGTTCGGCTCCGTCGAGGCGCTGCTCACCCGCTACGGGCTGCCGTCGGGGGCGCTGATGATCGAGGTCTCCGACAGCGACCCGAGGGTCTCCTTCGATGAACTCGAACAGCGGCTGGTGGCCCTGCGCCGTCTCGGCGTGCGTATCGCGCTCGACGGCTTCGGCAGCGGCTACGCCGCGATCAACGCCCTGCGCCGGCTCCCCATCGACGTACTGAAACTCGACCGCGGTCTGGTCGAGGGCGTCGTCGAGTCCGCCCGGCTGCACAAGATCACCAGCGGGCTGCTGCGGATCGCGTGCGACCTCGGCATGCAGTCCGTGGCCGACGGCGTCGACGTACCGGAACAGGTCCTCGCCCTGCGCGCCATGGGCTGCACGCACGGCCAGGGCATGGCCTTCTCCGGGCCGTTGGACGAGTACCGGCTGCGCCGCGCCCTGGTCCGCGGAGAGTTCCCGGTGCCCGGCAGCCCGGCCGCTCAGCCGGTCCTGGCGGGCGGCTCGATTCCGCTCCTCACCGGCTCACATACTGAGACGCCCATCCCACCCACTTGACACGTCGAGTGCGTCGGAGAGAGGGTCAATGCCATGCGCACCCGAATTCTCGTACTTGGAAAGCGCGTCGGCTGAAGCAGAGTCCCTCGATGACACTCTGCAGACCGCACCGGCGCGCTCCCCTCGCTTGCCTCACGGCACGAGGGGTTTTTTGTTGCACCGGTACTACGCAAAACGTCGTAAAACACTCGCAAAAACCCTCAGCTTCGAGAAGAGAATGCCGATGACCGAGCAGGCCACCGGGGCCCACCATCCCCAGCCGCGGGCCCGTACCGGCGGAGCGTCCTCCGCCGCCGTTGAGCACCTCACGGGCGCGCAGTCCCTCATCCGTTCTCTCGAGGAAGTCGGGGCCGACACCGTATTCGGACTCCCCGGCGGCTGCATCCTGCCGGCGTACGACCCGCTGATGGACTCCACCCGAGTCCGCCACATCCTGGTCCGCCACGAGCAGGGCGCGGGTCACGCGGCCACCGGCTACGCACAGGCCACCGGCAAGGTCGGCGTCTGCATGGTCACCTCCGGGCCGGGCGCCACCAACCTGGTCACCCCGATCGCCGACGCGGCCATGGACTCCGTGCCCATGGTCGCGATCACCGGCCAGGTGGCCTCGGCCGCCATCGGTACGGACGCCTTCCAGGAAGCCGACATCTGCGGCATCACGATGCCGATCACCAAGCACAACTTCCTGGTCACCCGCGCCGAGGACATCGCGCACACGATCGCGGAGGCCTTCCACATCGCCTCCACCGGCCGTCCGGGCCCGGTCCTCGTCGACATCGCCAAGGACGCCCTCCAGTCGAAGACCACCTTCAGCTGGCCGCCGGTGATGGACCTGCCCGGCTACCGTCCGGTCACCAAGCCGCACGCCAAGCAGATCCGCGAGGCCGCCAAGCTCATCACCCGGGCCAAGCGCCCGGTGCTGTACGTGGGCGGCGGCGTCATGAAGGCCGGAGCCACCGCCGAACTGAAGGTTCTGGCCGAGCTCACCGGAGCGCCGGTCACCACCACGCTGATGGCGCTCGGCTCGTTCCCCGACAGCCACCCGCTGCACGTGGGAATGCCCGGCATGCACGGTGCGGTCACCGCCGTCACCGCGCTGCAGAAGGCCGACCTGATCGTCGCGCTGGGTGCCCGCTTCGACGACCGGGTCACCGGCAAGCTGGACAGCTTCGCCCCGTACGCCAAGATCGTGCACGCCGACATCGACCCGGCGGAGATCGGCAAGAACCGCGACGCCGACGTGCCGATCGTCGGGGACGCCCGCGAGGTCATCGCCGACCTCGTCCAGGCGGTCCAGGCCGAGCACACCGAAGGCCACACCGGCGACTACACCGCCTGGTGGAAGGACCTCAACCGCTGGCGCGAGACCTACCCGGTCGGCTACGACCTGCCGGACGACGGCAGCCTCTCGCCGCAGCAGGTCATCCAGCGGATCGGTGAACTCGCCCCCGAGGGAACGATCTTCGCGGCGGGCGTCGGCCAGCACCAGATGTGGGCCTCGCACTTCATCCAGTACGAGCAGCCCGCCACCTGGCTGAACTCCGGCGGCGCGGGGACGATGGGGTACGCGGTGCCGGCCGCGATGGGTGCCAGGGCCGGGATGCCGGACCGTACGGTCTGGGCGATCGACGGTGACGGCTGCTTCCAGATGACCAATCAGGAGCTCACCACCTGCGCGCTCAACAACATCCCGATCAAGGTCGCGATCATCAACAACGGCGCGCTCGGGATGGTCCGCCAGTGGCAGACCCTCTTCTACAACCAGCGGTACTCCAACACCGTGCTGCACTCCGGTGCCGACACGGACGGCGTCCCGGCGAAGGGCACCCGGGTGCCCGACTTCGTCAAGCTGTCCGAGGCGATGGGCTGCTACGCGATCCGCTGCGAGGACCCGGCCGACCTGGACAAGGTCATCGCCGAGGCCAACGCGATCAACGACCGCCCGGTCGTCGTCGACTTCATCGTCCACGAGGACGCCATGGTGTGGCCGATGGTCGCCGCCGGCACCTCCAACGACGAGGTCATGGCAGCCCGCGGTGTCCGCCCCGACTTCGGCGACAACGAAGACGACTGAGAGACAGAGAGAGACCGACTCCATGTCCACCAAGCACACGCTCTCCGTCCTGGTCGAGAACAAGCCCGGTGTCCTCGCCCGGATCACCGCCCTGTTCTCCCGCCGCGGCTTCAACATCGACTCGCTCGCGGTCGGAACCACCGAACATCCCGACATCTCCCGCATCACGATTGTGGTGAATGTCGAGGGCCTGCCCCTGGAGCAGGTGACCAAGCAGCTCAACAAGCTGGTCAACGTCCTGAAGATCGTCGAACTCGAGCCCGCCGCTGCGATCCAGCGCGAGCTCGTCCTGGTGAAGGTCCGCGCCGACAGCGAGACCCGTTCCCAGATCGTCGAGATCGTCCAGCTGTTCCGCGCCAAGACCGTGGACGTCTCCCCGGAGGCCGTCACGATCGAGGCGACCGGCGGCGCCGACAAGCTGGAGGCGATGCTCAAGATGCTGGAGCAGTACGGCATCAAGGAGCTCGTCCAGTCCGGCACCATCGCCATAGGACGTGGCGCGCGCTCGATCACCGACCGGTCGCTGCGCGCCCTCGACCGCACGGCGTAGCCGCCGCCTCGCCGCTCGTATGGCGAGACCCGAAAACGTAACTGACGCACCCCGCCGTACGGTGGGACGCAACACCTGCACACCAAGGAGAAGACCCAGTGGCCGAGCTGTTCTACGACGACGATGCCGACCTGTCCATCATCCAGGGCCGCAAGGTCGCGGTCCTTGGTTACGGCAGCCAGGGTCATGCCCACGCGCTGTCGCTGCGCGACTCGGGTGTCGACGTCCGTGTCGGTCTGCACGAGGGTTCGAAGTCCCGGGCGAAGGCCGAGGAGCAGGGTCTGCGTGTGGTGACTCCGGCCGAGGCGTCCGCCGAGGCCGATGTGATCATGATCCTGGTTCCGGACCCGATCCAGGCCCAGGTCTACGAGGAGTC
>NZ_JBFAJY010000040.1:0-78572 GCF_040655445.1 Streptomyces sp. NPDC050423
GCGGATTCGCTGCCGCCCGATCTGGACCCGGCCGAGCAGCTGCTGATCGTCAAGGCTGCCGTGGCGCAGGGCGTTGCCGATGAGGTTGGCGAGGACGACGTCGATACGGCGGGGGTCGGCGTGCACCGGGACCGGGGCCGAGAGGTCGGTGCTGATGCGTTCGTCGTCGGCCCAGCCACGCATCCGGATGGTCTTGGACACGATGGCCCGCAGGTCGAGATCCTCCGGGTCCAGGGGGGCGGCCTTGGCGTCGAAGCGGGATACCTCCATCAGGTCCTCGACCATCCGGGCGATCTTGTGGGTCTCCTCGCTGATCAGCTGGAGGGCGTCGGCGGTGTCGGCGGGCAGGGCGCCGGACGCGGCGTCCTCGTCGAGGACCTCCGTGACGGCGATCATGGCCGCGAGGGGGGTGCGCAGTTCATGGGCGACGTCGGCGGCGAAACGGCGCGCGCCCGCTTCCATGCGGCGCAGCTCGGCGTCGTCCTTCTGCAGGGTTGCGGCCATGGTGTTGAAGGAGCAGGTCAGATCGGCGAGTTCGTCGTGTCCTTCGGCGTCGAGGCGGGTGTCGAACTTGCCTGCGGCGACGCGCTCGGCGCCGCTGCGTAGCCGTCGTACCGGGCGCAGCACGCTGCGGGCGGCGAACAGAGCGGGGATGACGGCGAGGATGAGCGAGGGAATCGCTCCGGTGCGGGCGGCGGTGACAAGGGCGTCGATATCGGCCTGGTCGCCGTCGAGCGGGAAGGAGGCGTAGACGGTGAGTCCGGAGAGCCTGCCCGCGCTGTCGGGCCGTGCCGGGTCGTGGGTGTAGGCGACCGGCATGCCGACGGTCAGCCAGGGACGGCCGTCGCGTTCGGTGCGTTCGTATGCTGCCTGGCCGTCGCTCTGGACCGTTTCGCGCAGTCCCCGGGGCACAGGTGGGGCGTCCGGGGAGACCGAGACGAGGTCACTGCCTTGGTAGAAGGCTGAGGAACGCCATGCCCGGGCGCCTCCGGCCCGGTCGAGCTGGAGCGTCAGGCCGCGCAGGTCTTTGCCACTGGGCGGCATGGTCAGGTCGGGGGCGAGGGAGTCGAGCTGGGTCCGCAGGTCGGCGACGGCGGAGTTCTGGGTGCGCTCCAGGGTGGCCGAGCGGGCCTGCTGGAAGGTGAGGCCCGCGGTGAGCAGGGCACCGAAGGCCGCGGCCAGGAGGAAGGCGGCGACAAGCCGTACCCGCAGTCCCCGGGGAGGGCGGAACCGGGTGCTCACTCCACGGGCCCGAAGCGGTAGCCGAAGCCGCGCACGGTCTGCACGTACACCGGCTGGCGCGGATGGTTCTCGATCTTGGCGCGCAGCCGCATCACGCAGGCGTCGACGAGCCGGACGTCCCCGTAGAAGGCGTACTCCCAGACCTGCTCCAACAGCTGTTGCCGGCTGTGGACCTTTCCCGGGGTGGAGGTGAGGAACAGCAGCAGTTGAGCTCGGAAGGAGCCAGGGTCAGCTCTGCGCCGTGCTTGGTCACGACCAAGGTGGTGCGGTCCACCGTGAGACCGGCATAGTGCTCCACTCCCGCCGGGAGCGCTGCCTCCTGCGCGTCCTGGCTGGGCGCCACCCGGCGCAGGACGGCCTTCATACGGGCCTCGATGATCTCACCGCTGGCCGGTTTAGTGATGTAGTCGTCGGCGCCCGCCTCCAGACCGACGACCATGTCGATCTCATCGCCCCGCGCGGAGAGAATGATGATCGGAACCTGCTTGCTCTCCCGGATCCGGCGGCATACCTCCAAGCCGCTCATCTGCGGCAGCATCAGATCGAGCAGCACCAGATCGGGCCGGTAGCGCTCCAGGGCGAGGAGCCCGGTCTCGCCCCGTGCGGCGACCTCCACGTCGTGACCGCGGCGTCCGAGCGCGAGTGAGACACCCTTCTGCACGGCGGGGTCGTCTTCGATGAGCAGGACTCGTGCCATGGGCGGTGCTCACTTCTCCATCTGCTCGGTACGGGCGAAAGGCGTATTCGACCAGGATGCTCGAAGGGTATGACGCTTTTCCTCGCGCTTCATGATGGAACGATGACGACCCGGTCGTTGCCGGTCAATGCCCGGTTGTGTCGGAGACATGAGCGATCACACACACCGCCGCCGACGTGCCCGCACAGTCCGGCGCACGGTGGTCACCACCACCGCGGTCCTGGTTCTGGCCGGGACGGCCGCCGTCACCCTGACGGTGGATTCGGGCGATGAGACAACCAGTGGCAAGGCGGCGGGCCCAAGCGCGGGTGCCGCTCCCGCCCCGCCCACCCCAGCCATGCCCACACCTTCCGTGGACCCGGCCATCGTCCGGGAGTCCGAGGACACCGGGAAGACGGTGAACCTCACGCTCGACGACGGCCCCGACCCACGCTGGACTCCCAAGGCGCTGCAACTGCTGAAACAGCACAAGACCCGGGCCGTCTTCTGCATGACCGGTCCGAACGCCGCCGCCCACCCCGACCTCGTCAAGAGAATCGTCGCCGAGGGCCACCGGCTGTGCAATCACGCGGTCAGCCACGACACCGCGATGGACAAGAAGCCCGTCGCCTACCAGCAGAAGGAAATCCTCGACGCCAAAGAGATGATCGACCAGGCATCCGGCGGCGCCCGCATCTGGTACTACCGTGCCCCAGGCGGCGCCTTCACCCCGCAGAGCCGTCAGTTCGCGGCTGCTCACGGGATGTATAACCTCGGCTGGAACGTCGACCCCGGCGACTTCAATCAGCCCGGCGCCGACACGATCGTCCGTGCGGTGAAGAACCAGCTCCCCAAGGGGCCGACGGTTCTCCTCCACGACGGAGGCGGGAACCGGAACCAGACGATCGAGGCCATGGAACAACTTCTCCCCTGGTTCACCGAGCAGGGCTACGCCTTCAGCTTCCCCCGAGCCACATGACGCTCGCTCACCATGCCCCCAAGGGGACCGAAGCCGTTGGCTGTAGGGAATCGGGTCGGACCGCACCGGAGCCGTCCCCTGCCTCCCCTGCCCGGCCCGCGCACCCCGGCTGCAGCGACAAGCACGGCACCGACGCTATTGCGGTGACCGTGGCTTCGGCAACGCATGTCGGTGTGTCTCCCAGTACGTGACGAGACGATGACAGCCCTCCCGGCCACCCCCAACGGCCGGATTCGCTGGACGCATGAACAGCAACAGCTCCTTCTCCCCGCGACGCCGGTACACCGTCGGCCTCGCCCTCCTTGTGGCGACGAGCGGGCTTGCCCTCACCGCCTGTGGCGGTGCCGACGACGTCCGCACCGCCAGCAGCACCGCAACCGCAGTACCCGACGGCCAGCCGTCCGCCGGCAGTGACAAGAAGGGCGCGGGACCGGACAAACTCCTATGGATGGGCGACTCCATCGGCGAGGCGCAGGCTCCGGCTCTCGGGGCGGCGATGGCCGCAGGCGGCATGGAGTTCAAGTCGGTGGCCGCCGCCGGTGGTGGCGGCGTCGTCGTCGGCGAGATAGCCGCTCCGACCTGGGAAACGCTCCCCAAGGAGCTGGCCTCCTTCAAGCCGGACGTCGTCGCCTACCAGATCACCACCTTCGACTGGGGCACTCCCGAGGAGCAGCGCGCCGCCTATGAGCGCCTGGCCAAGACCGTGAACGACGCGGACGCCGAACTCGTCATCGTCTCCGCACCCCCCTTCAAGATCGACGACTTCTACAAGCCCAACGCGGCCGCGATCGATACCGCACCCAAATCGGCCAAGAGCGTCGCCGACCAGAACACGGACACCGTCCACTTCCTCGATGCCTCAACGCTGTGGGGCACCGATAGCACTGCGGCAAAGGCACAGCGCAGCAAGGACGGCATCCACTCCTGCCAGCAGGGCTCGGCGGCGTTCGCGCAGTGGTTCGGCAAGAAGCTCAACGCGCTCTACGCCTTCACCCCGGCAGCGGCCGACCAGTGGGCCACAGGGGCATGGACCGCAGAAAGGGTCTACGGAAAGTTCGGCTGCTCATAGGCGGCCGCCCCTCCTTCCCGCACCGGACACCGACGTAGGGGTGCCGCGGCCACGTGCGCCGCGGCACCCGGCTCACCCCGACGGAGACCCATGACCAGCCGGACACCTCCCTGCCACCGACGCCCCCGTTCCCGGGCTGCCGCCCCGTCGCCGCCCGCCGGGCGGCATATCGCCCCGCTCGACGGACTGCGCGGGCTCGCCGTCCTGGGCGTGCTGTTCTTCCACGCCGGCCACTTCAGTGGTGGCTTCCTCGGTGTCGACTTGTTCTTCGTCCTGTCCGGCTTTCCTTATCACCGGTCTGCTGCTGCGGGAGGCACAGGCGCACAACGGCCGCATCGACCTCCTCAGCTTCTGGGGACGAAGGGCACGCCGTCTGCTTCCCGCACTCGCCGTCATGATCGCGGGCACCCTCCTGCTCCTGTGGGCCTTCGGCCCACTGTCCCTGCTCCGCCACGCCCTCGACGACACCCCCTGGGTGCTGGCGAACCTCACCAACTGGCACTTCATCGCTGACCAGGTCGGCTACTGGCAGGCCGGCGACACCCGAGTCTTCGGCCACTTGTGGAGCATTGCCGTCGAGGAGCAGTTCTACCTCCTGTGGCCGCTGGTGATCGGCCTCGCGGCCCGAGGCCAGCACGGAGGCAGATGCGTCGCCGCGGTGGCCGTGACCGGCGCTGCGCTCTCTCTGATCGTCATGATCGCTCTCACCAACCCGGCCGACACCACCCGCGTCTACGAAGGCACCGACACCCGTGCCTTCTCCCTCCTCCTCGGTGCGTTGATGGCCACCGCCCCCGCGTCTCGGCTCATGGACCGCCTCGGCGAACGGGCGGCCGGATGGTGGGCCCTCATCCTGGCCTGCGGGATCAGCGCCCACTGGATCACAGCCGACGGACAGAGCTCCCCCTCCCTCTTTCACGGAGGCCTCTTTCTCCACGCGGTGGCAGCCGCCCTGCTCATCGCCTGCCTGGTCAGAGCCCCCCACACCCCTCTCGGCCAGATCCTCGGCACACCCGGCCTGCGCTGGTTCGGACTGATCTCCTACAGCCTCTACCTGTGGCACTGGCCCGTCTACCTGATGCTCAGCGAGGAACGTCTCGGCATGGCCGGATGGGGCCGTACAGCCCTCATCATCGGCGTGTCCATCGCAGCGGCGGCAGTCTCCAAGACCCTCGTCGAGGACCCCATCCGGTTCCGCGCCCCGTGGGCGAAAGGCCGCGCGGGAGCATTTGCCCTCCTTGTCACGTTCATCGCGCTGGTAGCCCTGTGGGCACTCATCCCTGAGCCACGGACCGGAGCCGGAACCGTCGATCTCACGCGCCTTGTCTCCGGAGCACCCAGTGAACCCAGCCTCAGTCCTCCTGGCGGCGCGCTCTGACCAGTCAGTTCGGGCGGTCAGCGTCTGCTGACCCACATAACGCGTTGACCAGTGGCAACGCATACGCCATGACTGACGGCAGATAACCTGGGAACCGATCTTGTTCGATCCGGGAACGACCACTCCCGGCGGGGCTAATCGGTGCAGGCCAGAGGATTGTGTCGGTTGGCCACCAGCTGGAACCCCTGTTCATCAGGGGTTTTTTGCTTTTCTGGGCTGTGGCGTGACCAATCGCGCGGCCAACGGCCCGGCGACTTCCCAGGTCGGGCCAGGGGCGACAGGCCGAGCCCGGCCGGCCGCCTCGCCGAATTGCTACCGGTGTGACGGCTCCGCATCGCTCGCCGGCCTCGCGTGGAGTTCGACGTCATGGCGCACGTCGTCGTATCGAAGCTTCTGCCGTTGAAGTCCTTCCACCGCGACACCGGCGGCAGCGGCGACCCGGCAGGACGCAGGATTGTTGACTCGGTGTCCCAGTTCAAGGCGGAACAGTCCGGCGTCGTGATCACTCTCACCGGCCACGAGGCGGCCGACGCCGGCACGCAGACCGACAGCGCCATCACCGCCATGGAGGCCCTGTGCGTCATGTACGGCTGCCTGTCGGACGCGGAGCCCACGGACATCGGCGACCAGGCGTTCAGCTACACGCAGCCCGGCTACGTCTACACATGGGTGCGCGTCGGCCCCATGATCGCCTGGGTCATCACGGCGGACACGGCCGGTGAGACTTCCGAGGAGTGGGCGCAGGAGCTTGTGCCGATCCTGCGCGACGCACTCGCATCGCAGTAGCGGTCACCGGCGAATCCCGCGGCGGCCGCTGATACGGGCCGTGCTGCCCGCGCGCGGGTCGCCCCGCTCCGGGAACACCTGATCGAGTCACGGTGAAAGCGGCCCCCATTCGGGTGAGGTGCCCCGCAACGCCTTCCAGGCGGACCGAACCCCCGGCTACAAACGGGGGCGTGATCACGAAGGTGCTGCGTCGCGCGCGAGGTACCGGCGGCATGTCGGTCGCCGTTCTGCGGATGCGTCGCGCTGTTGCATCGCCCGTGAATTCATTGACGGAAAGTGTGTTCCAGACGTCCCGCACCGCACATCTCGACCAGCTCCAGAACGTCTGGTTGACGTATGCCGATCCGAACATCGAAGTGCTCGATGGCTTCGAGGTCGATGACCGGGCGGTTGCAAAGTGGCAGGCGAGCGGCACTGTCACGGCGGAGCTGCCCGGGATCTGGACCGGTGAGGCAGTCGGCGAGGAGTTCTCCTTCACCGGTGTCACCCTGGCCAGGTTCGACGACAACGGCCTGATCCGTGAGGACGTCGAGGTCTGGAATCTGGCTGCGTTGTCCAAGCAGTTGGGCCTTCTTCCTTCTTGAGCTGTTGGGTCGGACGCCGTTGACCGTGGGCGGATGCCTGCCTCTGTCCCGGAAATCGGGGCGGCCCGTCGGCCAGAACCATCCCCTTCCGATTCCGGAAACCGAATGCAGGCAGGAGTTCGAAATGGAACTGACGAAGCGTGGCGACGGGCAGAAGACGGAGCACGCGGTGGTGTTGGGGGCGAGTGTCAGCGGCCTGTGCGCCGCACGCGTGCTGGCTGATTTCTTCGATCGGGTGACGGTCGTCGAGCGGGACGTGCTTCCGAGTGGATTCACGCCCCGGAAGGGTGTCCCACAGGGACATCATGTCCACTCACTGGTTCTTCGAGGGGCAAGGATCCTTGAGGGGTTCTTTCCGGGATTCAGCGAGGAACTGGTTGCGGACGGTGCGACCCCGGCCAAGGCGCTGACGGACCTCAGAATCTCCTTCTTCGGCAGCCTCCTGCGGAGAGTGCCGATCGGCAGCGATGTGATCCAGGCAAGCCGACCGTTCCTGGAGGGCCACTTACGGAGAAGGGTCGCCGCGCTCGGGAACGTCACGGTCATGGACGGCATGGAAGCCGTCGGCATCCTGACCGCACCGGGGAAGACCGTGACCGGCGTCCGGCTGGGCCGGCCGGGTTCCGCCGGGGCGCCCCAGGAGGTCGCGGCAGACCTTGTGGTGGATGCCATGGGACGCGGGGGCCGGGGGGCGGCCTGGCTTGAATCCATGGGGTATGCGAGGCCGAAGGAGGAAGGGCTGCGGGTGGATGTCACCTACGTCAGCCGCCACTACCGCCTTCCGCCGGCCGCGCTCGGTACCGACAAGGCCGTGCTCGTGGGCCCCACACCGCAGCGTCCGCGTGGCCTGGTACTCACCGCCCAGGAGGGCGACGGGTGGGTTCTGTCCTTGTACGGCTACGGCACCGCCGACCGGCCGCCGGTTTTGCCGGAGGAAACGGACGTCTTCGTCAAGGAGATCGCGCCACCCGATGTGTGGGACGTGCTCCAGCAAGCCGAACCTCTCGACGACGCCATGTCCTTCCGTATTCCGGCGACCGTCCGGCGCCGATACGACAAACTGCGTCACCTGCCCGGTGGTCTGCTGTCCATCGGTGACGCGGTATGCGCCCTCAATCCCATCTACGGGACCGGGATGACCGCGGCAGCACTGGAAGCCGAGGCGCTCCGCGCATGCCTGGAGCGCGGAATGAACCGCCTTCCTCGGCGCTACTACCGCTCCGCGGCGCGCAGGGTGCGCCTTCCCTGGCTGTTCGCCATGCTGGCGGACAAGGCTCTTCCCCAGGTACCGGGGAGCGGATCGATGACCACACGCGTGCTGGCCGAACTGTTCCGGGCCACCATGCGGGCAGCCGCCGCAGACTCCGCGGTGGCGGAGCGGGTCTGGAACGCGGTCAGTCTCACAGGTTCACCGATTCAGCTCGGACATCCTTCCGTCATCGTGGCCCTCTACCGGAACCGGTCACGAGGAAGCCGCCGCATCGCCGGTGCGGTGGCAGCGAATCCGGCTCAGCCCCAATGACCCATCCGCAGCTGCACGACCCTCGGCGAAGACGACCGGTTCCGCCGGGACGACTCAGCGACAGAGCCCACCGCGTGCCTGGCGAATCCCGCCACCACGGGGACATGCGCGGAGCACGCCCACCCGGGCCCGGAGCCGGACGGGACACCCCGCCCCGTCATTCAGCGCGACGGTCGAAACGGGCCGGACCGGAGTTCCGGTCGTCCGGTCTCGTGAGGTTCAACGGGTGCCGCCTTGCCGCGCCGACCGCTGGACCGGCCCGCGCACCGGGGCGGACTCCAGGGCCCTGACCGCCCCGCCCGGCCACCCGCCCCGCCCGGCCACGCGCCTCGCCGGCCCCGCCCCACCTCGCGTCACGATCCGGTCTCGGACGTCGGGTGGGGGCTTGTTTTCGGCCGTGTAATCGATTCCAATCATCCGTGTAATCGATTCCACGGTCCTCGCCGCTGGTTTCGAGGCGCACGGAAACCACAAGGAGGTGGTCCCGGAAATGGCGAGCATCAAGGATGTCGCGGCCCAGGCAGGAGTCTCTGTCGCCACGGTCTCCCGCGTCCTCAACAGCCATCCCTCCGTCAGCCCGGACGCGCGCAGACGCGTCCTCGCCGCCGTCGAAGCCCTCGGCTACCGGCCCAACACCCTCGCCCGCTCGCTGCGCACCGATCAGACCCGCACGCTCGGTCTGGTCATCAGCGACGTGCTCAACCCGTACTTCACCGCCCTGGCCCGCTCCGTCGAGGAGGAGGCCCGCGCCCTCGGTTACAGCGTGATCATCGGCAACGCCGACGAGCAGCCCGAGCAGCAGGACCACCACGTCCGTACGCTCCTGGACCGCAGGATCGACGGGCTCCTCGTCTCGCCGGCCGACGGCGACTCCCCGCTGCTCCACGACGTCGCACGCGCCGGCACCCCGATGGTCTTCGTGGACCGCTGGATGCCGGGAGTGGACGTCCCCGTCGTGCGCGCCGACGGGCACCGGGCCATCCAGGACCTGGTCGCCCACCTGCATGCCCTCGGTCACCGCAGGCTCGCCATCATCGCCGGGCCCGCGGCCACCACCACCGGCAACGAGCGCGTCGAGGCGTTCCGGGCGGCGATGAGCGCGCACGGGCTCGCGCTGCCGGACGCCTACATCGGGCAGGGCGACTTCCAGGCGGCCAGCGGCAGACGTGCCACCGAGCAGTTCCTCGCCCTGCCGCAGCCGCCCGAGGTCGTGTTCGCGGCCGACAACCTCATGGCCCTCGGCGCCCTGGACGCCATCCGCGCCCACGGTCTGCGGGTTCCCGAGGACATCGGGCTCGCGGCCTTCGACGACATCCCCTGGTTCGTCCACACCGGACCGCCCATCACCGCGATCGCCCAGCCCACCGGCGAACTCGGCCGCGCGGCCGTACGCGCGCTGGTCGACATCGTCGAGGGCAGGCCCCCGGAGTCCGTCACCCTGCCCGCCCGTCTCGTCGTACGAGGCTCCTGCGGCGAGCGCACCGGCGAACCGCCCCTGGCGGCATCCGACCCGAGGAGCAACGCGTGAGCGAGTCAGTCGAGTTGCTGCGCATCGAAGGCGTGCGCAAGACCTTCCCCGGCGTGGTCGCCCTCGACAGCGTCGACTTCGATCTGCGCAGCGGCGAGGTCCACGTCCTGCTCGGCGAGAACGGCGCGGGCAAGAGCACCCTCATCAAGATGCTCTCCGGCGCCTACCGCCCCGACAGCGGCCGGATCTTCGCCGGCGGACAGGAAGTCCGCATCCACGGCGCGCAGGACGCCGAGAAGCTCGGGATCGCCACGATCTACCAGGAGTTCAACCTGGTCCCCGATCTCACGGTCGCCGAGAACATCTTCCTCGGCCGCCAGCCGCGCCGCTACGGACTGATCGACCGGCGCCGCATGGAGGCCGACGCCGAGGTGCTGCTGCACCGTGTCGGCCTGCACGTCTCACCCCGGACGAAGATCCGTGAACTGGGCATCGCCCGGCTGCAGATGGTCGAGATCGCCAAGGCCCTCAGCCTGGAGGCACGTGTCCTGATCATGGACGAGCCGACCGCGGTCCTCACCTCCGAGGAGGTCGACAGGCTCTTCCGTATCGTGCGCAGGCTGCGCGAGGACGGCGTCGGGATCGTCTTCATCACCCACCACCTGGACGAGATCGCCGCCCTCGGCGACCGCGTCACCGTCCTGCGCGACGGCCGCAGCGTCGACCAGGTGCCCGCTTCGACCCCCGAGCCGGAACTCGTCCAGCTGATGGTCGGACGCAGCATCGACCAGCAGTACCCCCGTGAACGCGCCGATGCCGGGGAGCCGTTGCTGTCCGTGCGCGGGCTCACCCGCGACGGCGTGTTCCACGACATCAGCTTCGAGGTGCGCGCCGGTGAGGTCGTCGGCCTCGCCGGACTCGTCGGCGCCGGCCGCACCGAGGTCGCCCGCGCCGTCTTCGGCGCCGACCCCTACGACGCCGGCACCGTCGACGTACGCGGCGAACGGCTCGGCAAGCACGACGTCACGGCCGCCATGAGCGCCGGGATCGGCCTCGTCCCCGAGGACCGAAAGGGACAGGGCCTGGTGCTCGACGCCTCCGTGCAGGAGAACCTCGGCCTGGTCACCCTGCGGTCGGCGAGCCGCTCCGGACTCGTGGACCTCAAGGGCCAGCGCACGGCCGCCGCCAGGATCGCCGAACAGCTCGGCGTACGGATGGCGGGCCTCGGCCAGCACGTCCGCACCCTCTCCGGCGGCAACCAGCAGAAGGTCGTCATCGGCAAGTGGCTGCTCGCGGACACCCGGGTGCTGATCCTCGACGAGCCGACCCGGGGCATCGACGTCGGCGCCAAGGTCGAGATCTACCAGCTCATCAACGAACTGACCGCCTCCGGCCACGCCGTACTCATGATCTCCAGCGATCTGCCCGAGGTCCTCGGCATGAGCGACCGGGTGCTGGTCATGGCCCAGGGCCGGATCGCCGGTGAACTCCCCGCCGACCGGGCCACCCAGGACGCCGTGATGGCACTCGCCGTCAGCTCCGCCGCCGCAGCCGAACCCACCGAGAACGACGAGGAGAGCCCCCGTGGCCACTGACACCCACCCGAGCAAGGCGCGCGCGGGAGCCGCCGGACCGGGCCTGCGCCGCCTGCTGCTCGACAACGGAGCCCTCACCGCACTGGTCGTCCTGCTGGTGGCGATGTCACTGCTCTCGGGCGACTTCCTCACCACCCAGAACCTGCTCAACGTCGGTGTGCAGGCGGCCGTCACCGCGATCCTCGCGTTCGGCGTCACCTTCGTCATCGTCTCCGCCGGCATCGACCTCTCCGTCGGCTCCGTCGCCGCGCTCTCCGCGACGGTCCTCGCCTGGTCGGCGACATCGGCGGGCATACCCGTCGTCCTCGCGGTCCTCCTCGCCGTCGCCACCGGCATCGCGTGCGGCTTCGTCAACGGCGCCCTCGTCGCGTACGGGAAGCTGCCGTCGTTCATCGCGACGCTGGCCATGCTGTCGATCGCACGCGGTCTGTCCCTGGTGATCTCCCAGGGCAGCCCGATCGCGTTCCCCGACTCCGTCTCCGTACTCGGCGACACGCTCGGCGGCTGGCTGCCCGTACCGGTCCTCGTCATGATCGCCATGGGGCTGATCACGGCCCTCGTCCTCGCCCGTACCTACCTCGGCCGCTCCATGTACGCGATCGGCGGCAACGAGGAAGCCGCCCGGCTCTCCGGACTGCGCGTCAAGAAGCAGAAGCTGGCCATCTACGCCCTGTCCGGCCTCTTCGCCGCCGTCGCGGGCATCGTCCTCGCCTCCCGTCTGACCTCCGCCCAGCCGCAGGCCGCGCAGGGGTACGAACTCGACGCGATCGCCGCGGTCGTCATCGGCGGCGCCAGCCTCGCGGGCGGCGTCGGCAAGGCCTCCGGCACCCTGATCGGCGCGCTGATCCTCGCCGTCCTGCGCAACGGCCTGAACCTCATGTCCGTTTCCGCCTTTTGGCAGCAGGTCGTCATCGGTGTCGTCATCGCCCTCGCGGTGCTGCTCGACACGCTGCGCCGCAAGGCCGGTTCGGGTGCGGCGGCCGGCGCCGGCGCCTCCTCCGGGACCGGATCACCGGGAGGGGGTCGCAGGGGAGCGATGAAGGCCGGCCTCGCACTGGTCTGCGTGGCGGCTGTCATCGCCGCCGTGACGTTCTTCAACTCCGGTTCCTCCGGCGGCAACACCAGGATCGGCATGTCCCTC
The DNA here is from genome assembly GCF_040655445.1 of Streptomyces sp. NPDC050423. Classification (NCBI taxonomy): domain Bacteria; kingdom Bacillati; phylum Actinomycetota; class Actinomycetes; order Kitasatosporales; family Streptomycetaceae; genus Streptomyces; species Streptomyces sp. NPDC050423. Next base: position 12,441 of record NZ_JBFAJY010000040.1, read on the forward strand.
TCCACGCTCAACAACCCCTTCTTCGTCCAGATGAAGGCGGGCGCACAGGCGGAGGCCAGGGCCGCCGGGATCGACCTCACCGTCACCGACGCCCAGAACGACGCCTCACAACAGGCCAACCAACTCCAGAACTTCACCAGTTCCGGAGTGGACTCGATCATCGTCAACCCGGTGGACTCCGACGCGGTCGGACCGGGTGTACGCAGCGCCAACCAGGCCGGCATCCCCGTGATCGCCGCCGACCGGGGCGTCAACAAGGCGGAGACGGCGACACTCGTCGCCTCCGACAACGTGGCCGGCGGCGAGCTCGCCGCCAAGGCCCTCGCCGACAGGCTCGGCGGCAAGGGAAGCATCGTCGTCCTGCAGGGGACCGCGGGCACCTCCGCCAGCCGCGAGCGCGGAGCGGGCTTCGCCGCCGGCATCAAGGCGTACCCGGGCATCAAGGTCGTGGCCACCCAGCCGGCCGACTTCGACCGCACCAAGGGCCTGGACGTCATGACCAACCTCCTCCAGGGCCACCCCGGCATCACGGGTGTCTTCGCCGAGAACGACGAGATGGCGCTCGGCGCGGTCAAGGCACTCGGCAGCAAGGCCGGCAAGTCGGTCTCCGTGGTCGGCTTCGACGGCACACCGGACGGCCTGAAGGCGGTCGGCACGGGCACGCTGTACGCGTCCGTCGCCCAGCAGCCGAAGGAGCTCGGAAGGATCGCCGTGCAGAACGCGGTCCGGGCGGCCGAGGACAAGAAGGTCGCCGGCACGGTGAAGGTACCCGTCAAGGTCGTCACCCGGCAGAACGTCGCCGACTTCTCCTGACCGCGTCACGCGTCCTGACCACGCAGTCCAAGGAAGGCAGTAGCAACCGATGTACGAGAACGAGGACTCCGGTCCCGCCCGGTACGACCTCCTGGTCGTCGGCTCGGCCAACGCCGACCTGGTCGTCGGCGTCGACCGGCGCCCGGCACCGGGGGAGACGGTGCTCGGCTCCGACCTGGCCGTCCACCCGGGCGGCAAGGGCGCCAACCAGGCGGTGGCCGCCGCCCGGCTCGGAGCCCGTACGGCGCTGCTGGCCCGCGTCGGGGACGACGCCCACGGCCGGCTGCTGCTGGAATCGCAGCGGTCGGCGGGCGTCGACACCACCGGAGTCCTCGTCGGCGGAGCGCCCACGGGCGTCGCCCTGATCACGGTCGACCCGTCGGGCGACAACAGCATCGTCGTCTCGCCGGGCGCCAACGCCCGGCTCACCCCCGAGGACATCCGGGCGGCGGGCCCACTGCTCCGCGCCGCCCGGGTCGTCTCCGTCCAACTGGAGATCCCCCTGGACACGGTCGCCGAGACGGCCCGCGTCCTGCCCTCCGGAACCCGCCTCGTCCTCAACCCGTCCCCGCCCGCCCCGCTTCCCGCCGAAGTGCTGGCGGCCTGCGACCCCTTGGTGGTCAACGAGCACGAGGCCCGCTTCATCCTGGGCCCTGGAGCGGGCACCACCCCCGAGTCGTGGGCAGGGGCGCTGACCGCGCTCGGCCCCCGATCGGTGGTGATCACCCTGGGTGCCGGGGGAGCGCTGACCGCCGACACCCGTACCGGCGACCGCGTACGGGTGCCGAGCCCCGCGGTCGACGCGGTGGACACGACGGGCGCGGGCGACGCGTTCACGGCGGCCCTGGCCTGGCGGCTCGGCCTGGGGGAGGAGCTCCCCGAGGCGGCGGCCTTCGCCGTCAGGGTCGGCGCGGCCGCCGTCACCAAGGAGGGCGCGCAGGCGTCATTCCCCACCGGGGAGGAGGTCTCCGCACTGTGAAGAAGTCAGGCATCCTCAACCGCCACCTCGCAGGGGCACTGGCCGAACTGGGCCACGGCGACGGCGTTCTGATCTGCGACGTCGGCATGCCCATCCCCCCGGGCCCCCGCATCGTCGACCTGGCCTTCCGGGCGGGCGTCCCGTCGTTCGCGCAGGTGCTGGACGGCCTGCTGGACGAACTGGTGGTGGAGAGCGCGACGGCGGCCGAGGAGATCCGGGAGGCCAACCCGGAGACGGCCCGCCTCCTGACCGGACGCCTCCCGCGACTCAGTCACGTCCCCCACGAGGCGCTCAAGGCACTCACGGTGGATGCGCGCCTGGTGGTCCGCACGGGCGAGGCACGGCCGTACGCGAATGTGCTGCTGAGGTGCGGGGTGTTCTTCTGAGACCGCCGACGCGCGGGGCGCACCGGTTCGCGGACACGACCTGCGGTCAGCGCGTCGGCACGACGCCGTGGCCCGTGACATCCACGAGTACCCGGCAGTACTCCGCCGAGCGGGCATCGAAGTCCACCCGCGCGGCCAGCCCGGCCGCATCGCTGTTCTGACCGCGCAGCAGATCCACCGACGCCTGCGCGAACCGGTCCGCGAGGCCGGTCCGTGCGGCCAGGTCCAACTCCTGACGCAGCCGCGTCACGGACGCGCGGGCCTGCCCGCGCCGGCCGGGTCCGGCACGCAGCATCTCCCGGTAGGTACCGCACGGCTCGGCGTCGGCCAGCAGCGGCTCCAGCCGCTCGGCCAGGGCCCTTCCCTCCGCCGCCGCACTCCGGGCCGCCGCTCCGCCGTCGACCAGCACTTGCAGGGCGACCAGCAGGGCCGTGGTCCCGGGCTCGGGCCGGTCGGAGTCGATCCGTACGGCAGCGGTGGCGTCGGCCCGGTCGGACATCCGCTGCGCGGCGGCAACCGCGCGCTCGGCCGCGCGGGGCCCCACTCCGGGCAGCCGGGCCAACTCCCATACCCCGGCGTCGAGCACGTCCCGCACGCTCCGGACGCCGCTCCTCTCCCACTCGTCGGCACTCGGCCTCCCCCTGACCGCCCAGCGCAGCCGCGCCACCGGAAGCCTGCCCAGCCGCTCGGCCACCAGCTCCCTGTGCAGCGGTGCCCAGGCCGCCCGTACGGCTTCCACGGCCCGTTCGTGGTCGTCCGCCACCGCCACCGCCGCGTCGCTGAGCCGTTGCGCCCGCCGGACCAGGCGCGAACTCACCCCGCTCAACCGTGCGGCGGAGCGGATGTTGCCGCCGACGAGACCGGCGATCGTCAGGAGGAGCCCTGCCACCACCAGCGCGTCGGACGTCCGCATCTGCGCGTTCCTCGGCCCGTAGTCCTCATCCAGCGCGTACAGATCACCTCGGTCCGCGCCTTCGGCCACCACGAATCCGCTGTCCCAGCCGAGCCCGGAGCCCGCGTCGAAGGCCGGGGCCTTCAGAATCGGGTCGCGGCCGGCCTCGCACCGGTACGGCCCTTCGCGTTCGCGCTGGTCGAAGGGGTCGGTCCAGCGCACCGTGCACGCCCCGTCCGCCGCCTCGTCGAGGACGGTGAGGTCGACCTGCCGGAGCTCGGGGAAGCCGGGCGCGGCGAGGTACACGCCCAGCGAACACCCGATCAGCACCAGGCCGAGTGCCAGCACCCACCGGAACACAGGCATGTGCCTCATCCGGGCCCCCCTCGCATCGCGACAGCCGTACCCCTGCGCGGTCAGCTTGCGCCGCGGTACGGTCCGTCATCAAGAAGCGGGACCGGCAGCCCCCGGGCCCCTTGGCTTCCTGATCCCGGCAAGCCGGACGGCCCCGGGACGGCCGGGGCCGTGCGCCGGCTACCGCCCCGACGCCACCAGCGGGTAGTGATCGGAGAGGTTCGTGTACGTGTAGTCCGTCCCCCAGCTCGACACCGTCCACGGCGCGCTCTCCTCCTTCACCACCTCGTTCGTCCACCCCGCCGGCCTCGCGTGCCCCGTGCGGTGCAGGACGTGGTCGAGATCCTCGCGGGGGTCGTCGGGGTAGCGCTCGGCGGCGATCGAGTTGTCCCGCGTGTCGAACGAGTAGGGGTGCCCGGTGCGGGAGTCCGCCCCGGTCAGCCCGGCGTTCGCGAGCATGGAGGCGTACTCGGGGGAGTGGGAGTCCACGTTGAGGTCGCCTGCCACGATGACCTGTTCCGAGGCGGGGATGTTCTTCGCGTCGAGGAACGCGTCGATCTGGCGGAACTGCAGAGCCCGGTCCCCGGCCGCCTCGCCCGACGCACAGCCCGGGTCCGTCGACTGGGTGTGGGTGCCCACCACGTGCACCTTCGCCCCATTGACGTTCAACTCGACATAGGCGAAGCCCTTGTTGGACCACCAGTCGCTGCCGCAGGCGTCCTTGTAGATGTGCTGCTCCTGACGGAGGACCGGCCACTTGCTCAGGATCGTGACGCCGCCGTCCTCCGGTGTGGCGGACGAGTAGGCCCCGCTGGTAGCGTCCCAGCCGCTCTTGCTCCGGCCCACCACCGGTGTGTGGTACGGGTATTGGGCGGAGGCGTTGCGTGTCAGGGCGTCCGACGCGGAGTTGTCGAACGCCTCCTCCAGCACGACGACGTCATTGCCCCGGAAGAAGTCGGCCTTCGGTATCTCGGCCGCCCGGTGCGCCTGCCCCCAGTTCGGGTAGAGGTTCGTGCTCATCAAAAACGTGTTGTACGTGAGCACCCGCAGCGGCGGGGCGTCGGCGGCCGACGCCTGTGGTGCGGCGGCCACCAGCGCGGCGGCGGTGAGCGTGGCGGACAGGGTCGCGCCGGAGATACGGCGGAGCGCGGAGTGCGGCACGGGGTGCTCCTGATTCTGCTGGTGCATGGGGGGCGGGCGGGAGAATGTTGGAACCCATGAAACCAGGGGGAGTTACCCGTGGGTAGACGGCAGGTGCCGGGAGCACTGCCCGCGACCGTCCATCAGGTGGCCGTCACTTCGGGAGGCCCGTCACCGGTTGACCGCCACCTCCGGACACCCGTCACCGGTTGACCGCTACCTCCGGACACCCGTCACTGGTTGACCGCCACCTCCGGACACCCGTCACCGGTCGTTCTTCACTCCCTCTCGGCGTACACGATGAGGTTGTCCACGGGGTGGCCCGCGGCGTCGAACGAACCGTCGCAGGTGATCAGCCGCAGCGCACGGTCCTCGGTGTGTCCGTAGACCCGTGCGGTCGGGAACGCCTTCTTGCTCGCCGTCTCCCGGCCGGTGACCTTGAAGTGGATCTCGGCGCCCCGGTCGTCGCGGACGGCGATGTCCGCGCCCTTGGTGATCTTCTTGAGATCGTGGAACACGGCCCGGCCGTAGCGGGTGTCGTTGTGGCCGATCAGCACGGCGGGGCCCGGCTGGCCGGGTACGGAGCCGCCGGTGTACCAGCCGACCGTCATGCCCTTGTCGGCGGGCGGCACCTCGACCGAGCGGTCCGGGTTGAGCCCGAGGCGCATGACCGCGCTGTTGATCCCGAGGGAGGGGATGGAGACATGGACGGGCGGCGAGGCGGACTTCGAGGATGTGGATGACGACGAGGACCCGGACGCGGGTGCGGAGGCGGTTCCCGGGCCGGGGGCGGGAGTTCCGGCCGTGGCGGCCGACTCCGTGGTCCCGGTCGCGGCCGAGGACGTGGACGGGGAGGTGTCGGAACAGCCGGTCAGCGCGATCAGCGCGGTCAGCGCGAGGCAGGCGTGCACCGGCAGCGCGGTGCGCCGGAGGAACTGGGGCGTGCGGGGCATGAGGACAGACTCCAGAAGAGATCGGCCGACGGCAGTGGCGCCGCCCTGATGCAGGACGGCGCCACTGCCGGCTTGTCGGCTGAGGGGTGGTCAGCCGTTGCGGCGGCCGGTGGAGCGGCGGCGCAGGACGACCGTTCCGGCACCCGCGATCAGGAGGGCCGCCACGGCGGAACCCGTCACCGCGGCGGTGTTGTCACCGGACGTGCCGGCCGGGCGCTCGCCCGCGGCGACTCCGCCGCGCGGCACGGTCGTCGGCCGGACCGCGGGTGTGGGGCTGTCGCCCGCGGCCACGCCGCCACGCGGCGCCTCGGACGGTACGACGGAGGGGGCCTCGGAGGGGGCGGAGCGCATGGGGCTCTGTGACGGCGTGGCCGCGGGCGCGGGGGTGGGGGAGGAGTCGGCGAAGGCCGAGGTGGCGGGTACACATACCGCGCCGGCCGCGACAGCGGCAAGGACGGCGGTACGCAAGGACGAGCGCAGGGACATGGATATGGCTCCGTTCCAGGTCGGCCCCGACGGCGCCGCGATGCGGAATCGCACCGCGGTGCGAGGCGTGCCGACAGGCTGTCCCGAAGTTATGAAGAAACTGTCAGAACGCTGTGGTCATCGCATCAGGGCTGTTCGGAGCCGCGCCCGCCGCCATCCCGGTCGTCGGTCGAGAGGCCGTCGGCTGAGAGACCGTCGGTCGAGCCGGCCTCCGTCGAACCGTTCCCGGACGAGCCACCGCGGTCGGCCGGGAGACGGAGTGTGAACGCCGACCCCTGTCCCGGCACGCTCACCGCCGTGACCGAACCGTCGTGCGCCTCCGTGAGTTTCCGTACGATCGCCAGGCCCAGCCCGCTGCCTCCCGTACGGCGGCTGCGGGACTTCTCGCCGCGCCAGAAACGGTCGAAGACATGGCCGAGGTCCTCGGGCGGAATGCCGCTGCCCGTGTCGGTGACGTCCACCAGCACCGCTTCCCCGGACTCGGAGCCGTACGGACGCAGGGTGACCTTCCCGCCGGACGGGGTGTGGCGGACGGCGTTCGAGACCAGATTGCCGATGGCCTGGCGCAGCCGGACCGGATCGGCCGTCAGCCCCGGGAGCGGGCGGCCCGGTGGCGCGGGGAGCACCGTCAGCGCGACCCCGGCCGTCTCGGCGCGGGCCTGGTGCGCGGCGGCGACCTGGTTCAGCAGGTCCTCGATCCGCACCGGTTCGGGGTGCAGCCGCAGCGCGCCCGCGTCGGCCTGGGCCAGGTCCTGGAGGTCGTCGATGATGTGCTGCAACTGCACCGCCTCCTCGTGCAGCGAGGCGATGAACGCCGGGTCCGGCTCGGCCACGCCGTCCTGCGCCGCCTCCAGCCAGCCGCGGATGTTGCTGAGCGGGGTGCGCAGTTCATGGGCGACATCGCTGACCATGGCCTTGCGCTGGGCCTCCAGCCGGGCGCGGTGGGCGGACATGTCGTTGAAGGTGGCGGCGAGCCGCCCGATCTCGTTGTCCGCGGCGACCAGCACGGGCACGCTGTCCTCGCCGTCCCGCATCCGCTGGGCGGCGCCCGTCAGCGCGCGCAGCGGGCGTACGAGCCGTGCGCCCACGAGTACCGAGGCGCCGACGGTGAGAGCGAGGACGAGAGCCGCGGTGCCCGCGATCCTGGCGGTGTTGGCCGGTGAGAGATCGAAACCGGGCACGGTGGTGCCGCCGGTGTCGCTGATGAACAGCAGGGCGGGCGAGGCGACGTACGAACCGAGCTGTTCACGACGGGCCGTGCCGACGCAGGAGGCGATGGCCCGGCCGTCCTCGCCGTTGCCGACGGCGGGCGAGGGGCGGGAGTCCGGAGAGACGCTGGGCGCGGTCGTGGGCGGGGCGGTCGGCATGGGACTGGGCGCCATACTGGCGCGCGCTTCCGCGGGCCGGGGCTCCGGAGCCTGCCCCCAGGACAGATCGAGCTTGAGCTGCACGCCGGGGCGGCCCTGGCGCTTCAGACAGGCGTCGGCCAGCTGGTTGAGGGACTTCAGCGCCTTCTTCTCGGTCGCCGTCGGACTGTCCAGGGCATCGGTCATGCAGCGAGCGCCCTGGAGGCGGTCGGGGTCGTTGCCCACCACCTGGATGCGAGGGCGACCGCTCGCGCTGCGGACCACGTCCGAGGCGATCCCGGACTCGCTGAGGCAGGCCACGTTCCGTTCGGCGATCTGTTGCAGCTCCGCCCGTTCCGAGGCGGGCAGCCGGAACGGCCCGACCGCTCGCGGATCGACCCGGTCGGCCGGAGCGCCGGAGGCGCCCGCGGTCTCGGCGGCCAGCGCGGTGTCCACCGACAGCGGGTCGACGATCGCCGAGGCCTGCGCCGGCAGGGCGGCCGACGACTCCGGGTCGGCCGAGTCGGCGAGCGGATCGCGCCGCTCCGTCGTCAGCGCGATCCGCCGGCCGGACTTCTTGGCCAGCTCACGCACCGTGCCCCCGACGCCCTCCCAGGTGGGATGAGCCGCCGCGTAACCGAGCAGGCTCTGGTAGATCCGGGCATCGGCCGTGAGGTTCTGCCCCTGTTCCTGCCTGATCGCGCCGGACGTCGTCTGTACGGCGAGCCAGGCGGTGGCAGCCACCGAACACGCCGCCACGAGTGCCGATACGGCCAGCAGCCGGGCGAAGAGGCTCTTGCGCAACGGCAGCCGCGCCCGCCGCTCGGAGCCGGGGGAGGCGCTGTGTGCCCCGTCGTTGTGGCGCCCTCCGCTACGACGACGCACGTGCCGCAGCCTTCGCCGGGTCCGTCAGCTTGTATCCGACACCGAAGACGGTGAGCAGCCGGGCCGGCCGGCGCGGGGCGGGTTCTATCTTCTTGCGCAGGTTCATGATGTGCACATCGACCGTCCGATCGCTGATGTACCGGTCGAAGCCGTGCAGTTCCGCGAGCAGTTGCTGCCGGGAGAAGACCCGGTCGGGCTCGGTCGCGAGCGCGGCGAGGATCCTGAACTCACCGGGGGTGCACTCCACGGCCGCGCCGCCGACCGACACCACGTGCCGGGTCGGATCGACAACCAGCGCTCCGACCGTCAGCAGTGCGGCATCGGCCGGTTCGCCGCCCGTGGCGCGTCTGCTGCGGCGCAGCAGCGTACGGACCCGGGCCATCAGCTCACGTGGGCTGTACGGCTTGGTCACGTAGTCGTCCGCGCCCAGATCGAGTCCGAGCAGCAGATCGTCCTCGGTCGCGCGGGCCGTCAGCATGAGTACGGGCAACTCCCGGCACTCGGCGCGCAGGACACGCACCACATCCAGGCCGTCGGCCCGGGGCATCATCACATCGAGGACCAGCAGGTCCGGCTCCCGGTGTCTGACCAGGTCGAGGGCCGCGAGGCCGTCGCCGACGAGGGTGACGGAGTGACCTTCCCGTTCGAGGTATCGGCGGAGGAGTTCGGCCTGCTTCTCGTCGTCTTCAGCGACGATCACGTTTGCGCACACGCCGTTGATCGTAGAGGGGTTCGAACTGCGGCCGCCGACCTCTTGCCCGCGGGGTCCGCGACCTGCTCTTGTGTACCCGCAGGTAACAGGTGTGCGCGGCAGGTCCGTGCGCGTGGGCACGGAGGCAGGATCCGTACGCACGGGGCACGGCGTTCACGAGGGCGGTAACAGGGTGGAGCCGGTGGCGGAGCACGGCATACGGGACAGGCTGCCCGAGGGGCTGGCCGACGCGATACGGGCGACGGCCGCCGAGATCGCGGCGTTGCTGCGCGACGCCCCCGACACCGGGCCGCCGGTTCCCAGGTCGGAGTGGACCGTGGGGGAGGCGGCGGCACATCTCGCGCAGGCCAACCAGCTGATGGCGGAGGTGGCCGCCGGGCACGCGCGCGACTACGGGGACGGCACCCCGCAGGGCCTGGCCGCAGCGAACCAGCGGGCCCTCGCGGCCTTCGGCGAGCGCGCGGGCGAGCCGCTGGCCGCGATGATCGTGGCGCAGACCGCCGCGTTCCTCGACGCGGTGGCCGAACACCCCGCGGACGAGGAGCTGATGACGCCGATGGGTCCGATGAACCGCGCCGTCCTCGGCTCCTACCTCCTGACGCACATGCTGGGCCACGGCTACGACCTGGCGAGGGCACTGAGGCGCCCGCACATGGTCGACCGGCCCAGAGCCGGGCTGACCCTGCCCTTCCTCGTCCGGGCCATGCCCCGGGTGACCGACGCCGGGGCCACGGCGGGTCTCACCGCCCGCTACACGGTCCGGCTGTGGGGCGGCGACCGCTTCGGGGTGACCTTCACCGACGGCGCGGTGACGGTGGGCCACCGGCCGCCGGACCGCCCGGACTGCACGATCTCCATCGAGCCCGTCACGTTCCTGCTGATGGCGCTCGGCCGTATCGCCCCGGCGGGCGCCATGGCCAGGGGACGGGTCCTCGCCTGGGGACGCAGGCCGTGGCTCGGGCCGCGCTTCCCGGAGTACTTCACGGCGCCGTGAGAGGCGGACGCACGGGTGCCGTGTCGAAGCGGGTGCACGGCGCCGTGACGAGGCGGGCGGTGGCAGGCCGGCACCGGCTACCCGCCGCTGCCACCCGCTCCCTCGGCCTCACCCGCGAGACCGTGGGACTCCATGAGCTCATCGTGTGCGGCGACCACGTCCCGGGCGAGTACGGTGACCATCTCCTCCCGGGTCGGTGTGCTGTCGGCGTGTGCGGCGTACAGCCGCAGGTCCCGTTGCGCGGAGGCCTTCTGACAGAGCTCACGTGCGAACCGGGCGTTGCCCACGGTGTCGGCCATCCCGCCGTCCACGATCGCCGCGCACAGGGAACCGAGGACGTCGACGGCCCCGGCATCGGGCTCGTCGCCCTGTGAGGCCAGCACGGACCGGGCGATGAGGACGAGTTCCTCCGCGGAGTACGAGGGGAAGTCGACGCGCGTGTTGAAGCGGGAGACCAGTCCGGGGTTGCTCGCGAGCAGCTCGGCCATCTCGGCGCGGTACCCGGCGAGGACGACGACGAGCCGGTCCCGGTCGTCCTCGGCCCGCTTCAGGAGGACCTGCATCGCCTCGTCCCCGAACGCGTCGCCGCCGCTGTAACCGCTGTTGGACAGGGCGTACGCCTCGTCGATGAACAGCACCCCGTTCAGCGCCGAGTCGATGACCTGGGTGGTCTTGATGGCCGTGGAGCCGAGGTGCTGCCCCACCAGATCGACGCGCTGGGCCTCGATCACATGACCGGACCTCAACAGACCGAGCCCGGCGAAGACCTTGCCGATGATGCGGGCCACCGTCGTCTTGCCGGTACCCGGCGGCCCCGCGAAGACGAAGTGCCGGGGCTTGGCACCCCCGGGAAGGCCCTGCTCCTCCCGCAGCGCGGCCATGCGCAACTGGGCCATGAGGGTGAGCACTTGGCGCTTCACCGGTTCCAGGCCGATCATGCCGTCGAGGGACTCCCTGGCCTCGGCCAGCAGGGCGGCCCGCTCCTGCGCCGACAGCCCCTCCCCGCTGCCGCTCTCCGCGCCGCCACCGGGCCCGGTCTGCGGCGAGGGAGAGCCCGCCGAGGCCGGAACGGACGGCGCCGGCTCATCGGAGCGGCGCGCGGGAGCGACGTCCGGTGCGTCCTCGGGGGTGAGCGGGGCGGCGGGGGCCGGCGCCGGGCGGGCCTGGGCGCGGACATCCACGTCGAAGAGGTCCGGCGAACACCGGAAGGCGTACTGGTACCGCTTCAGGGCGTCCTCCTTCCGCCCCAGCTCCTCCAGTGACCGCCCCATGAAGTACTTGGTCTCGGCATCGAACCTGCTCCCCTTCTCCAGCTTCCCGGGGAGCGGAGCGAGCACGTTCAGCGCCTCGTGGTGGACGCCCTGGGCGAAGAGCGACGCACCGACGTACAACTGCGACTCGTCGCGCAGGAACGCGTCACCGATTCCGGTGGCGAACCTCAGTACCAGGGCCCAGTCCTCTTTGAGGAACGCGTACCGCGTGTAGACGAACCGCGTCTCGTCACAGTCCAGTTGTGCGGTGGACAGCCCGGCCCAGGCCTCGTCGAGCCGGCCGTTGTCCAGGAGCGAGGACATCGCGGCCAGCCACAGATCGCGTGCGTTCTCCAGGCGGAAGGTGACGTAATGGCCGATCTGGAACGTGGACCGGAGGGGCATCCCGGACTTCGTGCGCAGCGCGCCGAAGGCCCCGGAGGTCCGCAGCATGGCGTCCAGCGCCCGCTGCTGATCCTGCCCGGTCGCATGGAGGCCGAGCCACGCGTCGGCGGCGGCGGGATCGTGGGACGTGGCCAGTGCGAACTGCGCGGACGCCCCCGCGGTGTCCCCCTGCCGCATCAGCAGCATCGCCTGATTCCACGCCTGCTCGGCCTTCCTGACCGAGCCCCGGCTCGCCGCTGCACCCCGCACGTGTCTCTCCCCCTCCGGCGAGTGCGCGGCCCGTGCCGCGGGCCCGCACGGCCACCGTGATCACCTGAACGGTCGTCAGGATAGCCAACCCGGCTGTGTCGCGCGGTGCCGCACGGGGCGGCGCCCGACTCGGTAGATTGCAACTGCACGGTGGCAGCGGCGATGCCGGGGAGGGCGCATCGCGCGGAACACCGGGAACGGGGAGTGCGCGACATGCTGGATCCCATTTCGCTGACGGCCGTTACGGCGGTGCTCGGTGCGGTCGGCTCGGGAATGGCCAACGAGGCCGGAAGATGGGCGTGGGAGTCGACGGGCGGATTCGTCCGCCGCATCGCCGGCCGCGAGATCCCGGCGCCCACCGCACCGGACGAACTGGACGCGGTGGCCCGCATGGTGTCCGACCGGCTCCGCGGCGACCCCCGACTCGCCGCCTCGTGGATGGCGTTCGCGAGCCGGGTGAGCGCCGGCGGCCGAGGTCCGGGAGCGGACTTCGCCCCCGGCACCGGGCAGCCGGGCCTCCCCGCCTCCATAAGGTTCTTCACCGACCGCAAGGAGGCGTTGAAGAGCCTCGACCGCGAGGCGTCGCGCCGTGCTGACGGAACGCCGAGACTGGCCCTGGTGCACGGCGCCGAGGGCATGGGGACCAGCACGCTGGCGGTGCACTGGGGAGTACGCCAGGCGGCCATGTTCCCGGACGGGCAGCTCTACGCGGACCTGGCCGGCGGCACCGCTGCCGCACGCGACGCGGGGACCGTACTGCGCAGCCTGCTGCGCCAACTCGGTGTCCGGGACGAGGAGATGCCGACCTCGGCCGGAGAGCTGAGCGAGTTCTTCCGCCGTTGCGTGGCGGACCGGAAGCTGCTGATCGTCCTGGACCATGTGCACTCGGCCGCCCAGATCCGGCCGCTCCTCACCTCAGCGCCCGCTGTGTTCATGATCGTGGTGGCCCGCCGTCCGTTCCCCGGCGTCGACGCGGTACGCGTTCCCGTCGGCCCGCTGACGGACAAGGACGCGGTACGACTGCTGACCCAGCTCCTGGACAAGCCGGCGATCGCCGCGGCCCGCGCCACCCTGCCCTCCGTCCTCGCCCGGTGCGGCGGATCGCCGTACGCCCTGCGCGCGGCGGCGCCCCGCCTCACCGAACCCGCCTCCGGCCCGGCTGCTGGCGCCGACCCCGTACGGGCGGCGGCGCAGGACACCTACCGCTTGCTGGAACCGGGGACGGCGAAGGTGTACCGCCTGATGGCGGTACGCGACTGGCCCGCCCTCGACGCGGCGGTGGCCGCGCACGCGACCGGAACGACGCCCGAGGACGCCGCGCGACGACTGGACGAACTGGCGGAAGGGCTCCTGCTGGAGCACAACACCACCGCTGACGGCCAGGCCCGCTACCACTACCGCCCCGCGGTACGCGGACACGCCGAGGCCGTCGCCGTGCAGGAGGACGGCATCGCCGCGTGCTCGGCGGCGATGGCCCGAGCCCTGCGCTGGTATGTCGATCTGTCGATGTCCGTGGCCCATCAGGCGCTGCCGGAGAGCTGGCGGGTCCCCGCACCCTCGGCAAACCGCCGCGGCTCGACTCCCGGAACCCCGGCCCCGGGAACCCCGGCGTTCGAAACCCCGGACTTCGAGAGCCAGGGCGAGGCGCTCGACGCACTGATCGCCGAGTGCGGCAATCTGGTCCAGGCCGTCCACTGCGCCGAGGAATCGGGCGACCCGGCCTCGGCCGTACGGCTGTGCCGTTCCCTGTGGCCGCTGCAACTCAAGGCCGGCCGCCACGAGATGCTGCTGCCCGCACTGCGCATCGGAGCACGGCTCGCCGACACCCACCTGCCGGGATCGGCGGACGCGGGAGCACTGCACGCCCAACTCGCGCACACGCTGACCGAACTGCGCCACTGGGACGAGGCGGAGGCGGAGGCACTCGCGGCCGCGCGGGCCGAGGAGGCGGCGGGCCACAAGCGGGGCCACGCTTCGGCAACGGAGTTCCTCGGACTGCTGCGGCTGCGGCAGTGGCGGTTCCAGGAGGCCTACGAGTGCTTCGAGGCGGCGGACGCCGTCCTGATCACGATGGGGGCTCAGGACGAAGGGACCGCCGACGTCCCCCGCGCACGTGCCCTGCTGCAACGCCACCGGGGCCGGGCCCTGCGCGGCCTCGGGAGGTTCGAGGAGTCCCGGGACCGACTGGGGACGGCGCTGAGCCGCTTCCGGGCGCAGGAGGACACGTACAACACGGCCCGGACCCTGACCGACCTGGCCGAGACCTGGCTGGACGAGTCGGACACCGCGGCCGCACGCCCGCTGATCGAGGCGGCGTTCACGACGCTGAGCGGCCAGAGCGCCGAGTACCACGTGGCCCATCTGCGGTCCATGCGCGAGCGCTGCACGGCCGAGGAGCGCGGCACGGGCTGAACTGAACGGCGTCACCCGGGATGGAGGCCGGCGACCCGCACCCGCACCCGCACCCGCCGGGCCCCGACGCGGACCGCGAACCCGCCGTCGGCCAACAGGTTCGCGAGCCGCGTCGCCGTGACGTCGCCGTCGGCTTCCCCGGCCCCCAGCAGCGCATGGAGGGCCGAGGCGCCGGTGGCGGGGTCCACCGCGGCCTCCGGCGAGGACAGCAGACGCAGCGGCTCCCCGCCCCGCAGCCGGACGACACACTCGGCAGGGCCGACCGTGAAGGCGGCCAGCGCACACCCGGGATGGCGCCGCAACACCTCCTCCGTCCAGATGGCCGGAGACCCGAAGCGAGGATCGTCGGGCAGGCCGTCCCGGAAGATGACGTCGGCCAGCTCCAACTGGTCCACGTCACGGGTGTCCTCGTGCACGGCGACGTGCACCTCCCCGCCGACGCACTCGGCGGCCGGCGGGGAACCCGCCCAACGGGTCACCACGACCTCGCCCGGACGCGGCACCCGGGTCAGTACATGGACGGGAGCCGTGACGGACACGGGCTCGTGGCCCGGCAGCGGCAACGGCTCCAGCGAGGCGGGCCACTCCGGCTCCGCCGCACCCATCATCGAGTAGAACAGGGTCCGCAGCCGGACCGCGGCCTCACCCGGCACAGAGGTCGTGTACGCGGCGGGCCCAGGCAGCGGCCGATGGTGCTCGATGAGCCGGTCGATCTGCTCGCGCAGCGGCGCACCGGGATCGAGCCGGGGAGCCTCCCGCATGAAGTCGGAGACCGGTGCCCCGGGATCGAGTTCGTGCAGCGGAGCCGCCGCCAGCAGCACCGGAGTGCCGAGCGCCGCCGCGTAGAAGGTGACGGACCCGTGGTCCCCGACCACCGCGTCGGCCGCCACCAGGGCCTGCCGCCACCCCTCCAGCGGATCGATCAGCACCAGCCCGCAGCGCCGCGCCCGGTCGAGCCAGGCCCGGACCTGACCGGGACCGTGGCCGTGCCAGATGTTGGGGTGCAGAACGGCGGCGAACCGGTACTCGTCCACGGGGAACTCGCGTGCGAGCCGAGGCAGCAGTGCGGGCAGCAGGTCGTCGCCGCCCGCGCCGCCGTCCCCGAAGAAGGACTCCGGATTCCACGTGGAGTTGAGGACGATCAGCCGCTGTCCCGCCCGTACCCCGAGCGCCCGGCGGAACCGCTCGCGGTAGGGACGGGCGGCGAGCACACGGTCGAAGCAGGGATCACCGGCGAGCACGGCGGTCGGCGCGGCCTCGGGGCACGCGGCGCGCAGCCGGTCGCACTGCTCGGGATGGGAGAGGACGAGGGCGTCCGCGATGGGCACGCCATTGGCCAGGACCCACTGCGGAGCCTGACCGAACACGGGTGCGGCATCAGCCCCCGATCCCGATCCCGATCCGGTGTCCGGTGTCCGGTGTAGCCAGCCTCTTAGTATATCCGACACCATGCGAAAGGATGGTCAACTTCCCGCGCAAAAACTCCAGTTGGCCGCCGAAGCTGGCGGAGACGGCCAGGTCCACCGGCGTCTCGACGGCCTGATCCCACGGCAGCACCGGCACTCCGGTCCCGGCCAGGAGATCGGCCGTGCCGGCCGAGAACGCGGAGGACTCCGGGCAGGTGGCGAGGAGCTGAATCCGCAGATCGCCGTCGAAGAGCGGCAGCACGTCGAGGAGCCGCGTGGCGGAGGTCACGTTGTGCACGACGACCAGCACCCGCAGACACTTCCCACGTGTGGCCCACCGCACCGCACCGTCCCCGACCGGCACCCGCACCCATCCGGCCCGCTCCTGTGCCACCTGCGCCCCGCCCACTTGACTCACGGGCCGCGCGACTGCCCGGCCGACCATCCACGATATCCAATCGGTGCCCACGGCAGGCGCGAGCGAGGAGGACGGTCCGCCCTTCCGTGTCAGCGGCCATGGAAACGGAAGTCCTGCCGAGCACCCCGGCACGCGGCCTGCCGGCCTTCCGCTCCCCGAAGACCACCACCCGCAGCAGCGCGAACCGGCCGACCCCGGCGAGCGCCGACGCCGACAGGTACACGCTCTGCTCGACCAGCGCCGACGGCTCGGACCGGAACGCGTACAGGCAGAGCAGCGCCCCGGTCGTGAACGCGTAACTCACCGCGACAGTCAGCCCGGACTGAAGATGGACACCCCATCCCCGGCGCCCGCTCCGGAACGAGATCCGGCTGTGCAGCTCGGTCGCTATCACCGTGGACACGACCGTCACCAGAGCGTTCGCCACCGCCAGCGGCATCCGGTCATGGAGCAGGACCAGCACCCCGCTGGAGGCGACCCCGACCCCACCGCCGCAGACCACGAAGCGCACGAAGGCCGCGACCAGCGCGTGAGGCGTGCGTGTCGGCTGGTGGGTCGGGGCGGTCACGAGATGCCTCCGGAGGCTGTGTGGGGCGGTACGAAGATCTCACCCCAGAACCTACGGACCCGGCGTCCTCCCCACGACTCGGTTTCTCCCCGACTTTCCTGGGGGTTGTCCCCCAGGGGGCCTGGGGGACAACCCATTTCCCGGAGCAGTGCGATCGCACGGCAGGCGAGGGTCGGCGCCCGCACGGTGTACCGGCACTTCCCGGGCAAGGAGACCCTGCTGGAGGCCGTGCTCGTTCGTCCTCATGCGGCACCGGCCTCGACCAGGAACGGGCTCGGCACCCCCGTCCAGGACACGTACAGGCCGTCCCGGGCCCGGGTGCAGGCGACGAAGAGCAGGCAGCGCTCAGCCATCAGATCCGCCTCGCGCTGGAGCCGGTCCACATCGGCCGGTGTCACGGCCCCCGGGTAGGGCAGGGCTCCGTCGTGCACGCCGATCACCGCCACGCAGCGGAACTCCAGCCCCTTGAAGGAGTGCATGGTTCCGATGCGTACGCCGGGCGCATCCTCGGTGGCTTCGGACCGCAGTGGTGCTGCGGGGATACCTGCGGCCGTCAGCCGTTCGATCGCCTTGGTGCAGTTCTTGTTGAAGCGTGCGCTGACGCCGATGTCGCCGGGGCTGACACCGGCCTCCGTCCAGGCGCGGATCTGTGTGACGAGCGCGTCCAGTTCCGCGTCCGCCGAAGCGGCCCCGTGCACCACCGGACCGTTCCCGTGGAGCGCGGATCGGTAGCCCAGCAGCGTCTCGTTGCGGTTGTCATCCTCCAGTTGCGCGAAAGGCCGCCCGACGAGCAACGCAGTGGACCAGCTCAGGATCTCGTGCGTACTGCGGTAGTTCTTCCGCATCTTCGTCGAGCGGCCGGAGACCTTGATGCCGAGGGCCTTCAGCGACACCTTCGAGTCGTAGATCCGCTGGTGAGGGTCTCCGGCGATGAACAGATCGTCGGGGCGCGCCGGGGCGGCGGCGCGCAGGAGCCGCCACTGCGCCGGGTGGAGATCCTGGGCCTCGTCCACGACGATGTGCCGATACAGGGGCTGCCGCGCTTCGAGCAGGTCGGCAGCTTCCGCACACGTCCCCAGATGGGTGCGCAGCCCGTCGGCGGCGAGCCCGTCGGAGAACGCCTGGATCGTGCGCCACACCACCGGCCGTTCGGCGACCCGGAGCCGGCTGCCCCGTCCCGGCCGGTCGGCGGCTTCGTACTCCTCCAGACTCTTCAGGTTCTGGGCGAGGACGACGTGCTTGTACTCCTGGGCGAGGAACTGAGCGGTGCCGGTGAAGCCGGTGGTACCCGCGGCCTGCTCCCAGCGTGTCTGCTCCTCGCCACCCCGCAGCGGGCGGCGCGACGTGGCGACGACCCGGCTGGCCAGCGCGTCCACGGTGGTGATGTCCACCCGGTCGCGCAGGTGCGCGTCCTCGACGAGGGCGGCGAGACCGCTGCGCAGCGCGTCGACGAGAACGTTGGTGTACGTGGTCAGCAGGATGCGCTCACCGTCGCGCAGGAACCGCAGAAGGTGCCGCACCCGGTGCAGCGCGACGACGGTCTTGCCCGTGCCGGGGCCGCCGGTGACCTGGGCCGGCCCTGAGTAGCTGGCCCGGTAGGCGACCTTGTGCTGGGAGGGGTGCAGGAAGACGCGCCAGGCGGCGAACGGCTTGTCGAGGACGTCGCGGAGCTCGTCGGACGCGGTGATGAGGGCGATGCGGGTGCCGGTGCGCTGGATGGCGGTCGCGAAGTCGGCGGTGTCCACCGGCGTGGTGTCGGCGGGTGTGGAGGAGAGACTGACAGACACCACGTCCCGCCACACCTCCTCCACGGTGAATCCCGCGGCGAGGTATTCGAGGACCTCACGCTGGTCCTGCGGGAAGTACGGCGCGAAGACCTCCAGCTGTTCCGGGTTGGTGAGGGCGCGGGCCTGGCGCAGTGTCGTCCCGTCGATGCCGAGTGCTGTCAGGTCCCCGTCGGACACCTTCGCGAACAGCCGCTGGTCGGGGGCGGCCGCGATGCGTTCGTAGGCGGGTGTGAGCTCGTCGAGCATCCCGATGTCGCGGATTTCGACGGCCCGGGTCATGGTGTTGATGCTGGCCTTCTGCTTGATGGCCCAGTCGATCGCCTTGTCGTGCGGCATCACGCGCAGCAGTACGAACGTGTCGCCGCTGTCGGGTGCGAGGACGACACCCCGCGTGCCCTGGTCGATCCGGATGGTCCGGATGTGCGGATCACGGGCGCGCTTCAGGCTCTCCAGCTTCAGTCCGGGATCCTTGAACAGCTGCTCCAGGGTGAGGCGTTCGTGTGTGCGTGTGCTGGCCGGTGAGTGCGACAGCACCGGCTTTCGGCAGAGTGGAGGGCAAGTGTCCCTGGTGGGGCGATCTTCAGTCCAGCGGGAGCGGGGCAGGGGCGTCCGGGACGCCGCTTTCCGGTCAGCCGGGGTGGCCGCCGGAACGTCGGGTCACCGGGAGGCGACTCCGGTACTTGAACCGCAAGGTTCATGCCGTCCCTGTCGGACGTCACCCGTAGTCTGTCGCTGGAAAATGAGGGGGAGACGATGATCGACTACCGCAAGGCGAACGTGCCGGTGTGGACGCTGGCGACCGGTGACGTCCGGGTGCCCGCAGTGGCCGGGGACGAGCCGATGACAGCTGAGCGCCTGGCTGAACTGCGCAGCGTGCTGGCAGGCCTGGCGGACAAGCCGATTGCCACACTTGAGGCACATCCGCTGCCCGGCCGGCTCGACCGCAGCCGAGGCATCCCGCTCGATTCGGTAAGCCCGTTGGCACAGCACCTGTCGCAGCTCATCACGCAATCAGCGCGGAGTTCCTCTGCTGCGGCCAGGGCGACCGCTACCGGCGAAGGCCTGTTCCGCATGGTGGTTCCGGCGAAGGTTGCCGCCCAGTTCGGCCAGGGCATCGTTCGCCCGATGGCGTCGAAGGCGGCGGCCGGTGGCATCCACAGTGCACTCGTGAACTCAACGGGCATCGCCTCCCAGACGACGTTCGTACCAGTCGGTCAAGCGACAGCAGCAGGCGCAGTCGGTGGAGCCGGTGCAACAGCCGGCGTCGCGGCCACCGGCAGCATGGCGCTCACCGTGGCCGCGCCGCTCGTGCTCATGGCCGTAGCGGTGGGGGTGAGCGCGTACGCCGACCAGAAGCGCCAGCAGGCTGTCGAGCACATCACGGAACTGCTGGAGCAGCTGCACGAGCAGAAGCTCGACGACGAGCACGGCGAACTCGACGGTTGCCGCGACGCCATCGACAAGGCCACAGCCATTCTGCTCGACCAGGGCAAGCTCGGTGCCTCGCTGGGACTGGACTCGGCAGTCCACGCCATCAACACGGCGCTCGGCGCCGCTGACCGCCGCCTCGCCGGATGGCAGAGCGCACTCGACAAGCTGCCCGAGGGACGGGCCGTCGAGATCACCACGCTGACCAAGTCATTTCCCGGCGTCGACGACCATGGCGGCAGGTTCCGCACCCACCTCGAAATCGCTGCCCTGGCCATTGCGCTGAAGCAGCGGGTCATCGTCCTGCAGGCCGTCGAGCACGCACAGAGCGAACCTGACAACTTGTTCGTGAACTTCGCGCGGGCACTCAAGGCCGACCATCAGCGTCTCCACACACTGGAGACGAGCATCGCCGGTGTCCTGGAACGCCTGTCGGAGCTGGAGCTGGCACGCCCGAGCGGCTTGCGGCCCGTTTTCACGACCGGTGAAGTCGAGCGCCTGATGCGCTCGGCAAACCTGATTCACAAGCTGGGCGACGGTGGCATGGTCAACGGCCGCACGACGGACGTGGCGATTGAGATCGCCCGCGACAAGGACGGCTCGGTGGTCGTGTTCCCTGCGGTGCCCGTGTCGGTGTAGGGGACGCGGTCCTGACGCCTACCTCGGGTCCAGAACGGCCCACACCGTCTTGCCCGGCCCGTCCGCGCACGGGTACCAGCCCCAGCGGTCCGCGAGCGTGGCCACGAGGAGCAGGCCGCGACCGCCGTCTCCGTCCGGGGCGTCCGACGGCTGGGTGAGTGCCGGGATGCGTTCCCCGCGGGTGTCGGTGACCTCGATGCGCAGGGCGGCGCCCTCGGCTGACAGGCACAGGCGGAAGTCGCGGCCGGGGACGAGCCCGTGGCGAACCGCGTTGGCGCACAGCTCGGCGACGATCAGCGTCAGCGCGTCGTGCGTGTCGCTGCCGTACGGGATGCCCCAGGCGTCGAACCTCTCGCCGGCCAGGCGCCGGGCGAGACGGGCGCCGCGGGGCGTGGAGCTGAAGCGCATCGAGAAGTGGTGCCAGGGGAAGCGGGGTTGGGTGGTGGGAAGTGGGCGCAGGGGGAGTGGGGGATTGCTGTTCATGACTCCACGGTGTCGCCCGGTGGCGTAGCGTGACAACAGGTGACGCGCCGTCGCGGACTGCTTGTACGCGGAGGCGGTCTGCATGTACGTACGTCGGTGCGTGGGACAGGCGGTGTGGCGATGACGGTGGTACGGGGCGACGCGGACATGGACGCGGAGTCGGGTTCGGGCGCGGAGACGGGGGAACGGCCGGAGGGCGAGCCGGGATCCGGGGTGATGATGGCGTTCGGGCGTCAGCTGAAGCTGTTACGCCTCCGAGCGGGGCTGGACCGGGCGGAGTTCGGCAAGCTGGTGGGCTACGCGGCCCCGTCCATCGCGTCGTTCGAGCAGGGGCGGCGGATCCCGCAGCCCGCGTTCATCGACAAGGCGGACGCGGTGCTGGACGCCGGGGGCTTGCTGATGGCGTTGAAGGAGGAGCTTGCGCGGGCGCAGTATCCGCCGTTCTTCCGGGATATGGCGCGGTTGGAGGCGCGCGCAGCGGCTATGAGCGTGTACGCGGTGAGCGCGGTCTCGGGCCTGCTGCAGACTGAGGAGTATGCGCGAGCGGTTTTCCAGATGCAGCGGCCCTTGCTCCACGACGACGTGATCGCCCAGCGTCTCGAAGCGCGCTTGGTGCGGCAGGACATCTTTGACCGAAGCCCGGCTCCCCTGATGAGCTTCGTGATCGAGGAAGCCGTCCTCCGTAGGCCGATCGGCGGGAGGAAGGTCATGCGCGACGCCCTGGAGCAGATCGTGCTGACTGGGCAGTTGCGCAACGTAGAGATTCAGGTCATGCCGACCAACCGTGAAGATCACGCGGGTCTCGGAGGGCCGTTTACGCTGATCGACACAGACAAAGGGCAACGCGTCGCGTACACCGAAGTCCAGGACGACAGCCGGCTGTACACCGATCCGACCAAGGTTCGCGAGCTCGAAGCGCGCTATGGCATCCTCCGATCACAAGCGCTGACGCCGAGCGAGTCGTTGGCACTGATCGTGCAATTGATGGGAGAAGCATGAGCGCACAGGGCATCGAGCCGTTCGTGCCGGAGGCTGCCTGGTTTAAGAGCAGCTACAGCAGCGGAGGCGGCGGCGAGTGCGTAGAGGTCGCCTGGCGCAAGAGCAGCTACAGCACCGGCAACGGCGGTGAATGCGTGGAGTTCACCGCCGCAGCCACCCACGTACACATCCGCGACTCGAAGCAGCTCAGCGGCCCCATACTGACCGTCGGTCCAGGCGCATGGGCCGGGTTCGTGGGCCTCGTCGCGGGCTGACGCACACAACGTCCGGGGCCCCGCCGTGCGCCGCGCAGGCGCAACGGCGGGCCCCCGGATGCTCATCTGGACGTGGGCGTCACGCCGCGTCGTCCACGCCCTCCTCGCGGCGGATCATCCGCCACGCGGCGCGGCGGGCGCTGCGGTTCAGGGAGGACTGGAAGCCCTTGTCAGGGGCGAAGTACCGCTTGCCGAGGTCGGTGATGAGGCCCACGTGCTCCTCCACCTTGTCGGCGAAGACCTCGTCGAAGACTTCGCCGAAGTTCGCCTCGTCGTTCACGACGGCCACGCGGCGCACTTCGGAGTCCGCGACGGTCGCGTTGAAGGCGGGCAGCAGGTCCTGCTCGGTGAAGTCGGTGCCGAACTTGCTGTTGAACCGGTCGATCAGCTCGGACAGCAGCGACTTCTCGGGCTCCTGCGCTCCTCCCGTGCCGTCGCCGAACCCCGGCATGGTCGTCGGACCTTCGGGGGAGAGGCTGACGTCGTGCTCGCCGGTCTGCTCCACCCGCAGGTGGCTGAGGTCGACCTCGCCGATGTCCACACCTCCGTCCGCCCGGCGTGGCAGCCGGTTGAGGAGGTGGCGGCCGTACAGGTGCAGCCGCTCAAGCTCGGCATCCTGGTACGGCACGATCTGCGCGAGGAAGCCGTACTTGCGGACGTAGTCGTTGAGGTCGGCGCGGAAGTCCTCGGCGGTCTGCTCGTCGTCCTCGTCGTCGCTCGCCTGGAGGTCGGTGAAGCGGGCCACGGCGGGTGAGAGCATGCGGTACAGCTCCGCATGCAGCTTCTCCCACTTGGCCTGCGAGCCGGCCGCCTTCTCCTGGGCCTCGAAGTATGCCTCGGCGAACTCGTCCATTTCCTTCGCCGCGAGGATGGGCGCGGACATGACCCGGCTCTGCGCCTGGTAGAGGAGGTTCGGGTCGGAGGGGAGGGTCATCGCCTCCTCGAAGTACGGACGGAAAGCGTCCTGGATGTCCTCGGCCTTGTTGACGAAGTCCAGCACCGCGAGGTCCGCCTGGGCCTTGCGGTCGGCGGTCCGGTTGAGCCGGGACAGGGTCTGTACGGCCGCGATGCCGCTGAGCGTCTTGTTGACGTACATCGTGGTGAGGAGCGACTGGTCGAAGCCGGTCTGGTACTTCTCGGCGACGACCAGAATCCGGTACTCCTGCTGGCCCTTCCCGCCGGAGCGGATCGCCTTGTCGTCGGCGCGCGTGTACGCGAAGGCTTTCGGGAGGGCGCTCTCGGAGATGCCGCCGTTCTCCTTCGGCTCGGTCGTCTCCTTGCCGTCGATCGTGAGCGAGCCGGAGAAGGCGACGAGTACCCCGAGCTCGGGGTACTTGGTGTCGTACCCGCGGTCGGCGAGGTAGCTCTTGATGGCACGGGCCATCTGAACGGCGGACTGCCGCGAAGCGGTCACCGCCATCGACTTGGCGCGGCCGCCCAGTCGGCCGAGGGTATGGGCGACGAAGTGCTCGACGATCACCTGAGCATGCTGGGCAACCGTGTACTCGTGCGTCAGCGCGTACCGGGCGAGCAGGGGGTTCGCCTTGGTCGGGTCGACCTCCACCTCGTCGGGGTTCTTGTTGACGAGCTTCCAGTACGTCTCGTACGTGACGTAGTTGCGCAGCGGATCGAGGATGAACCCCTCCTCGATCGCCTGCCGCATCGAGTACGTGTGGAACGGCCGGAACTTCGCCTCGCCGTGGACGTCCTGAAGCGTGCCGAAGAGCTGGAGGGTCTTGTCCTCGGGGTGGCGGTGAACGCGAAGTAGGAGAGGTTCGAGGCCATGGAGCGGTGCTTGGCCTCCTGCGCCAACTGTTCCTGGAGGGTGGGAGCCGGCTTCTCCGCCTGCGCCTCCGTTGCGCCCGCGTCGTCGGAGTCGGAGTCCAGACCGAGGTCGCGCAAGGCCTTGCGTACGTCGGTGGCGGCGCCGCCCGACTGCGAGGAGTGCGCCTCGTCCACGATGATCGCGAAGTTGGAGCCCTGGATCTCGGTGGGGTTGCGCTTGACGTAGTCGAGCAGGGCCGGGAAGGAGTGCAGGGTGACCGTGACGATCTTGCCGGTGTCCCGGGAGAGCGCCTTGGCCAACTGCGCGCCCTTGGCCCCGTGCTGCTCGTCGATCTTCACGACGAGGCCTTCCAGTCCCTCATGGTTCAGGCCCGCCACGTCATCACGCGGTCGTACGAGACCAGCCTCTACGACCACCAGCAGACCTTCCGGCTCCTCTGGCATCACCTGGACCAGATCGGCCACCTGCACCGTGTCAATCAAGCGGCACCGGGCCGCCTCGCTTCGGGACGGGAGAGCTCCGAGGAGAGAGCAGAACTCGAACTCTTCCTCACGCTCTACGCCCGGATCGGGACGGCCGGCACGGCCGGCTGACCAAGCATCCACTGCCCCGAAAGGGCACGGGGCCGCTTGTCATCGGCCAACCGGATCCGGGCCGTGCATGCCATGTGCTAGGCATGACAGCATGCAATTCTCCGTCCCCCTACCCCATGTGGACCTCACCGACGTGCAGTGGCGTCTCCTCGCACAGCTGGCCACTGCTCCCCTGCGCGACCCGGGTATCAGCACGGGCGATGCGGAGGCCGCCGCCGCACGAGGGACCGATTCGGAGCAGATCCTCGATGACGTGCCGCTTCTGAGCTGGCTGAAGCTGATTGAGCGGCGGGACGACCAACTGGTGGTCACCGCTCTGGGAGCAGCTGTGCACTACCGGCGCTTGTACGAGTCGTCGGAGCTGCGACTGAGCGAGGTCGCCCGGCTCGCTGAAGCGCACGAGACGATGGCGCCGCAACTCACGCTGGCGGTCCGGCGGCTCGCTCAGGGGGCCGTCACTTTTGAAGAGGCCCTGAGCGGCGCTGCCCGGCGATCGGCCTGAGTCGCCGACGTCATGCGACATCGTCCGCCGGAAACAGTCCGTCCGTCGGACGGTGCCGCGGCTTGCGGCCGGTTTCCGAAGCGAGCAGAACCCCGGCCTCAGCGAGCTCGGCGTGCGTGGCCACGGGGCCGGCGAGGATGTCTGTCAGAAGGTCGGCCTGTGCCGGACAGAGGTCGGTGATGCGGCGGAGCACGGAGAGGAGTTCGATCAGCTCTTTGGTCCACTCCGGTGGCCAGCTGTCCACATGGATGTCGTCCAGAGGGCTCGTCCGCTTGCTGGTGGGCTTCGCCTTCCGGTAGCCGAACCACTTGTTCACGACTCTCATGCCGCCGACGTGATAGGCCCAGACCGCTTCCGGGACCGGGGCGAAGGTGCCCTCGCCCATGCGAAGGGTCTGCGTCTCGGCCTCGTAGCTCATGCGTTCCGGAACGCTGTTGCCGATATGAGTGAGGTAGCGAACCTGTCGTTCGTCGCCGGAGGGGAACTCGACCGCGCCGGCGGGGCGGCCGGCATCGGGGGCGGCGAAGCGCTCGCCGTACGTCGAGGCCCAGAGGAGCTCGCCGCCGAGGGTCGTGGCTCTGCGCCACAGTTCCGGATCGCGGGTCAGCGGTAGACGTACCCCGGGAGTGAGCAGTTCCTCGGCGAAGCGCTCGGTGAACGCGCTGTGACCTGTGACGGCCACGGTGTATGCGGCCAGATCCGCCGCGGCCACCGGTGCGCCGACCGTGCGGGTCAGGTGGGTCAAGAGGCCTTTCGCGACGTTGGGGGAGCCGTCGGGGTGCAGGACCGGTATGGTGCGGCCGCCTCGGCCGTTGAAGTGATCAGTATCCGGAATGAGATGGGTAGCTACCACGGCCGGCCCCGACTCGATCCGGTGCGTCGACTGCTGGTTGAGGAAGAGCTGTTCGGGCTGGAGCGAGGACCAAAGATCGGGGCGCGGACGGTCGAGCACGCGGTTGTCCGCGACGAGCCACTGCCTGTCGAAGCTGCGTAATGCTGTGCGGATCAACTCCGGTTGGACGTTGCCTTCGTGACCGATTGCGTGCGGAGAGTGGGCCCTGCCCGGAAGCGGCTCTTGCTTGCCGGTCAACGTACGGTCCGGGGTGGTCTTGAAGAGCTCCGCCTTGCTCGTTGGGTCGGTTTCGCGTACGAGACGTGCCCACCGACGCCGCAGGACTTCAGACGACGGGCTACTGACCCAGGACCGGTTCGGCTTGACGCCGGGACTGCCCCACAGGAACACGCTGTCCAGCGCCGGGAATTCCTCCCAACCCGACCGGGTGGCAGGGGTAAAGGGCCGCACCCCTTCGGAATGGGTGTCCCTCCACCCCTCGTCATCCAGCTCAACTCCACGTAACTGCCCGAACTTCTCCTCGCGTCTGCCCGAAACGGACCGGTAGTGCACCCGCGCCGCGCGCGGCCCGCCGGCTTCCCCCGTCGCCTTGCGGACGAAGACGCAGATGGCCAGCGGCTGAGCAACCCCCGCAAATACGCGCGTGGCCACATCCGCGCGCTGCCCCTCCGGCGAGAGGTTGATGATCCAGCCCTCGTCGCACGTCCGACGCAGATACTCCCGCATGCCGCGCCCGCCGGGGCCGGTCGTCCAACCGGACGGGCAGATGAAGCAGACCACTCCGTGCCGGTCGGTGTCGTGGGCGTCGAACACCTTCCAGGCAGCCCAGCGCCAGAAGTAGACGTACATGTTCTTGAGCACGTGCTCGTAACGGCCGTTGCCCGGGAATCGGAAGCCGTCCAGCAGCGGCGCCTCCTGGCCACCGCTTCGCTTCTCGATCCAGCCGCCACGGTTCTCCGCCTTGTCGTCGTACGGCGGGTTCCCGATGACGACTGTCACGGGTGTGTTCGCCTTGATGTGGTTGGCCCGGCGCCGCGAGGCGGACAGTGCGTCGTGCGTGTACAGGTACTCCTCCTCGACGAAGGGATTGTCGAGGGTGTCCGTGACGAAGAGGTTCAGCCCGCCTTCGGGCACCGGCGTCCGGTGGCGCTTGAGCAGGTCCGAGGTGCGGAGCTCGGCCACGGCGAAGGGGCCCATCTGCACCTCGAAGCCGTAGAGGCGTGAGGCGAGCCGGGCTATGGCGTCGGGAGCCATTGCCGGGCCGTAGCGGTCGGCGGCCTGCTCCGCCACCCGCTCGATGATCGTGTGCAGGTACGTGCCCGTCCCCATGGCCGGGTCCACGATGCGTACGTCGTCCTCACCGAAGCCGGCCTGCCGCCCCAGACGGGTGCGGAGCACGTCCTCGGTGAGCCGGACCATCTCCTCCACGACCTCGTGCGGCGTGTAGTAGGAGCCGCTCTTCTGGCGCAGCGCCGGGTCGTACACGGTCAGGAAGTTTTCGTACAGGTGCAGGTACGCATCCCGGTTGCCGGCCCGGATGGCGGGCCAGTTCACACCCGTGATCGTGCGCTGCAACAGTTCGAGCGTCACGCCGAAGCGGTCGTTGACGTTGTCCGTGAGCAGTTGCAGCGCCCGGCCCATGAGGGCGTGCTCGGCGTCCAGGCTGCGGCCGATGTCATGGAGAGCGGCGTCCTGCTTGAGGAGCCCCTCGGAGCGCGCGAGCAGGAGCGCGAAGGTCACGGCCTGGGCGTAGCCGTCCGCGAAGGTCGCGTCGTCGGCGGAGGGGAACAGCAGCCTGCGCCACTCGGTCTTGAGCCCTGTGAACGGCCTGGCCCGCACGTCGTCGTCCGCAGCCGAGGACTTGCGCTCGCCGGCCAGCTGCTCGATGACAGTCAACCGCAGAAGTCTGCACAACGGGGCGATGTGCTGCACCAGCCGCGACACGTTGGAGATCCCGGGAGGTTTCCAGTTGAGGAACACCTTGAGCAACGCGTCGAAGGCAGCCGGATCGACCGGGGACAGTGCCGCGCCCGCGCTCTTCAGCGAACCGTTGAACCAGACCGTCTCTCCGAACTGTTGCCCGTCGCGGTACAGCCGCCACTCGGTTCCGTTGGAGTAGAGCACGTTGGGGAGATTCAACAGCTTCTCCCACTGCTCTCTATTGGTCTTGTTGAACGTGGTGGGGTCCAACGGAAGGCTGTGCCGTTTGAGCTCGATGTAGCCCGTCAGCTCGCCGCCGGCCCGCACGGCGTAGTCGGGCCGGACGCCCAGCTCGGGAAGCGAGTACTCGTCGTGCCAGCTGACTTCGTGCAACTGATTCCGCTCACCGACGACCTTGAGCAGGGCTTCGAGTGGACCGCGGATCGAAGCCTCGGGGCCACCACCGCCGGAAAGTTTGACCTGCGATGCCCGGCCGAACTCCGACACAGCAGAAACAAGCCAGCCGTACAGCCCCTCTGACATATGCCCCCCACGGGTCGAGTCAGACGCGGTGATCCCCGCTACGCATGGTTCGCCTTCTGCAACGGAGTGTCAACAGGGCGTAGAGGGTGGCCGGTATCGGGTCAGGTCCCTCGCCGACCGAGCCGGGCGAGAGCCGACGATCACGGACAATTGTCTTCCAGCTCTGTCCATCGTGGCCACGGCGGCCGGCTGACCCTCACTGAGCCGTTACAGCCGCCACTCCTCGGCGAGCAGGCCGAGGAGTTCCGCCTGGCGCTTCTCCAGGTGCTCCGGTGTCCAGGTGTCCTGACCCAGTACCTGTGTGGTCAGGGGGAACGTAATGACGCCCCGCTTGAGGTACCGATCCTTCTTGGCGGTGAAGTCGAGGTTCTGGACCTGGGAGTTCTTGGCACGGCTGAGCAGCACCAGGTTGGCCAGCCGGTGCGTCCACAGAGCGCGTTCGTTCGTGGTGAAGTCCGCATGCCATTGCGACTGGGGATCGGGGTTCTGGGGGAGCACATGCTCGACCGTGATGCGCGGAGCGTCGTAGGTCGCCACGATGTCGTCCTCGGACACCAACTCGTCGAGCCGCAGCAGGATGTACCGCCGCGTCCTCAACTCGTGATAGACCTCGCCGTCGAGCCGGCGCAGTGTCTCGGCCCGCTCGGTCTCGGTCAGCAGGAAGGCAGGGGCGTCGAGGCCCTGGCCGGCGGTCAGCTCACTCAGTAGCTCGGCGAAGCGGAACACACGGGGAGTGGTGTAAATACGTCGGACGAACATGCTCGCCGCGAGACGCTCCAGCGACCGGAAGAACGAACCCAGCCACGCCGGATCGTCCCCGTGGTACCGCAGCGCCCAGAGTGCAGCCGGCCACCAGTCGTTGTTGTCCAGCAGAAGCAGTCTGCGGAACCATTGGTTGATCTGCGGTGATCCGTCTCCGGCCGCGTACGCCTTGTCGCGGATCACCGCGGACGCCTCGGCGTACGGAACGAGTACCTGGTCCACGAACTCCTTGGCCCGACCGCCCTTGTAGTGGACGAGGACCTGGCTCTGGAACTCCTTGAGCAGTTCCTGTCGTGCCCGCTCGCCGGAGAAAATCATGCGGATGTGGGAGAAGAGGTCGGAGAAGTCCTCGCGGCCAAGACTCTCCTCGGAGTCCTCCCACCGCCTGGCGTACGTCTCCGAGACCTCCTCGTCGATCTCTCCGATGATCTGGGCCTTGAAGATGTCGGCGGGCGACAGGTCAAGGCCCCGGGAGTTCATGACACTGAAAATCCGGTGGGCGCTGTCCAGGTCAGGGGTACTGACGGCGACGAGGAACGTCTGGACTCCCATCAGTTTGCACAGTGAGAGGCGTTGCTCGTCGCTCCAGGAGGCCAGGGTGGTGTGCAGCGCCAGTGCGTTCGCCTGGACGGCCCTCTGCGCGTCCGTCCTGAGGTTGTGGGGGTTCAGTTTGAGGAGCGTGCTGATGGAGCCGGCCGTCTGGACGTGCTGGTGGAAGAAGTCGGCGTCCCGGGGGCGAAGGCTGAGCCGGGGTTTGGCCTTCAGCCCGAGGACCGTGTTCCCGGGCTCGGAGATCATCGCCACGAGATTGGTCACCACGTCGGGCTGCTGTGCCAGATCCCGCAACACGGCCAACAGGATGGTCAAGGTTGTCAGACGTTGCTGGCCGTCGATGACGTCGGCCCCGGCGGAGCCGCTGTCCTTGACGAGCACCAGAGAGCCCAGGAAGTAGGGCTCCCCGTCACCTCTCAGAAGAGCTTCCTCAAGGTCGGCGAGGAGTTGCTGGGCCTGTTCGGGCTGCCATGCGTAGGGGCGCTGATAGTCGGGGATCCGGAAGTCGTAGTCACTGCAGAAGACTTTGTGCAGCGGCACTTCGCGCGCTTCGAGCTGAGCCATGATCCGCATGATTCCTCACCGGATGGCGGCTTCGCAGCGAAGTTGCGGAACAGCGGGGAGTGACGGGGGTGCGGGTTGGGCGGGTGTTCCGGCCAGGAAGGGGAACAGGCTTCCTTGGCACTCGCGGAGCTGCAGCCCCGCAAGCCCCTCCCGTCCGAGGGAGGGAGGGGCTTGCGGCGGGCCTCTGGCCGGGCAGACGCGCGCTGGGCGCTGTCAGCCGCAGTGTTCCGACTTCTCCTGATCGGTCATCGCCCGGGTGTGCTGCGTCTTGGTGCTCGGCGCGTCCGGCATCGGACCGGTCGCGTCGAAGGGCGCGTACCAGTAGTAGTGCCCGTAGAAGCGGTCCGGGAAGTGCAGTTCGTACGTCCCGCTGACGTGCTGGAGCTGGGCCTCGCGGGTCACCCAGCCGACCTCGCCCGGCCGGACGTTCACGGCCGTCAGCTCCGACTCGGTGTGCGAACTCTCCCACGTGTGTCCGTAGGAGGTCGTGATGCTCATCTTGAACACGAGCGAGAAGCCGTACTCCGCGGTGAGCGAGACGCCGACGCTGTTGGACTCGCCTGTCGTGTCCGACCAGCCGACGGTGGAGGTCTGGGTGTCCGGGGTGCAGTTGAAGGCCGAGTCACCCACCTGGTGGGCCTCGCCCATGGAGATCTGGGGCGCTCCGTCGGGGTGGAAGACGCAGCTGTCGGTCCCGTTGTCGCACTTGTCGAGCAGTTCGCGGATGGTGGGCTGGTCCTCGGCGAGGGCGGTGCCCGGAGCGGCCAGGACGGCGCTGCCCGCGGTCACGAGCGCCGCCAGAAGCAGGGGGAGCCGGATTTTCACTGTCATGGGTGATCTCCGTGGGGGGTGATCGTGCCTGTGTGGGGGGGAGAGGGAAGTCGAGCGCCCGGTGGGGCGGGCGGTCAGCTGAAACCGATGGACTGGGTGCGGTCGTTCATGAGCGACCCGATGGCTGGGCTGTTGTTCTCGAACGGGCCGTCCCGGTCACCGTTCAGTCCGGGCTCCGGGTAGAGCCAGAGCGCGCAGTCGCCCCAGGGCTGTACGGAGGAGATGCGGTTCTTCCAGTCGTCCCCGAGGTCGAACTGGAAGTTGATCCAGCCGTCCTTCACGCACGGCTCGGCGCCCCAGATGGTCAGGGACGCACCCCCGTACTGCTCGTCCTCGAAGAAGGTCCCCTGGATGACTCCGTCCTGCGTCCGGTCGGCCATTCGGGCGTTGAACGCGTCACTGCGTACCGCATCGATCGCGGAGCGTGGTGCCCCGGTGATCCGGCCGCCGCCGGCGGCCTCGATGGCCTCCGTGAACGTCCGATAGCAACGCTCGCTGCCGGACGTCGCGTTCACTGTGCAGTGCGGGGCGCCACCGCCACCAGCCAGCGGTCCGGCCGTGTCCCGGATGGCTGCGCCGGCCGTCGGAGCGACGGCGGCGGCCGAAAGCAGCAGCGCCGCGGTCAGGATGCCGGAGGTATGTACGGATCTTGCGCGCATAGGCAACATCACTTTCCTGAGGGGCAGTTGGCCTTCCGCGTCTTTCCGGGATCGCTCACGGCAAACCGGCCCGGTCGCGCTCTCTATGACCGACATGCCGACATACCGACCTCGCGGTCCAGTTTCGGCCCGCAGCATTCATGCGTATCCGGACGCGGCGGCGGAGGCCACGGGCAGGGCTGCGAACGGGAGCCCCCGCCGTCCCGTCTCCGATTGTTCGACCGAACGCCACCGCGTGCACACTGCAAGGGTCTTCCATGGGGCATACCGATTCTGGAACACTCCAGTCGCTTTCGCCCTTACGTCCCCTCACCCCACAGAGGCCCTCACTCATGGCAGAACTGAACCGTCGCCGCCTCCTGCAGCTCGCCGGAGGCACGGTCGCCTTCTCCTCGTTGTCGAGCAGCATCGCCCGTGCCGCGTCACTGCCCGCCAAGGGCCGTACGGGCACGCTCAAGGACGTCGAGCACATCGTCGTACTGATGCAGGAGAATCGTTCTTTCGACCATTATTTCGGCGCCATGAAGGGTGTGCGCGGCTTCGGTGACCCGCGTCCGGTCACGTTGCCCAGCGGGAAGCCGGTCTGGCACCAGAAGGACGGCCTCGGCAAGGAAGTGCTGCCGTTCCGGCCGCCGGCGGACGATCTCGGGCTGCAGTTCCTCCAGGACCTCAACCACGACTGGGCCGGCGGTCACCGGGCGTCGAACAAGGGCGCGTACGACCAGTGGGTGCCGGCCAAGACCGCCACGACGATGGCGCACCTCAACCGTGAGGACATCCCGTTCCACTACGCGCTCGCCGACGCGTTCACCGTCTGCGACGCGTACCACTGCTCGTTCCTCGGCTCGACCGACCCGAACCGCTACTACCTGTGGAGCGGGTACACCGGCAACGACGGCACCGGCGGCGGGCCCGTGCTGGGCAACGACGAGGCGGGGTACGGCTGGAAGACCTACCCCGAGCGGCTGGAGGAGGCCGGAGTGTCGTGGAAGGTCTACCAGGACATCGGCGACGGGCTCGACGCCGCCGGCTCCTGGGGGTGGATCGACGATGCCTATCGGGGGAACTACGGCGACAACTCGCTTCTCTACTTCAACAGTTATCGTGATGCCGAGCCCGGCGACCCCCTCTTCGACAAGGCGCGCACCGGTACCGACGTCAAGAACGGTGACGGGCTCCTCGATGACCTGAAGGCCGATGTCCGGGCCGGGACGCTCCCCGAGGTCTCGTGGATCGTCTCGCCGGAGGCCTACAGTGAGCACCCCAACTGGCCTGCCAATTACGGTGCCTGGTACATCTCGCAGGTGCTGGACGCGCTGACCTCCGATCCGGAGGTGTGGGGCCGGACCGCCCTCTTCGTCACCTACGACGAGAACGACGGATTCTTCGACCACGTCGTGCCGCCGTTCGTACCGTCCGGGGCCGCGCAGGGGCTCTCCACCGTGGACACCTCCGCCGACCACTTCCCCGGCGACATCCGTTACGCGGCAGGGCCCTACGGCCTCGGTCAGCGCGTGCCCATGACGGTCGTGTCCCCGTGGAGCACCGGCGGGTTCTCCTGCTCGGAGGTCTTCGACCACACCTCCGTCATCCGGTTCATGGAGGAGCGGTTCGGTGTGCACGAGCCCAACATCTCCCCCTGGCGGCGCACGGTCTGCGGTGATCTCACCTCGGCCTTCGACTTCAGCCGTACCGACACCGCACCCGTCTCGCTGCCCTCCACGGACGGATACGCGCCGCCGGACGGCGACCGGCACCCCGACTACGTACCGGTGCCGCCGGTCTCCGGCAGTGTGCCGAATCAGGAGCCCGGCTCGCGGCCCACCCGGCCACTGCGGTACGCGCCCCTCGTGGACGGGGCGGCCGACCCGGCCTCCGGGAAGTACCAACTGACCTTCAGCGGCGGCGACGCGGCCGGGGCGCAGTTCCTGGTGACGTCGGCGAACCGCACCGACGGGCCCTGGACCTACACCACCGAGGCGGGCAAGGCGCTCTCCGACAGTTGGAACACGGCCTACTCCAATGACGTGACCGACCTCACCGTGCACGGTCCGAACGGGTTCCTGCGCGCCTTCCGGGGGCCCGGAAAGGCGGCGGGACCGGAGGTGACCACACGTCATGACCCGTCGAGCGGTGGGCTCGACCTCACTCTCACCCATACCGGAACGGGTACCGTCCAGCTGACCGTGCGCATCGCGGACACCTATGGGGGCGGGGTGCAGACCTTCGCGGTGCGTCCGGGGGCGACCGTGAAGCACACCGTTGACCTGCGGGGAAGCAAGCGCTGGTACGACATCACGGTGGTCTCGGACGCGGACGCCACGTTCCTTCGGCGGTTCGCCGGACACATCGAGACGGGCGAGGCCGGGACGAGCGACCCAGGCTTCGCCACGGGCTGATCGAGCTGCCGGCAGGGGTGGCGGGGGAGGGCCGGGAGATCGGGTCGGGGTCGGCCCGTTCCGGTGCCGCTCCTGACCACCCGTCGGCTGGGCGGCGCCGCCCGTCGGGGTCCGCCCCACGGGTGCGTTAGGGTTTTCGTCGGGTCATGAGTTCCAGCGCGCAGCCCCGGCTGGCTGGACGGCACCCCGCTCCGCTGCGGGTGCTCCGGGTGACGACCTGCCCCGTGCGCGAGGTACGGGGAACAGCGGACCGCGGTGCAGAGCGCTCGGGGTCCATCATCCCCGGAAGGCGGGACTCACCGTGCTGCGTCATCTCACCGAGAACGGCTCCGTGCGGAGCGACGGCTGCGACCGGTACGCCGCAGGCCATCAGGTGCACTGGATCCATGCCAAGAAGTGCCGGCAGGAGCCCGGTCAGGCCGTCGAGATACTGCTGAGCGCCGGTGACGTCCGGGACGACGGATGGGTCGGACTGCGTGCCGCGTTCGACTACGCGGACGGCCTTCCAGCGGTCTGGACACACTCTCCCGATGCGCTGCGGGAGACACTCGCCGGTCATCGTGGACGCGTCTACTGGCTGTCCCGGTGGCACGCGCTGAAGCTGGTGGACGGCGAGAGCCCGGTCGCCGCGATCGTCAACGTCGCCTTCGAGGGCGGGAAGTTGTGCGGCGTCCAGGGTTCCGGGCAGTCGTAGTCCGGGTTGGGCCGGGGGTGCTCAAGCCCTGTCTGTTCTGTCTGTTCTCCCGGGCGCGCTCGGCCGCCCTCCGGCTCCGGGTGGCCGGGGCGGTACCTGAAGATGTTGGTCAATTGTGTTGAGATGTCAGCCGGTTGCTTCGCTCCGGCTGCACATTTGATCGCCATTGACCGCCGTGGCGTCACATAAAATCCTTATAGTGGGCGTGCGTTGATCGCATGATCGTGACGCGTGAAGCTTCCGCCCACAGGAGTCAGAACGATGACGCGCCCATCCTCCGCACGGCCCGAGCCCGCCTCGCCCCCTCCTGCGTGCCCCGCACACGCGAGGCCGGGGGCCGTGCCGCTCAGCGGGCCCTCGTTCCAGACCGAGCCGCGGGCCGTCTACCGCGTCATGCGCCGTGATCACGGGTCGGTCGTCCCCGTGGAACTGCCGGGCGGGTTCCCCGCATGGCTGGTCATCGGATACCGCGAGCTTCATCAAGTAACCAGCGACGGCGAGCTGTTCCCGCGCGATGTCGGCCTGTGGAACCAGTGGGAGCACATCCCCGACGACTGGCCGCTGCTGCCCATGGTCGGGCGGCCGCTGCCGTCCATCTACTTCAGCGCGGGGGACGAGCACCGAAGGCACGCCCGGATGGTCGGACCCGCCCTCGAAGGAACCGACCCGTTCGAGATCCGCAGCCACTGCGAGGAGTTGGCCGACCGGCTGATCGACGCCGTGTGCAGCCGGGGCACCGCCGACCTCGTCGCCGACTTCTGCGAGCCCTTACCCGTGCTCGTCCTCGCGCGGCTGGTCGGGTTCCCCGATGACGAAGGCGCCGATATCGCCCAGGTGTTGAAGGACCTGGCCGACGGCGGTCCGGGGGCGCAGGAGGCCCATCTGCGCTTCGGGGAGCACATGCGGCGGCTGGTCGCCGCCAAGCGTGCCGAGCCCGGGGACGACGTCACCTCCCGGATGCTCGCCTTCCCCGAGGCCTTCACCGACGAGGAGTACATGCTCGACCTGATGGCCATCACGGCCGCCGGGCACCTCACCACCGCCGACTGGATCAGCAACTCGCTGCGGCTGATGCTCACCGAGGAGGAGTTCGCCGAATCGATGGCGGGCGGGCGGCGCAGCGTGGCCGAGGCCATGAACGAGGTGCTCTGGGAGGACGCGCCGACGCAGATCCTCGCCGGACGCTGGGCCGCCCGGGACACCCAGCTCGGCGGGCAGCGGATCAGGGCGGGGGACATGCTGCTGCTCGGGCTCGGCGCCGCCAACACCGATCCGCTGATCCGGCAGAGCCTGTCCGGCACCGGTGGCTCCGCCCAAGGGGGCAACGGCGCGCATCTCGCCTTCAGCCACGGCGAGTACCGGTGCCCCTTCCCCGCTCAGGAGATCGCCGAGACCATCGCGCGCACCGGTATCGAGGTGCTGCTCGACCGGCTGCCCGACCTTGATCTCAGTGTCGCCGTCGCGGACCTCGTACGGCGGCCTTCCGCGTTTCTGCGCGGGACGACCTCGCTCCCCGTCCGGTTCACCCCCGTTCGTACGACAGGAGACCTCTCGTGACCTGCCCTCACGCCGCCGCGCACACAGCTGACCCGGACCGCGGGACCGTCGTCATCGACCCCATGGTCCAGGACCTGGACGGTGAGACGGCGAGGCTGCGCGACGCCGGCCGGCTCGCCCGGATCGAGCTGCTCGGCGTACCCGCCTGGACCATCACCCGGTATGCCGACGCACGTGAACTCCTCGTCGACCCGCGGCTGGTGAAGGATCTCGACGCCTGGGGGCTGTGGCAGAGCGGCGAGGTGACGCACGCGTGGCCGCTCATCGGGATGGTTGACGCCGGGCGGTCCATGTTCACCGTGGACGGCGCCGAGCACCGGCGGCTGCGGACCAAGACCTCCCAGGCGCTCACGCCCCGCCGGCTGGAGGCCATCAGGCCCGACATCGAGAAGTTCACCGAGGAGCTGTTGGACGCGCTCGCCGACGGTGGCAGGGACGGGGCCGTCGTCGACCTCAAGTCGGTGTTCGCGCAGCCGCTGCCGATGCGGGTCGTCGGCATGCTGATGGGCGTGGACCCCGCCGAGAACGCCATGCTGACCAGGCAGTACAAGGCCTTCTTCTCGATGCTCACCCCGCAGGACGAACGGCTGTCCCTGCTGGCCGAGTTGGACGTCTTCTACACCGGGCTCGTGCGCGACAAGGCGGCAAGCCCCACCGATGACCTGACCTCCGCGCTGATCCTCGCGGAGGAGGGCGGCGAGCCCCTCACCGAGGAAGAGGTGGTCGGCAACCTCAAGGCGATGGTCGCGGCCGGCCACGAGACCACCATCGGGCTCATCCTCAACGCCGTACGAGCCCTCCTGGCGCACCCGGAACAGTTGCGGATGGTCCTCGACGGGGAGGTCTCCTGGGAGACCGTGATCGAGGAGACGCTGCGGTGGGACACCCCGACCACCCATCTGCTGATGCGGTTCGCCACCGAGGACATCCAGGTGGGTGACGACGTCATCGCCAAGGGCGAGGGCGTGGTCATCTCCTACCGGGTGATCGGCCGGGACTTCGAGCAGCACGGCGCCGACGCGGACGCCTTCGACATCACCCGCCCCACCCCCATCCGGCACATGACCTTCGGCCACGGCCCGCACATCTGTCCCGGGGCGGCGCTCTCCCGGGTCGAGGCGGGGATAGCCCTGCCGGCGCTCTTCACCCGCTTCCCCGCACTGCGGCTCGCGGTGCCGGACGCGGATATCCGCAAGCTTCCGGTGATGACGCAGAACGACATGGAGGCCTTCCCCGTACTGCTCAACGATTGAGCCCCCCCGGGCGAGGCCCGGATGCGACCGATGCGGACCGCGCCCGTGCGCCGCGTGAGTCCCCCAGATGTCCCGGGCCGGCCGTCCGGCATATCGTGGCGTTGGCCCTACGGGCGACGGCGCGGTCGGCGACGGCTGGTGGCAGCGAGTCGAAGCGCTTCGACTGTTCTATGGACACGCTGTGCGTGCGGGTCTAGGCTCGCATCATCCGTGCATGTCGCAGCCAAATGATG
This sequence comes from Streptomyces sp. NPDC050423, assembly GCF_040655445.1. NCBI lineage: Bacteria > Bacillati > Actinomycetota > Actinomycetes > Kitasatosporales > Streptomycetaceae > Streptomyces > Streptomyces sp. NPDC050423. Next base: position 50,380 of record NZ_JBFAJY010000040.1, read on the forward strand.
GGAAGTCGAAGCGCTTCGCCACATCTGGCCGAGACTGCCGGTGCAGGCCGGTATGCGTGCCGGTGTCCGACGTCGTTCCGTGATGGAGAGCTGAATGGTCACCCTTGCCGAGGTCGCACAGCACGCCGGAGTCTCCGCGAGCACGGTGAGCTACGTCCTCAGCGGGAAGCGGTCCATCTCGGTACCCACCCGGGAGCGGGTGGAGCAGAGCATCAAGGAGCTCGGCTACCACCCCAACGCCGGCGCGCGGGCGCTCGCCAGCAGCCGGTCGAACATCATCGCGCTCATGGTGCCGCTGCGTACCGACATGTACGTCCCCGTGATGATGGAGATCGCCATCGCGGTCGCCACCACGGCCCGCACTCATGGATACGACGTCCTGCTCCTCACCGGTGAGGAGGGTCCCGCCGCGGTACGCCGGATCGCCGGCAGCTCGCTCGCCGACGCCATGATCCTGATGGACGTCGAGCTGCACGACGAACGGCTGCCGCTGCTGCGCGGGACCGACCGCGCGGCCGTGCTCATCGGACTGCCCGCCGACACCGACGGACTCACCTGTGTGGACCTCGACTTCGAGGCGACCGGGGCACTCTGCGTGGAGCACCTCGCCGGCCTCGGGCACCGTGAGGTCGCGGTGATCGGTGAGGCGGCCGCGGTGTACGAGCGGCACACCGGGTTCGCCGAGCGGACCGTCGACGGGGTACGGGCCAAGGCGCGGGAGGCGGGGGTGCGGGTCCTGCACCGGCCCTGCGAGGGCGGCTATCCGGCGATGGCCCAGACCCTCTCGCGGATATTCGACGAGCGACCCGGCACCACCGGCTTCATCGTGCAGAACGAGTCGGCGGTGGAGCCGCTGCTCAACCTCCTGCGGCAGCAGGGCCGGGCCGTACCCGAGGACGTGTCCGTGGTCGCGATCTGCCCCGAGCAGGTGGCCGCCCAGGCATCGGTGCGGCTGACCTCGGTGGCCATCCCCGCGCAGGAGATGGGGCGCCGCTCGGTCGAACAGGTCGTCGCCAAGCTCTCCGGCCGCGGCACGGACGAAGTGGAGCTGCTGGCACCGGAGCTGACGGTACGGGAGAGCACCGGCCCCGCCCCGAGGTGACACCGGACGGCAGCGCGCGCGCACGAGCCGGCCCCTGCGCAGGGGCCGGCTCCTGATGCGTACGGCTCAGCTCGCGGAGACACCGAAGCCGTTCGTCGTGAAGTCCAGGGGAGTGCTACCGCGGCTCCAGTTCCAGGACGCGGTCCACGCCGGCCGTCAGCTCCAGCGGAGCCGCGGTGGATCCGGCGGAGGAATCGGTGAGTGTGCTGCCGTCCCCCGTGCGGACATCGACACGGGCGTCACGGGTGGGGTGCAGCACCGCGGTCGCGGTGCCGTCGGCGGACCAGCGCAGATCCAGGCCCGCGCCGAACCTGGTACGTATGCCGCGCAGTTCACCGCCGGGGCAGCCGGCGAGCGGTGCGGGCAGCAGGACCAGCCGTCGGGGTGTCGACTGGACGAGCGACTCGATCACCGCCGCGGGCAGCGCATGGGCGGCGTCGGCGTTGTAGACGTCGCGCCCCGGATAGTGCGCGCTCATCAGGGAGTCGTGGAAGAAGTCGCCCGCGAGTACGGCGTCCAGCGCGGCGGAGGCCCGGACGGCGTCCCGCAGCCGCGCCGCGATCAGCGCGTGGTGCAGATGCCCGTGGGCGGAGTCGTTCTCCGATCCGCGCAGCTCCAGCGCGCGATGCGCGGCGGCCGACAGCTCCGGGGTGTCGTACGGATTGATCGCGTCCAGCGGCCACACCGGGTAGAGATGGCTGAGGTGGCGGTGGTCGTAACTCTCCTCCAGGTCCGGCCACGCCCATTCGGCCAGCGCGCCGTCCCTGTTGACGGAGAACTCCGGGAGCCGGGCCGCCAGCGCGCGCCGCCGGGCGGACGCCGGGTGGGTGGGGGAGCGGTCGGCGGACACGGTCAGCGCGTGACGGGCGGCCGCGAGGTCCATCGTCGCGTTGACCGTCACCCAGCTCGCGTTGGCGGGCCGGTTCTCCGGCGAGTACGAGGGCACCACGGCGACGGTTCCGTCCGGGGCGGTGCGGGTCAGGAAGTCCTCGTAGAACAAGGCGGCCTCATCCAGGGCGTCGACCAGTCGCGGGTCCGTCACCCCGCTGGTCTCGGCGTGTTCGAGCAGCGGCTCCAGGAGCCAGTCCGCACCCGCCGTCCACAGATGCAGCGGATACGCGCGCTGGAAGTGGCGGGTGTGGCCGGACTCGCCGTCGGTGTGGGACGGGGCGACGATCCCCCGCGCACCGAAGATCGCCCGCGCGTTGTCCCGCCAGTCGCCGAGCTGGCCGTACACCAGGGCGGCATGGGCCAAGGACACCTCCGGCAGCGCCGCGGCCGCCGCCGAGGCGATCTGGAGGTTGAGATTGGCGTTGGTGGTGAACGCCCCCGACCACGCGGTGTCCCAGTCACCCGTCCACAGACCCGTCAGCCGGGGAGGCAGCACACCGGAGGACGAGAACAGGTGGTAGCGCCCTGCCGCGAACAGCCGCTCCAGCAGTGCGGGACTGCCCGGCAGGCGCACCAAATCGCCCCCGGACAGCGCGCGTTCGGCCGGATCGGCGTCCAGCGTCAGGGAGGCCCGTTCGAAGGCCGGCCGGTGCAGCGGGAGGTGCCGGGCGAGCAGCGCCGGGTAGTCGTCCCCCGGCAGTGCGGCGCACTCCGCCGCGAGGTCGAGGTCGCCCGCATGGCGCCGCACCCGGGTCAGCAGCAGCAGACCGCGCGCACCCTCGACGCGGATGCCCTCACCCGACACCGACACCTTGCCGCCGTCCGCCCGGACGACGGTCACCCCGGTGTACGCGAGTTCGCTGTCCGGGTAGCCCACCCGCAGCGCCAGCCGCCCGCCGCCCGGGGTCAGCACGGTGCTGCGGCCGACCGCCAGCCGGGGCGGGGCACCGGGGAGGGCGTGGTCCAGGGTCAGGTCCACCGCGAGCCCCGGGCCCGACACGGACTGGACGATCACGTCGTCCGCGCGGGAGACGAAGACCCGGCTGCGCCTGCCCTCGCAGACGGCCGTGATCTCCCCCGTGGCGAAGTCGACCGTGCGCCGGTAGCCGGCGAGCGCCGTGTCGCCATCGGCGGTGGGTGCCGAGGCGGGGGTGGGGCGGATCCGGGTCTGGAACGCCGGGTGGAAGGGCTGCACCCAGGCCAGTGGCCGTCCCGCCCCGAACTGCTCGGCGGCTGTGGTGTCCCCGGCCAGCAGGGAGTCCCGCAGCCGGTCCAGCCGGTCCGCGAGCTCGGGCGGACGGGTGTGCTCGCTGCCGTTGGGCCGGACCAGCGTGTGGTGGTTGACGATGACGCGGTCGTCGACCGGATCCCCGTACACCATGGCGCCGTGCCGGCCGTTGCCGCCGAGGAAGGCGTCCTCCCAGCGGACGGCGGGGCGCGGCTCCCAGGTGCCGTCGGCCCGGGTGCGGCCGCTCACGGCGCCGCGCTTCTCAGTACGGCCACGCCGTGGCGGCCCAGCTCCACGCGGTCGTGCACCGCGTTGCCGGTCAGCAGGTCCTCCAGGTCTCCGGGCACGGCCACGGTGACCGCGGCCCGCCCGTGGTTGAGCAGGAAGAGCAGCTCGCCGCGGCGGACCGCCTCCACCCCGTCGGGCAGCCCCGCCAGCACCGGTTCCGCGCCGGCCTCCCGTGCCACCCCGCCCAGCAGCGCGCGCAGCGCCTCCGGTTCGGGCAGCGTCGACAGATACCAGGCCCGGCCCCTGCGCAGCACCGCGGGCAGCCCGGCCAGCTCACCGTCGCGGTAGGCGGCCACCACCTCGGTGTCCGCCTCTGCCTCCAGCTCCTCCGACCAGAGCCCGCCCCGGAATCCGTCGCACTCCACGGCCGAGCCCGCGTCGAGCGGCCACCACTCGTGCAGGGTCCTGATGCCGAACAGCTCACGCAGCCGTGCGTCCATGCCACCCGGCCTGATCCGGTCGTCCATGTCCGCGACCCCGCTGAAGAAGCCGCAGACCAGCCTCCCGCCGCCGCGCACATACGCCACGAGGTTGTCGATCGCGGTGTCGGTGAGCAGATACAGGTGCGGTACGGCCACCGCCTTGAACCGGCTCAGATCGGCGTCGGGGCGGGCGAACTCCGTGGCGAACCCGTTCTCCCACAGCGCCCGGTGCCAGCGCTGTACGACCTCCGTGTAGTCCAGCAGCGAGGACGGCCTGCCCTCCTGGGCGCCCGCCCACCAGGAGTCCCAGTCATGCAGGATCGCCACCTCGGCGCGGACGGCGCAGCCGCCGACGGCCGGGCCGAGCAACGCCAGTTCCGCCCCGATGCGCTTGATCTCCCGGAAGGTGCGGCCGTGTTCGCCGGCGTGGCCGAGCATCCCGGAGTGGAACTTCTCCGAGCCCTGCCGGGACTGGCGCCACTGGAAGTAGCAGACGGCGTCCGCGCCGCGCGCCACCGCCTGGAGCGACCAGAGCCGGTTCAGCCCCTCGGGCTTGGGGTGGTTGACCCCCCGCCAGTTGACCGGACCCGCGGCCTGCTCCATCAGCATCCACGGCCCGGCGGCCTGCGAGCGCGTCATGTCGGCGATCATCGCGTTGTACTGGCCGCCCAGCGGGTCCCTGGGGTCCGGATAGATGTCGACGGAGACGATGTCCTCCTGCCCCGACCAGGCCCAGGCGTCCTGCCCCGACCACAGCGGCATGAAGTTGGTCGTCACCGGGATGTGCGGGGTGTGCCGGGCGACGATGTCGCGCTCGGCCACGTAACACTCCATCAGCGCGTCGGAGGTGAACCGCTTGAAGTCCAGCACCTGCGCCGGGTTCTTCGTGTACTGCGCCTTGCGCGGCGGCAGGATCTCCGTCCAGGAGTCGTAGCGCTGGCTCCAGAACGCGGTGCCCCAGGCCTCGTTGAGCGCGTCGACCGTGCCGTACCGGCTCCGCAGCCAGCGACGGAAGTGGGCGGCCGTCTCGTCGCACCAGCAGTGGGTGCAGTACTCGTTGTTGATGTGCCACACGGTGAGCGCCGGGTGGTGCGCGTACCGCTCCGCGAGGTCCTCGGTGAGGGCGGCGGCGTAGCCCCGGTAGACGGGGGAGCTCGCGCAGAACTGCTGGCGCGATCCGTACCAGACGATCGAACCGTCCTCCGTGCGCGGCAGGGTCTCGGGATGCCGCGCCCCCATCCAGGGCGGCGGGGAGGCGGTCGGGGTGGCGAGCACGACGCCGATGCCGTGTCCGTGCATCAAGTCCATCAGCCGGTCCAGCCAGCCGAACTCCCGTGCACCGGGGCGTGGTTCGATCTTGGCCCAGGAGAAGACGCCGAGGGTGACGGAGTTGACCCCGGCCTCCTTCATGAGCCGGGCGTCGTCCTCCCACACCTCCTCGGGCCACTGCTCGGGGTTGTAGTCGCCTCCGAAGAGGATGCGGCCACGGGCCGCGTCGCGCAGGGACGGCATGGCGTCTCTCGTTCCTTACTCGGGTTCCGCGTACTGGATGCCGCGGCCGTTGGTGCCCAGGTGGACACGGCCGTGGACGCGGGGGTCGCCGGTGATCACTTCGCCGGTCCAGCCCCACTGATGGGTGTCGTCGTTGATCCGGACCCAGGTGGTGCCCGCGTCGTCCGGGCGCAGCACCGCCAAGCCGTCGTACGTCGAGCGGAACAGGCCGGGGGTCAGCCCTTCACGGCGCCCGTGAGCATGCCCTTCTGGAAGTGCTTCTGGACGAACGGCGACAGCACCGCGACCGGGATCAGCGCGAGGATCATGACCGCCATCTGCACGGAGAGGCTGTTGATCGCCCCGCTGCTGACCGCCGCGCCCATGGCGCCCGGGGGCACCTGGTGCTGGAGGACCAGCTGACGCAGGATCATCTGCAGCGGGTACTTGTCGCTGTCCTGGATGTAGAGCATCGCGTTGAACCACTGGCTCCAGTAGCCGACCGCGTAGAACAGCGAGATCACGGCGATCACCGCACGCGACAGCGGCATGATGATCTGGAGCAGGATGCGCCACTCGCCGGCGCCGTCGATCCGGGCCGCGTCGATGAGTTCGGGCGCGGTGTCCATGAAGAAGCCGCGCAGGACCAGCACGTTGAAGACGCTGATCGCGCTGGGCAGGATCATCGACCAGTAGCTGTCGCTCAGCCCGATGCCCGTGACCAGCAGATACGTCGGAATGAGACCGGCGCCGAAGAACATCGTCGCCATCAGGGTCATCAGCAGCGGACGGTGGGCGTACGAGTCGCGGCGGCTCAGCCCGTACGCGCACAGGACCGAGACCACCATGCTGACCACCGTCCCGACGACGGTGAGGCCCACGCTCACGGCGGCCGCGCGGGTCACCGCGCCCCCGCTGAGCAGCTCCTTGTAGGCGATGAAGGTGATGTGCTTCGGCCAGACGACCAGACCGCCCGCCTCGTTGATCGTCCTGGTGTCGGAGAGACTGGTGACGAGCACCACCCAGATCGGGATGATCACGACCGCGCAGATCGCGACGAGACCGACGCCCTTGAAGGCGAGACCCGCCTTGGTGGGCTCCTCCTCCCACACCGGGCGGGGTTCCATGCGCAGGGCGCGCTGGAGCGGGGTCTCCGCGCGGGGCACGGGGTCCGCCGGGTCCTTCGCACGTTCCAGGAGAGTTGTCATTTCTTGGAGTACACCCCCTGCTCACCCAGCATGTGGGCGACCTTGTTGGCACCCAGCACCATGGCGACGCTGAACAGCCCCTTGAAGATCCCGGCGGCGGCCGCGTAGCCGAAGTCGCCGGTCTTGATGCCCGTCCACCAGATGTAGGTGTCGAGGATTTCCGATGCGCCGGCACCGACCTGGTCGCGCTGGAGCAGGATCTGCTCGAAGTCGAGGTTGAGCGCACTGCCCACCCGCAGGACGAGCAGCAGCGCGATGACCGGGCGCAGTGCGGGCAGCGTCACGTGCCACATCCGGCGCCAGCGGCCCGCCCCGTCCACGGCTGCGGCCTCGTACAGATCGGTGTTGACGGCGGCGAGCGCGGCGAGGAAGACGATCACGCCCCAGCCCGCGTCCTTCCACACCGCCTGGGCGGAGACCAGGAACTTGAAGAAGCCCGGGTTGGTCATCAGGTCGAAGCCCTCGTGACCGTGTTCGCGCAGCCACTGGGCAACCAGCCCGGCGCCGCCGAACATCTGCTGGAAGACGGTGACGACGAGCACCCAGGAGAAGAAGTGCGGGAGGTAGACGACCGCCTGGACCCAGGCCCGCACCCGTGCGCTCATGATCGTGTTGAGCAGCAGCGCGATCGCGATCGGGATGGGGAAGAAGAGGACGAGCTGGGTGACGAAGATGACCAGGGTGTTGATGAGGACTTCCCAGAAGCGGTAGTCCTCGAAGATCCGGGTGAAGTTGTCGAATCCGACGAAGGGGCTGCCGGTGATTCCCAGGTCGTAGACGTCGTAGTCCTGGAAGGCCACGATGTTCCCGAGCAGCGGGACGTAGTTGAAGATCAGCAGCAGGGCGATGGCCGGCAGCGTCATCAGCACCAGGGTGCGGTCGCGCCGCAGCCGCTGGCGCCAGGTGATGCCGCCCGCCTGCGGCCCGGAGCCCGCAGGCCTGTCCTTCGCCGGTCGGTTTTTCGCCGGTCCGCTCTTGGCCGGTCCGCGCTTCGCCGTACGGGACCGGCGGGCGCCGGTCGCGCGGGACCTGCCCGTCCGTCCGCCGCTTCCGTCCGTGCCGTCGCCGTCACCGCTCCCGCTGCCACCGGGCGGGGCGCCTGCCCCGTGTCGTGCTCTCCGCCCCGGCCGCCGGGCTTCCCGCGCCCGGCGGCCCTCTCGCTGTCCTGCGTACGGTTGGTGCGCGTCGTACGCGTCAGTTGCCGGAGCCGTTCTTGTCGAGAATGTCCTGGTACCAGGCGCGCAGCTTCTCGCCGCCGCTCTTCTTCCAGGTGTCCACCGCGTCATCGACGTCGCTGACCTTCTTGCGGCCGCGGCGGATGTCCTTCTGCAGGTCGTCGAAGGGCGTGTACAGGGAGGCGTACCGCTGCGGTTCGACGATCTGCATGCCGAAGAACAGCGGCTTCTTGACGTTCGGGGCCTGGCGCGCCATCCAGGCCGCGTAGTCCTTCGCCAGCTGCGGCTGGTCCGGGTAGGCGATGGAGGTCGGGGGCGAGGCGAGGAACAGGAAGGTGGAGGGCTGGGCTTCCTCGACACCCTGCGGGGTGTACGTCGGCGCGCCGTCCTTGAGGGTGTAGTGGGTGCCCTCCACGCCGTAGTTGGTGAGCATGAACTCCTTGGTGCCGAACGGCGCGGCCGCGTAGTCGGCTATCGCGAGGAACTCCTCGATCTGCGCCTTGGAGAGCTTCTTGCTGAGGAAGGTGAAGATGCCCGCCGGGTCGTCCTGCCACAGCAAGGGCCTGCCGCCGTCGTGGCTGAAGAAGTCGAGCGCCTGCATGTCGAACTTGGCGTTGGCGGTCGCCTGTTCGGTGACCATGCCCTTCCAGCCGCCGGTGCCGTCGTTGTACATCACCACGTGTCCGCTGGTGAAGCGGATCTTGGAGTCGGCGTCCTTGTTGGCCTCGGCGTCCGGGTGGACGTATCCGCCGTCATGGAGCTTGCGGGCGAAGGCGAGCGCCTCGCGGTACTCCTTCGTCTCGATCTTGTGGACCAGCTTGCCGTTCTCCAGCTGCCAGTAGTGCGGCGCGTCGGGCAGCAGGCCGTAGATCTTCTGGATGCAGGTCCAGAGGTCGTCGAACGCCCAGACCTTCTTCCTCGGGGCGGTGTACTCCTTGCCGAACGCCAGCAGATCGTCCGCGCTCGCCGGGACCGCGCCGGAGCCGATCAGGTCCTTGCGGTAGAAGATCGCGTTGCCGATGACCGGCGTCGGCATGGGCAGTCCGCGCAGCTTGCCGCCGAAGACGGAGTACTGCCAGGCGCCCGTCGGGATGTTCGCCAGGTTCGGGTACTTCTTGACCGCGTCGCCCGCCAGGTACGGGCTCAGGTCGGCGAACTTGGCGGTGATCGCGTTGCGGATCTGCCCCTGCATGTTCCAGCCGGGAATCGTCATGACATCGGGGATGTCCGAGCCGGCGAGCACCGCGCCGATCTTGTCCTGGTAGGTGTTGCCGTCCTGCGGGTCGAAGTTCAGCGTGGCGCCGACCGCCTTGTTCACCGCCGTGTAGTACGGGTTGTTCTTCTTCGGGACGGTGCCCCACAGCGGGGTCATGACGCGGAACTTCGAGCCCTTGCCCGGGACCGACTTCACCGAGGCGACCAGCGGGTCCGGCAGCTTGGTGAAGCCGGGGCTCGAACCGTTGACGCTCGCGACATCCGGCTCGACCAGGTTCAGCGGGGCGTACTTCGGCACAACCTTCTTGAGCGCCTTGCCCGTTGTCGTGCCCTCCTTGGCCCCGGAACCGGAGCCGGAACCGCCGCACGCGGCGAGCAGCGGTACCCCGCCGGCCACGGCGACAGCGGCCACCGCGCCGGTGGCGAGGAAGCTTCTCCGGCTCGGAGCCGTGGAGGAGGGGGAGGAATTCGGCGTCATTGCGTCAACCCTTCGAGGCGCACCAGGACGACACGTGGCGGGTGACCGCCGTTCGGTTCCTGTGTCTGAGGCGGAGCGTTGCTGACTGAGCCGGCGTGACCGGCCGCAGGTGAAGCGGTTCAACAGGGAGGCGGCAGAACTTGTCACCGTCCCGGGAAATCCGGGGCGCCGGGCGCCCCTTCGAAACTCTGTCGAAGCGCTTCGATGTTGCAGCGAGGTTAAGTGAAGGGTCCCGGCCGCACAAGAGTCCGTTTCCAGATTCCTCCGACCTGTTTCCTAACCGTTTCCTCGCTCAATGGGTGCTGTCGTGTACGGAGGTCGAGGGTGAGGTCTTGACACTGGCGGGGTCGGCCACGGAGCATCGAAGCGCTTCGAAAGATCTTCTGGGGCTCCTCGGAGGCTCACACGAGGTCCTGGCACCGGAAACCTCCCACCTCTCCAAGGGGACCCGCACGTGACGGAACAACCGCAGCCCTTCCGCGACCCGCGGCTGCCCTTCGCCAAGCGCATCGACGATCTGCTCCAGCGGCTCACGCTCGACGAGCGGATCGCGATGCTGCACCAGTTCGCACCGGCGGTCGACCGGCTCGGGCTCGGTGCCTTCAGGACCGGCCAGGAGGCCCTGCACGGCGTTGCCTGGATGGGACCGGCGACGGTCTTCCCGCAGGCCGTCGGGCTCGGGGCCACCTGGAACGACGAACTGGTGCGCCGGGTCGGCGAGGCGGTCGGCAACGAGGTCCGGGCCAAGCGGGCCGAGGACGACCGGGTCGGGCTCAACGTCTGGGCCCCGACAGTGAATCTGCTGCGCAACCCGCTGTGGGGGCGCGGCGAGGAGGGGTACTCCGAGGACGCCGCCCTCACCTCCGCCATCGCCGTCGCGTACACCCGGGGCCTGCGCGGCGACCATCCGCACTACTGGCGGACCGCCCCGGTCCTCAAGCACTGGCTCGCCCACAACAACGAGACCGACCGCGACACCGCCTCCTCCTCGGTCCGCCCTCGGGTCCTGCACGAGTACGACCTCAAGGCCTTCCGCGGCGCCGTCCGGGCGGGCGCGGTGGCCGGGGTCATGCCCGCGTACAACCTGGTCAACGGCCGTCCCAACCACCTCTCGCCGCTCCTGTCCCAGCAGTTGCGCGGCTGGACCGACCGCTCGCTGGTCGTCTGCTCCGACGCGGGCGCGCCGTCCAACCTCGTCGACTCCGAGCACTACTTCGACACCCACGAGGAGGCGACGGCCGCCTCCCTGCGGGCCGGTGTCGACAGCTTCACCGACCACGGCCAGGACTCCGCCGTCATGACCGGCCGCATCCGAGGAGCCCTGGAACGCGGACTGCTCGACGAGCACGACATCGACACCGCCGTCCGCAGGCTGCTCGAACTGCGCTTCTCGCTCGGCGAGTTCGATCCCGGCCTCGACCCGTACGCGGATGCCGCCGACTTCGACACCGCCGGCCACCGGGCGCTCGCCCAGGAGGCCGCCGAGCAGGCCGTCGTCCTGCTCAAGAACGACGGGCTGCTGCCGCTGGACCCCGCCGCCGGGAAGACCGTCGCGGTGGTCGGCCTGCTCGCGGACGCCTGCAAGCTCGACTGGTACAGCGGCACGCTGATCCACCGCTCCACCCCGCTCGACGGGCTCCGGGAACGCTTCGGCGCAGAGCGCATCGTGTTCGCGGAGGGCGCCGACCTGGTCCGGCTGAAGTGCGCGGACGGCTGGCTCCAGGTGCCGGCCGCGGACACCGGCCAGGAATCGGTACGCGGCGCGGAGGGCGCCCTCGACCCGGCGCTCCTCGCGGGCCGCACCGACCTGCCCCCGCTGACCTGCGGCGACACCCCGACCGAGCTGGCGCTCGTGGACTGGGGCAACGGCGTGATCACCCTGCGGGAGCCGGACGGCCGCTACCTGTCGGTGGCCGAGGACGGCTACGTGCGCGCCTCCGCGGACGAGCCCGGCGGCTGGATCGTCCAGGAGACGTTCCGCCTGGAGGCGGTGGAGGGTCATGCGGGCGGTCACCGCCTTCTGCACGTCGGAACGGGTAGGTATGTCTCTGTTGCCGCCGACGGCGTAAAGGTTGCCGCCCCCGGCGAAGAAATTTCCGGACCCGCGGACTCCGTCGGAACGGTCTTCGGGATCGAGGTGACCGAACGCGGCGAGGACGCCGTGGCCCGCGCCGCCACGGCGGCCGACACCGTGATCGTCGTCGTCGGCAACGACGCCCACATCAACGGGCGCGAGACCGAGGACCGCACCACCCTCGACCTGCCCGCCCAGCAGGAACGCCTCTGGCGCGCCGCCCACGCCGCCAACCCGCGCACCGTTCTCGCGGTCACCTCCGCCTACCCGTACGCCCTCACCGACGCGGCGGCCACGCTCCCCGCGCTCCTGTGGACTGCGCACGGCGGGCAGGCCGCCGGAACGGCGCTCGCCCGGGTCCTGGCGGGCGACGTCTCCCCGGCCGGCCGGCTGCCGCAGACCTGGTACGCCTCCGACGCGGAACTGCCCGGTGTGCTGGACTACGACATCATCGGCTCCCGCCAGACCTACCTCTACTACGAGGGCACGCCGCTCTACCCGTTCGGCCACGGCCTCTCGTACAGCGACTTCGCCTACAGCTCTCTGACCGCCGAGCGCGAGGGCGAGCTCCTGCGGGTGTCGCTGACCGTCACCAACACCGGCGCCGTCGCCGCCGACGAGGTCGCCCAGCTGTACGTACGGGCCGTCGCGCCGTCCGTCGTGCGGCCGCCGCGCCAACTGGCCGCCCACCGCAGGCTGCACCTGGCACCCGGCGCCGGGCAGCGGGTCGACCTCACGGTCCCGGTCGCCGAGCTGGGTCACTGGGACGTGGCGCACGGCCGCTGGACCGTCGAGCCGGGCGCGTACGAGATCCAGGCCGGCGCCTCCAGCACCGACATCCGGATGGCCGCCGTCGTCACCGTGGACGGCGAACCGGCCGGACCCCGGCCGGTCCTGGCGCGCGGTCTGGAGGCGGCCGACTACGACGAGCAGCTGGCCACCGAGATCACCGACCGGACGAAGACGGACGGCGACGCCGTGACCGCCGTCGCCGAGCGCAACGAACTCCTCTACCGCCGCTGCGACTTCGGAGCCGGAGTGCGAGAGGTCGCGGTGTCGGCGTCGGGGGAGGGGGCCGTCCGGATCGCCGTCGACGGCACCACGGTCACCCTCCCGGTGGCCCCCACCGGCGGACCGTACGACTACCGCACCCAGCAGGCCGCGCTCGCCGCCTCCGGCGTCCACGACCTGCGCGTCACCCTGCACGGCACCGTCCGTCTCGCCCGGATCACCTTCACCGGGGACACCGAATGAACCGGTCCGCCCCGCGAACCCCTGTACAGCCCCGCCCAGTTGCCCCCGGCAAGGAGTCCTCATGAAGTTCACCGACGGCTTCTGGCTCATGCGTGAGGGTGTACGCGCCTGCTACGCCACCGAGATCCGCGATCTGCGCGTCAGCGCCGACCGGTTCACCGCCTACGCGGCGGTCAAGCACGTCGCCGAACGCGGCGACACCCTCAACACCCCCCTGATCACCGTCGAATGCTTCTCCCCGGCCGAGGGCGTCATCGGCGTGCGCGCCACCCACCACGCCGGGGCCGTCAACCGCGGACCCGACTTCGCCCTCCCCGGCCAGGACCCGGCAGCCGCCGGGGCCCGGACCCGACAGGACGGCGCGGTCACCGAGCTGACCAGCGGACCGCTCACCCTGCGCATGGACGGCGACGGGCCGTGGGGCCTCACGTTCCTCGACGCCGGTGGCCGCCGTCTCACCGGCGTCGGCGCCAAGGGAACCGCCTTCGCCACCGCCCCGGACGGCACCCACCACATGATCGCCCAACTGGCCCTGGACATCGGTGAGAACGTCTACGGCCTCGGCGAGCGCTTCACCCCGTACGTGAAGAACGGCCAGAGCGTCGACATCTGGCAGGCCGACGGCGGTACGAGCAGCGAACTCGCCTACAAGAACATCCCGTTCTACCTCTCGTCCCGCGGCTACGGCGTCTTCGTCAACCACCCCGGCAGGGTCTCCTTCGAGATCGGCTCGGAGTCGGTGGGCCAGGTGCAGTTCAGTGTCGAGGACCAGTCGCTGGAGTACTACATCGTCGCCGGGCCGACCCCCAAGGAGGTGCTGGCCCGCTACACCGCCCTCACCGGCCGCCCCGCACTGCCGCCGGCCTGGTCCTTCGGCCTCTGGCTGACCACATCGTTCTGCACCTCCTACGACGAGGAGACCGTCACCTCGTTCGTCGACGGCATGGCGAAACGTGAAATCCCGCTCTCCGTCTTCCACTTCGACTGCTTCTGGATGCGTGAGTACCAGTGGTCGGACTTCCTCTGGGACCCGGACGTCTTCCCCGATCCCGAAGGCATGCTGGCCCGGCTCAAGGCGCGCGGTCTGCGGATCAGCATGTGGATCAACCCGTACATCGCCCAGAAGTCCGCACTGTTCGCGGAGGCCGCGGAGCACGGCTACCTGGTGCGCAGGCCCAACGGTGACGTCTGGCAGTGGGACCTGTGGCAGCCCGGCATGGCCCTGGTCGACTTCACCGACCCGGCCGCGCGCGAGTGGTACAACAGCAAGCTCCGGGTCCTGCTCGACCAGGGCGTCGACTGCTTCAAGACCGACTTCGGCGAGCGCGTGCCCACCGACGTGGTGTGGCACGACGGCTCCGACCCGGAGCGGATGCACAACTACTACGCGCAGATCTACAACCGCACGGTCTTCGAACTCCTGGAGGAGGAGCGCGGACACGGCGAGGCGGTGCTCTTCGCCCGTTCCGCGACCGCCGGCGGCCAGCAGTTCCCGGTGCACTGGGGCGGTGACTGCTTCGCCTCCTTCACCGCGATGGCCGAATCGCTGCGCGGCGGCCTCTCGCTGAGCCTGTCCGGCTTCGGCTTCTGGAGCCACGACATCGGCGGCTTCGAGGGCACCCCCGACCCCGCGGTCTTCAAGCGCTGGCTCGCCTTCGGCCTGATGTCCTCCCACAGCAGGCTGCACGGCAACGTGTCGTACCGGGTGCCGTGGGCGTTCGGCGAGGAGGCGGTGGACGTCACCCGGAAGTTCACCCTGCTCAAGCACCGGCTGATGCCGTACCTGTACGGGGCCGCTGCCACCGCCCACCGGACGGGCGTCCCGATGATGCGCCCCATGCTGCTGGAGTTCCCGGGCGATCCGACGACCCGGATGCTGGACCGCCAGTACATGCTCGGACCGGATCTGCTGGTCGCACCGGTCTTCACGGAGGACGGGCAGGTCGAGTACTACGTCCCCGAGGGCACCTGGACGTCACTCCTGACCGGCGAGACCGTCACCGGACCGGTCTGGCGCCACGAGACCCATGGCTTCGACAGCCTGCCGATCCTGGTGCGGCCCGGTGCGGTGCTCCCCTGGGGCGCCGACGACCAGCGCCCGGACGCCGACTGGCTGGACGGGCTCACCCTGCGGGCCTTCGGTCCGGCGGCCGGCACCGCCGACACCCTGGTCACGGTGCCGGACCTGACGGGCGCGACCGCCGCCACGTTCCGGGTCGTACGGGACGGGGAAGCCCTGAGCGTCACTGTCGAGGGCACCGACCGGCCGTTCCGCGTGGTTGCCGAGGAGACGGGAGAGACGGCGGAGGGGACGGGCACCGTGACGGTGCGGGACGCCTGAGGCGGGCGGGGCGGGGGTGGTTCGGCGCGGGGTGGTCGCCGTCGCACCCCGCCCCGGCGGCGCTCAGCCTGTCGCGTCGGCCAGGGCCCGGTCGGCCGCGGCGCGGGAGGTGTGCCACAGGGTGGTGACCGGCTCCCACACCTGGATTCCGCGGTCCATGCCCACCGTCGCGGCCCCGAACGTGACGCCGTGGTGCGAGGGGTCCGCCGCCACGGACAGGGTGCGGACGACATGCCCCTCGGTGGTGCCCGGCGCAGCCGTGCGCACGGCGGCGTACCCGCGCTCGCCCGGCGACAGCACATAGGAACCACTCGTGGCCGGCGGCACGGGCTCGGCCGAGCCGTCCAGCCCCCGGAAGGTGACGGTCGGGATCCGGTCCACCACGCAGGTGCTGCCGCCCCGATTGGTGACGGTGATCCGCGCCGCGTTCCGCTGCCCACCGGGCGAGGCGGAGACGTCGAGGGCCTTCTCCTGGCAGACGACCGGACGGGCCGGGGTACCGGCTGAGCCGGCCCCCGGGGCGGCGGACGCGCCGGTGGCCGTGAGGGCCACGGCGGCCGTCGCGGTGAGGGCGGCGGTGAGAGCGGAGGACGGACGCATGATGTTTCTCCCCTTGGATCGACAGCCTGCGGTCGTGGCCTGAGGGCCCCGGCGGCCGGTGCGGCCGACAGGGACATTCTGAACGGCATGACGCGTTCCTGGCGATAGATCGGGCATATCGGTTCAATATCTGTCGACCCGGCACGCCTCGACGTCCCAGAATGGAACGACTCGCCTATTTGCCTAAAGGTATTAGGCATCTGCATAATGAGTGATGCTTAGTGAAGGGAAGACCATGGTGCGTGCGGGGCTGACCGCTGAACGTCTGGCGCAGGCCGGGGCGGAGCTGGCCGACGAGGTCGGCTTCGACCAGGTGACCGTTTCGGAGCTCGCCCGGAGGTTCGACGTCAAGGTCGCGAGCCTGTACTCGCATCTGAAGAACTCCCACGACCTCAGGACCAGAATCGCCCTGCTCGCCCTGGAGGAGCTCGCCGACAGGGGCGCCGCCGCACTGGCCGGGCGGGCGGGCAAGGACGCCCTCAGGGCTTTCGCGGACGTCTACCGCGACTACGCCCGCGAGTACCCCGGCCGTTACGCCGCGGCCCAGCTGAGGCTCGACCCGGAGGCGGCAGCCGTCAGTGCCGGCGGCAGGCACGCGCAGATGACCCGGGCCATCCTGCGTGGCTACGACCTGACCGAGCCCGACCAGACGCACGCCGTCCGGCTGCTGGGCGGCTTCTTCCACGGCTACGTCAGCCTGGAGATGCAGGGCGGATTCAGCCACAGCGCCCCCGACTCGCAGGAGAGCTGGTCACGCTCCCTGGACGCCCTCGACGCGCTGCTGCGGAACTGGCCCGCGCCCTGATCGCAGTCCCGTACCGGCCGGCGTTGGCCGCCCGCCGGTGAGTCCGAGCACTTCAACGTTCTGAGCAACAGGTAGAGACATGCAGACTGAGACCGACTGGATCACCGCGCCGATCACCGCCGAACTCCTGCGCGGGGCGCTGGACCTGGAGCACACCGAGCACGGGGTGCGCCCGCACCGGCTGCCCGCGCGGGCCCGCGCGCAGTGCGCCGACGGGCAGCTGGCCATGGCGGAGGCCCAGCCCTCCGGCGTACGGCTGGTGTTCCGTACCGGGGCCACCGCGATCGAGCTGGACGCACTCCGTACCAAGACCGCCTACCAGGGCGCGCCGCCCCGCCCGGACGGCGTGTACGACCTGCTCGTCGACGGCCGCCTCGCGGGGCAGCAGAGCGTGACCGGCGGCAACGTCCTCCTGGTCGACATCACCGCCGGGACCGCGGAGACCCGGCCGGGCCCGGTCGGCACCGTACGGTTCGCCGGGCTGCCCGAAGGCGTCAAGGACGTCGAGATCTGGCTTCCGTACAACGAGACCACCGAACTCGTCGCCCTGCGTGCCGACGCCCCCGTCGGGCCCGCGCCGGACCGGGGCCGCAAGGTGTGGCTGCACCACGGCAGTTCGATCAGCCACGGTTCCGACGCGGCGAGCCCGACCACCACCTGGCCCGCACTCGCCGCCTCGCTCGGCGGGGTGGAGCTGATCAACCTGGGCCTGGGCGGCAGCGCCCTGCTCGACCCGTTCACCGCCCGTGCCATGCGCGACACCCCGGCGGACCTGATCAGCGTCAAGATCGGCATCAACCTCGTCAACACCGACCTGATGCGCCTGCGGGCCTTCACCCCGGCGGTGCACGGCTTCCTCGACACCGTCCGCGAGGGGCACCCCACCGCGCCACTGCTGGTCGTCTCGCCCGTCCTGTGCCCCATCCATGAGGACACCCCGGGCCCGAGCGCCCCGGACTTCAGCGACCTCAGTGAAGGAAGGCTCCGGTTCAGGGCCGCGGGCGACCCCGCGGAACGGGCCGCCGGAAAGCTGACACTCAACATCATCCGGGAGGCCCTGAGCAGCCTCGTCGAACAGCGGTCGGCCGAGGACCCGAACCTGTACTACCTCGACGGGCGCAGCCTGTACGGCCGGCAGGACTTCGCCGAACTGCCGCTGCCGGACCAGCTCCACCCGGACGCGGCCACCCACCGCCGCATGGGCGACCGCTTTGCCGCGCTCGCCTTCGCGCCCGGCGGCCCGTTCACCGCCGACCGCGCCTCCTGACCGGACGGCCGCCTTCCCGGCCGGATGGGCGACCGACACCATGGGCAACCCGTCCCAGCACACCCGGAGCAACCGATGCCGCCGCACAGCTCGCCCCGGATCCTCGTCTTCACCCGCACCACGGACTACCGCCACGAATCGATCCCCGACGGCATCGCCGCGTTCCGCGGACTCGGAGCGGAGCACGGATTCGCGGTCGACGCGACGGAGGACCCGGCGGTGTTCGAGGACGGGCTGCACGGCTACGCGGCGGTGGTCTTCCTCTCCACCAGCGGGGACGTCCTCACACCCGCCGGGCGCACCGGGCTCCGGGCGTACTGCGCGGCGGGCGGCGGCTTCATGGGGGTCCACGCGGCGGCCTGCACCGAGTACGGCTGGCCGTTCTACGGAGAGCTGCTGGGCGCCCGGTTCGACCGGCACCCCACGTTCCAGCCCGGCACCCTCGTGATCGAGGACCACGAGCACCCGGCCACCGCCCATCTGGGCGGCACCTGGGACTTCACCGACGAGTGGTACGAGTTCCGGGAGGACCCGCGCGGCCGGGTGCGGGTGCTCGCCTCCGCCGACGCGTCCTCGTATGCGGGCGGCGCAGGAGACGGTCACCCCCTCGCCTGGACCCGTGAACACGGTGGGGCGCGGGTCTTCTTCACCGCGCTCGGCCATGCCCCGCAGGCCTACACGGACCCGGACTTCCGCGCCCATCTCCTCGGCGGAATCCGCCATGTGACGGACCGGCGCCCGGACTCCCCGACTCCGTGACCCGGCCGTTCCGGCCTGCCGAAACCTTCGTGCCGCCGGCCGGGCCGGGGTGTCCGGCCCGGCCGACGGCCCTTCGTCAGACGCCCGGCGGGACCCGGGAGGGGCGGCCGTTGCCGCGGGTCAGCGAGTAGCCGAAGACGGCCGCGAGCGCACCCAGCACCCCGCCGCCGACGGTCCACAGCCAGCGGTCGGTCCACCAGCCGGAGGCCCAGCCGTCCTCGGGCTCACCGGCGAGCGGCACCGGCGCGGCCGAGGCGCCGTCGGCGGCCTGCTCGACCGAGGAGACACCGGGCACCAGCGGCTTGGAGAGCGTGCCGTCCACGTCCCCGGCACCGCCCTTCCCGGCCGACGTGACCTCGACCTCGGTCCGCACCGGCAGACCGAGGTCCGCCGAGGGCAGGTCGACGACCGTGAGGCGGACGTAGTAGCTGCCGGGCAGCGGGTCGTTGGCCCACGGCTCGGACCAGGCCCTGACGGTACGCAGGACACAGGTCAGCTCGACCGTGGCGGCGTCGGCCGCGGCCTTGCCGGTCTGCTTGCCGTACATGCAGGCCTGGCGGCGGCGGAGCCCGTCGTACACGTCGACCTGCCAGGTCGACGCGCCGTGCCGGGTGGCGGTCTCGGGCAGCGTGACCTTCGCCTTGACGGTGGCCCGCTGGCCGGCGTCGGCCGGGAACACCCAGTACAGGTAGTCGCCCGTGGAGCCGCCCGCGGTGGCGGTCTGGTTCTGCCGGATCGCGGTGGCGGTACGGAAGGCGGTGCCCGCCTCCGTGGGGCCGGAGCCGTCGCCGGAGGCGCTGGGGCTCGGGCTCGCCGACGGGTCGTCCGCGACCGCGGCTCCCGCCCCGGTCAGCAGGGCGAGGCCGGTCAGCAGCGCACCCGCGAGTACACGTGTCGTACGGATCATCGGTTGGTCCTCCAGACGGCGATGCGCCAGCGCGAGATCCAGCCGGTCAGCAGGCCCGCGATCAGTCCGGTGAGGACGAGCACGCCGAGCAGCCACCAGCCGCGGCCCAGGCCGAACGCGGCGACATCGGCCGCGTTGTCGGGGCCGTCCACCACGTCGACGGTCAGCTCGACCGGCATACCGGGAGAGGTCTTCACCGAGGCGGGCGCCGAGAAGGAGTTGCTGATCTGGAGACAGACGGTCTCCGCGACCGGCTCGTCGTCCGTGTCCTGTCCGGGCCTCGGGTAGCGCAGCCCGGCCGAGATGGCGTCGGTGCGCCCGGTGCCGGACTCGGAACCTCTGACGATCTCCCGGCCGTGCACGGTCACCGCTCGCAGCAGCGTCCCGTAGTCGTTGTTCACGGCGCGGTCCGCGAAGACACTGACCGAGGCGCGCAGCTCCTGGCCGGGCAGCACGTCCACCCGGTACCAGCGGTGCTCGCCGATCTTCTCGCGGTCGGTGTAGAGGCCCGCCTTGAGCTTCGGGGCGTCGGTGCAGCTGTCCGCCCCCTCGGCCGCCACCGGGGTGACGACGGGTTCGGCGGCGCGGTCGACCAACTGCTTGACGCGGCCGGAGAGTTCATCGGTGTGCTTGACGGCGGTGTAGGTGCCGCCGGTGGCGTCGGCGATGCAGGTCAGCTGCTTGCGGATCTTCTCGTTCGGCACCAGGCCGAGGGTGTCGATGACCAGGTGGATGCCGCGAGCGGCGATGTCGCGGGCCACTTCGCAGGGGTCGAGCGGGCCGCAGGTGTCTTCGCCGTCACTGATCAGCACGATCCGGCGGGTGACGTCGCCGCCCTCCAGATCGTCGGCGGCGCCCAGCAGGGCGGGTCCGATCGGGGTCCAGCCGGTGGGGGCCAGGGTGGCGACCGCGGTCTTGGCCTCGGTGCGGTCGAGCGGGCCCACCGGATAGAGCTGCTTGGTGTCCTTGCAGCCGACCTTCCGGTCGTCGCCCGGGTAGTCGGCGCCGAGGGTGCGGATACCGAGCTGCACCTGCTCGGGCACCGCGTCCAGGACCTCGTTGAACGCCTGCTTCGCCGCCGTCATCCGGGACTGGCCGTCGATGTCGCGGGTCCGCATGGAGCCGCTGACATCGAGCACCAGCTCGACCTTGGGGGACGCTTTGGTGGGGGTTTCATCGGCCGCGGCGGGGAGGGCCGAGCCGAGCCCGGCGGTCAGGGTGGCGAGCAGAATACCCACCCCGACCGTCAGCCTTCTTCTTATGATCATCGCCGGATAGTAGTGAACATCAGTTCGCTACCCCAAACCGGTGCGCCGGCCACCGCGCCCGCTTGTACCGCACGTGCGACGGAATGTGACAGCCGGTCAGTCCCGCGGCCCGGTTCGGTCACGTGTCCCGGCGGGCCCGGTCCGGCGTGCCTGTGGGTTCAGCCCTGTGGCCGGTCCGCGCCCAGCAGGGGTCCCGCCGCCCGGTCGAGTACCGAGCCGATCCGCTCCCAGGTGGTCAGGTCCCGTTCGACCGCTTCCAGTTGCAGGTCCTCGCCGGTCTGCCAGCCGGTGGCGATCGCGACCGGATCCGTACCCGTGGCGGCCGACGCCGCGAGGGCCGCCGCGCCCACGGCGACGAGTTCCCCGTTGGCCGGCACGGTCACCGGCCGTCCGGACAGGCGTCGTACGGTCTCCACCCACTGGTGCCCCTGGGCGCCGCCGCCGATCAGCAGCAGCGGCCGGGCAGCCACCTCGGGGTCGGCCGGGTCGAGTCCGCACGCCCGCAGCAGCTCGTCGAGCGCGCGCAGCACGGTGTAGACGGCGCCCTCGTAGGCGGCGCCCAGGAGCTGCTGGGGGGTGGTGTCGTGCCTCAGGCCGGTGAGGAGGCCGGCGGCGGTGGGCAGGTCGGGGGAGCGTTCGCCGTCCAGGTAGGGCAGGACCACGGCCTCCCCGCCGGGTGCGGCGTCGGCGCGGTCCAGGCCGAGGAGTGCGGCGATCTTGTCCACGGCGAGCGTGCAGTTGAGGGTGCAGGCCAGCGGGAGATACGTGCCGTCGGCCGCCGCGAAGCCGGAGAGCGCGGGCGAGGCGGGCCTGGTCCGGGAGGCGGCGAAGACCGTGCCCGAGGTGCCGAGGCTGAGCACCGGGTGGTCCAGGAGTCCGGCGCCGCCGAGCCCGAGACCGACGGCGGCGCTCATGTTGTCACCGGTGCCCGCCGCGACGGCGATACCCGCCGGCAGGCCGAGCGCCTCGGCCGCCGTGGCGGTCAGCGAGCCGATGCGGGCCGCCCCGCTCGACGCCACCTCGGGCAGCAATGCGAGCTCGATGGAGAGGAGTTCGAGCACCTCGGGGTCGTAGGAGCCGGTGGCGGTGGAGTACCAGCAGGTGCCGGAGGCGTCGCCGGGGTCGGTGACGGCGCGGCCGGACAGCCGCTCGGTCAGGAAGTCGTGGGGCAGCCGGATCGCCGCGGCCGCCGCGGCGGTGGCCGGTTCGTTCTCCCGCAGCCACATCCACTTCGACGCCGTCATCGCGGCCACCGGCACGGATCCGGTGCGCGCGGTCCAGGCCGCGGCCCCGCCCAGCGCCGCGGTGAGGGCGGCGGCCTGCGGGGCGGAGCGGGTGTCGTTCCACAGGAGTGCCGGGCGCAGTGGGCTGCCGTCCGCGTCCAGCACGACCAGGCCGTGCTGCTGGCCCGCCACGGCGATCCCGGCGACGGCCGCGGCGGGAACGCCGGACTCCTTCAGTCCGGCGGCGACCGCGTCGCGCAGCGCCCGCCACCACACCTCGGGGTCCGTCTCGCGGGCCCCGGCCTCACCGGTGACGACATGGGGCGCGCGGCCGACGGCGAGCAGCCGGCCGGTCGTGATGTCGACGAACGCCGCTTTGGTGGACTGGGTGGAGCTGTCCACACCGATGACGACGGTATGCGGCGGCATGGCTGACCTCATTCTCTGGCCTCAGGGATCCCGCGCTGCGGTGCTCGCTCTGCGGGTATTTGATCGTACGAGGAACAAATTAGGTGATCGAACCTGCGGAGAACAGGGGGAGTGGCGGAATTCCGACGAGAGGGTGGCGCGGACACGGCCTGGGGGGTTACGTCGCCGGGGTGGTCCGTGCATGATTAGTCATGACAGTGAACAAATTGAGGTTCGGCCGCCCGACCGGCTACGGACCCATGGCACCGAAGGCGGATGGACCATGACCGAAGACTTCACCCCCACCCCGCAGGACAAGTTCACCTTCGGTCTGTGGACCGTGGGCTGGCAGGGGCGCGACCCGTTCGGCGACGCGACCCGTGCGGCGATCGACCCGGTCGACTCCGTCCAGAAGCTCGCGGAGCTCGGTGCCTACGGTGTGACGTTCCACGACGACGACCTGATCCCGTTCGGCTCGACGGACTCCGAGCGCGAAGGAATTGTGAAGCGGTTCAGGCAGTCGCTGGATGCGGCCGGTCTCAAGGTCCCGATGGTGACGACGAACCTGTTCACGCACCCGGTGTTCAAGGACGGCGGGTTCACGTCCAACGACCGTGACGTGCGCCGGTTCGCGCTGCGCAAGGTCATCCGCAACATCGACCTCGCCGTCGAGCTGGGCGCCGAGACGTATGTGGCGTGGGGTGGGCGTGAGGGTGCGGAGTCCGGCGGGGCCAAGGACGTACGGGTCGCGCTGGACCGGATGAAGGAGGCGTTCGACCTGCTCGGCGAGTACGTCACCGGCCAGGGTTACGACCTCCGGTTCGCCATCGAGCCCAAGCCGAACGAGCCGCGCGGCGACATCCTGCTGCCGACCGTCGGCCACGCCCTGGCCTTCATCGAGCGCCTGGAGCGCCCGGAGATGTACGGCGTGAACCCCGAGGTCGGCCACGAGCAGATGGCCGGGCTGAACTTCGCCCACGGCATCGCGCAGGCGATCTGGTCGGGCAAGCTCTTCCACCTGGACCTCAACGGCCAGTCCGGCATCAAGTACGACCAGGACCTCCGCTTCGGCGCCGGCGACCTGCGCCAGGCCTTCTGGCTCGTCGACCTGCTGGAGACGGCCGGCTACGAGGGCCCGCGCCACTTCGACTTCAAGCCGCCGCGGACCGAGGACTACGACGGGGTCTGGGCCTCCGCCGCGGGCTGCATGCGCAACTACCTGATCCTCAAGGACCGTGCCGCCGCCTTCCGCGCCGACCCCGCCGTGCAGGACGCGCTGCGCGCCTCCCGGCTGGACGAGCTGGCGCAGCCCACCGCCGCCGACGGCGTGGCCGGGCTGCTGGCCGACCGCTCCGCCTACGAGGACTTCGACGTGACGGCCGCGGCGGAGCGTGGCATGGCGTTCGAGGCCCTGGACCAGCTGGCGATGGACCACCTGCTCGGGGTCCGCTGACCCTGCCGCACGGGGTGAGGCCGTGACGGAGGGGACGGACGCGCCGCACGCGTCCGTCCCCTCCGCCCGCCTCCGTTCAACGGTCCGTGGTCCGGCCCGCGTACGCCACCGGGTCGGCGAGCACGTCCGTCATGACCAGGGCCGCCGCACCCCGTGCCGCGTCACCCGCGACGGACGAGGCACGCAGCCTGCCGCTGCCGGGGGACCACAGCCCGGACACCACCCGGTCCGTCAGCTCCTGGTCGACGGGCGGCGACAGCCACGGCATCAGGTTCCGGTAGATCCCGCCGAGCACCACGGCGTCGGGGTCCAGCAGATTCACCGCCCCGGACAGCACCCGGCCCAGCATCCGGCCCGCCCCGGCGACCGCGGCCACCGCCCGCTCGTCGCCCGCCCGGGTACGCCGCTCCAGCTCGGCGACCCCGACGCCGCTGCCGGTCTCCTCGATACCGGCGGCCCGCAGGAGCGCCGCCTGCCCCGCGTACTGCTCCAGACAGCCGCGCGAACCGCACCGGCACTGCGGCCCCTCCGAGTCCACCACCACATGCCCGATCTCCCCGGCGAACCCGTGCGCCCCGCGCAGCAGCTCGCCGTTGATGACCAGGGCGCCGCCGACACCGATCTCGCCGGTCAGATAGAGGAAGCTCCGGATCCGTTCCAGCCCGCCGAACCACAGCTCGGCCAGCGCCGCCAGATTGGCCTCGTTCTCCGAACTCACGGTCAGCGCCTCGTGGCCGGGGCGCTCGGCGGCGAGTGAGGCCGCGAACAGCTCCTGGGCCGGGACCTGGTTCCAGCCCAGGTTCGGGGCCTGGCGCACCGAGCCGCCCGAGACCAGACCGGGCAGCGCCAACGTGACACCGACCGGGAACAGCTCCTGCCCGGCCGCCGACTCCAGGGTCCGCGCGGCGATCCCGGCCGCCCGCGCCAGCACCTCGGCGGGCGGCGCGCCCCGGTTGTCGAGGTGCTCGGTGAGCCGGACCCGGCCGGTGCCGGCCAGGTCGACGACGCACACCGACACATAGTCGATGTTGACCTCGACGCCGAGCCCGGCCGGACCGGTCCGGGCCGTCTTGAGCGCGGTGCCGGGCCGGCCGGCCTGCCCGCTGAACGTCTTGCCGGACTCGGTGAGGAACCCGCTGTCGAGCAGCTGCTCGACGAGCGAGGACACCGCGGCCCGCGTCAGCCCGACCCGCGCGGCGACCCCGGCCCGGGTCGCCTCGCCCTCGCCCTCGTCGCGGACGGCCCGCAGCACGAGGCTGAGGTTGCTGCGCCGGACGGTGTCCTTGTCGGCCTTGGGCCCCAGAGGCGTGAGGTTGCTCTTCATATCGGTGCCGAGCCTATGTGATCCCGTACGTCCGTACGGTCGCGGTGCGGTGCGCACCGGCCCCGGCCACGCCCTGCTCAAGGGGCGTGGCCGGGGCCGGTGCGGTCAGGACGGGGCCCCGCGCTCCTTGAGCATGTCCGCCATGAGCGCGATCTCCGACCGCTGGCCCAGCACCATGCCGGATGCCAGGTTCCTGATCTCGTCGGTGCCCGCCGCGCCCGCGGCGGCCTGCGCCATGTCCGCACCGGCCCGGTGGTGCGCGGTCATCAGCCGCAGGAACAGCACCTCGGCGTCCCTGCCCTTCGCCGCCCGCAACGCGTCGAGATCGTCGTCGGTCGCCATGCCGGGCATCAGCGCCCCGTCGCCGCGCGGGGTGAACGTGTGGCCCATCCACTCCATGGGCGGGCCGGGCGAACTCTTCGCACGGCCCCACATCTCCAGCCAGCCCAGCATCATGCCGCGCTGGTTGGCCTGGGTGTTGATGATGTCGAACGCGAGCCGGCGCACCGCCTCATCGGTGGTCCGGTCCCGGACGATGAACGACATCTCGACCGCCTGCTGGTGGTGGACCGCCATGTCACGTGCGAACCCCACGTCCGCCGAGCCCTCAGCGGGAGCGGACGCCGCCGCCGTCGTGGCCGGGGCGGAGACAGAGGGGCGCGCCGGCATGAGCGCGACCAGGGCCAGCGCCAGCAGCAGCAGAGCGCCGCCGGCCAGCACCAGAGGGCGGGACGTACGTGCCGAGGAGGTCACTTGGCGATCCCGCCGCTGCACGCGGCGCCCGGCTCGGGGGTCTGCGGGCCCTGGACGTACTTGGTGAAGAACTGCGCCACCCGGGCGTCGGTGGCGCTCTTCACGGTCAGCTGCTTGCCCCAGGCGCTGAGCATCAGCGGGGCGGCCTGGTCCTCGACGGGACTCATCAGGGAGTACGGGGTGGCCGAGACCCGTTCACCGAGCTTCTTGATGTCGGCGGGCTTCGCCTTGCCGGTGTACGTGACCCAGACGGCGCCGTGCTCCAGCGAGTGGACCGCGTTCTCCTTCGGTATCGCCTCCGTGTAGACGTCGGCGTCGCAGTTCATCCAGACCGGGTTGTGGTCGCCGCCGACCGGCGGGTTCATCGGGTAGTCGACCTTCTTGTCGACGTGCTCCCGCGAGAGCTTGTCCCAGCTCTTCTCGCCCTGGACGGGGGAGGACTTCGCGGCCGTCTCGGCCTTGTCCTGCTTGTCGGAGGCGTTCATCAGATAGCCGCCGCCCGCGACGAGACCGGCCACGACGGCGACGGCGGCGGTGATCGTGGCGATGCGGCTGCGGCGCTCTCGGGCCCGCTCCTTGCGGCGGGCCTCGTCCAGCTTGGCGCGGCGGGCGGTGGCAGGTGTGGGCTGCTTCTTGGCGGAGGCCATGGAGGTTCCTCGGGTTCGGTGAGCCGGACGGTTTGCGGGCAGGTGGATGTGTCCCCGGAGAGAGGGGGACAGGCTGCTGCACGACCTAGATCCGTTGAACCTGAAGGCGCAGGTGGTCGACGTCGCCGGCGGAGTCGTCGGAGGGGCCCCGGATACGTTCGGCGCCGGTGAGGGAGCCGGCCGGGAGGACGGCCGGGGCGCAGGGGAGCGCGGCCGGTGCGGGCGGGGTGGGCAGCACGACCGGCGTCGAGTGCTCGGGCGTGATGTGGCAGGAACTCCCGTCGCCCCGGTCTCCAGGGGCGTCGGCCGCCACGATCCGCGCGGCGGCGGCGGGCACCGGAGTGAAGGCCCGGGGAGCGGAGGCGAAGGCGGCACCGTGCCGCGCCTCGGCGGACTGCGTAGCGGTGAGCGAACAGCACGACACCATGGCGAGCAGGACGAACACCCAGCCGAGCAGCACCGAGGCGCGGGCGTCGCGTACCCGGTCGGTTCGTTCACTCGGCCTGTTCATCCCGGACATCGTACCGGTGTGTGAACTTTCAATGAGTGCGGATCGCGGTTCGGGGAGCTGTGGATGTGCGGGGAGGGGGTTCCGCCGGCGACGTGGCGAGATAGTGTGCCCCGGTGACAACGCACTCGAACGTATCTGCGGGCTGGTATCCGGATCCGCACGGCGCGCCCCAGCTGCTGCGCTACTGGGACGGCTCCCAGTGGACCGAGCACACCAACCCGGCGGGCGGACAGCCGCAGGCTCCGGCCCAGGGCCAGGCCCCCGCTCAGGCGCAGGCCCCGCAGCAGCAGGCGGCCCCGCAGCACCAGCAGCAGGCGCCCGCCCAGCAGCAGTACCAGCAGCCGGCCGCGGTGCCCCAGCAGGGCGGCGCCCCGGGTGCGGGCTCGCTCTTCGATCAGCAGGTCCTGGTGGTGAACCAGAAGGCCAAGCTGATCGAGGTCACGAACGAGTACAGCGTTTTCGACCAGCACGGCAACACCGTCGGCTCGGTCGTCGAGGTGGGCCAGGGCGCGTTCCGCAAGGTGGTGCGCTTCCTCACCAGCATCGACCAGTACCTGACCCACCGTCTCGAAATCCGTGACGCCTACGGTCAGCCGCAGCTCCTGCTCACCCGCCCGGCGAAGTTCATCAAGTCCCGGGTCATCGTGCAGCGGCCGGACGGCGGACAGGTCGGCGAGATCGTCCAGCAGAACGCCATCGGCAAGATCAACTTTGCGATCATGGTCGACGGACAGCAGGTCGGTGCGATCAAGGCGGAGAACTGGCGCGCCTGGAACTTCGCGATCGTGGACCACAACGACGCCGAGATCGCCCGGATCACCAAGACCTGGGAAGGCCTCGCCAAGACGCTGTTCACCACGGCGGACAACTACGTGCTGCAGATCCACTACCAGCTGCCCGAGCCACTGCGGAGCCTGGTGATCGCGACGGCGCTGACCGTGGACACCGCCCTCAAGCAGGACTCCCGCGGCCTCGGCTGAGTCAGGCCCCGCGTACGCGACCGCCGGCGCCCCGCACACCATGGTGTGCGGGGTGTGGTCCGCGAGGCCGGATTTGGTTCCCGGACCGAAGTTGCCGTTGGCCACGCCATCGGCCATGCCC